>CP059430.1:1592283-1910740 GCA_013874835.1 Carnobacteriaceae bacterium zg-84 | reverse complement strand
CCACAAAAAATAAATTTGTGGATAAAAAATGTGGATAACTTTATGATAAAAGAAATATATTCACAGTAGTTATCCACATAAAAAAGTGTATATATAAAGGTTTTTTATTATTTTACACAAGGTCTGCGAAAAGATTATACATGTGTGTGTAATTGTGGATAAATTTGTTTAAAACGTAGATAAATAGAAAGAAGTACTTTTTTATTGTGGATAATGTGTGTATGATGGTGGGATATTTTCCTCCAATTGTAAAGTAAAGTGCAAAAAAACAGATAATTACTTTCTCTTTTGCGGGGTTAATAACCAAACAATAAAAACAAAGGTTTTCTAGTCAAGGCGAAAAACAAAGTGTGCCTTGACGGGAAACCTGTTTTTATTAAACTATTAATCTACCCGCAATAAAAATAACTCTGCAGGTGTACGATAACCTAATTTACGCCGTATTTTCTGATTTAAGCAGGATTCTATTTTACGAATAGTTGACTTTTTAACGGTATTGATAGATTTACCCTTAGGTAAAAACTCCCGTATCTGTCCGTTATGATTTTCGTTAGTACCACGCTCATAAGATGAATAAGGGTGTGCATAGTAAATGCTTAAATATGTCGATTCTAATTCAGATAACGAGGCGAATTCTGACCCATTATCAGATGTAATACTCTTGAAGGTTGATTTCCTATATTGTTTAAAAATATTCTTTAATGTCCGTAAGACACATTGTGCTGTTTTATCATTCATTTTACGTATAATTGTATAACGTGTTTGTCGTTCTACTAACGTTAATAATAGTGCTTCATTTTTTGTCTTCTTAAATAAGACTAAATCAATTTCCCAATGTCCAAATTCTGTACGATTATTCGCTACGTCTGGTCGATTTTCGATAGATGTACCCATATTTTTCTTGTATGTTTTGGTGTTCTCTTTTTTCGGTCGTTTTCTAATGCTTACCATTTTGGGTAAATCAATTGGTTTGATAGGGATAATACCTTGATGAACAAACGTATAAACCGTTTTCGTACAAGGGACTTTTTCATTAGGATGATTTTGCCGATACCAATGTACAAAGGTATCAATACTATGGGTTCTATATTTTTCAGTAACTACCTGTTGTAAGTCTTTGAAAAATTGTTGACTAAATTTTTCAGTTAAATCATGATGATATTTATTTTGTTGCTTAGCTTTATAGATGTAATGGCTTGTTTCAGCGTAATATTTTAATTCGTCACGTTGGATACCATTTCGATTAACAATTTGATTAACGCTTCCTCGTTTAATTTCTCTATAAATTGTGGATACATTTCTTCCGAGTCGTTCAGCGATATATCGTATTGGCTTTTTTTCGTTTAATAACGTTTCAATTTTTGTACGTTCAACCAATGATAGCTGTTTATATTGTTTTTTTGTGTTATAATTTGTTTTAGACATGATAATGACCTTTCTAATTTTGTGGTGAATCTTAGTAAGTTAATTATCTGTCTTTTTTTGTTTTTATAACACTATTTTGCTTTTGCACTTTATTTTACAACTCGGCGGTGGGATATTTTCAATGAAATTCATAAAAAAAGATTGACAATATTTGCTTATTTTCATATACTATTAGGGACTGTCTGAATGTTTTACATTTGAAAAGATAGACATATTTATCTAGGAGGTGCACATTATGAAAAGAACTTACCAACCAAAAAAACGTAAACGCCAAAAAGTACATGGTTTCCGTAAACGTATGAGTACAAAAAATGGTCGTCGTGTATTAGCTAGCAGACGCCGTAAAGGTAGAAAAGTATTATCAGCTTAGGAGGATCACTTACAAAGTGGTCTTTTTTTGTTTTATAAAGCGTAGTATAATGGTGGTGTGTATATAGGAGTAATTATTAATGAAAAAAACATATAGAGTAAAAACGAATAAAGATTTTAAGATGATTTTTGATAATCGAAAATCAAAGGCGAATAAGCAATTTGTCGTTTATGTGTTAAAAAAAGAGGAGCAGGAGCATATTCGTGTAGGATTGTCTGTTAGTAAAAAACTTGGAAATGCGGTGATACGAAATCGTATTAAACGTAAAATTAGACGTGCAATCTTTGAAATAAACGACATATTATACAAAAATTATGATATAATTATCATTGCGAGAAATCCAGTTGTTGAGATGAGTGTGGAAGATATGAAATCGAGTTTAAAACATGTTTTTAAATTATGCCAGCTCATTAAAACAGATGAAAAGGTGGAGGAAAAAAAGAGTGAAGAGTAAAAAGTTACAAAGAGGTTTGATATTATCATCTTTCATTTTTTTATTAGCAGGTTGTGGTAATAGTCAAACAGGACAAAAAGGTTTATGGGATCATGCGATTGACCATTTGTCTGAATTTATTAAATATTTATCTCATTTGGCAGGTGATAATTACGCTTTAGGTATTATTTTATTTACAATTATTACGCGTATTATATTGTTGCCGATTATGCAATATCAATATAAAGCAACTCGAAAAACAGCAGAATTACAACCTGAAATAAAAAAATTAAGAGAAAAATATTCTGCTAGAGATAGACAAACACAATTAGAATTGCAGCAGGCAATGAAAGAATTAAATGAAAAACATGGTGTGAATCAATTGGCAGGATGTTTACCAGCTTTAATTCAAATGCCTATTATGATTGCTTTGTATCAAGCAATTTTAACAACAAAGGAATTACAAACAGGTCATTTTTTATGGGCTGAATTGGGTAAAGTAGATCCTTACTTTATTTTACCTGCATTGGCTGCATTCTTTACATGGTTAAATGGTTATTTAACATTGCAAGGTCAAACAAAAGATGCACAACAACTGAAATTCATGCAATTATATATGTTACCTGCAATGATTTTCTTCTTTGGTTTTTCGTTAAATGCAGCATTATCTTTATATTGGGTAGTCGGAAATATTTTTGCTGTTGGACAAACATTATTGTTGAATAATCCATATAAATTAAGACGAGAACGTGAACAAAAATTAAAAGAAGAAAAAGCAAAAGCAAGAGCGTTGAAAAAAGCAATGTTAAAAGCAACGAAAAAATAAAGCTCATTTGGAGGGAAAGCAATGGAATCATTGATTATAACAGATGTGACTGTTGAAAAAGCAATTCAAAAAGGTCTTATTAAATTAAATATTAAAAGAGAAGAAGCAACAATTATTGTAAAAGAAGAGGGTAAAAAAGGTCTTTTTGGTTTTGGTCATAAAGATGCCGTTATTGAAATTAGTAAAAAAGAAGTGGAAGAAGTTGTTCAGCCTGTTGTAGAAGAGGTTGTTTCAGAAGTTGTTGAATATGATCCACCTTTTGTTGTGGAAGAAATGGTTATTGTAAAACCAAATCAATCTGATGAATCACATGAAGATTATAGTAAAGTTTGTGACTATTTAGTAGATGTGGCACGTGCATACGGAGCAAAGATTGATGTTACTGTTAAAGAAGTATCTAAAAAATTAGTTTTCCAAATTGAAACAGAAAAAGCAGGTTTATTGATTGGAAAACATGGTAAAATTATCAACGCTTTACAAATATTGGCACAAACAATGGTATATAAAAAGAATGAAAAAGCACCAATGGTTGTTGTGAATATTGGCGATTATAGAGAAAAACGTGAAGTAAAATTAAAAGATGTTGCGGATAGAACAGCTAAAAAAGTGTTAAGAACAAAACAATCAGTCTTTTTAGAACCACTTCCTGCATTTGAAAGAAAAATTATTCATGCAAGATTGAGTAAATACGATAACATTACAACACATTCAGAAGGTAATGAACCATATCGTTATTTAGTGGTTGATTTTCAAGATTAAAAAGTAGAATGATGAAATAATCTAACATTCAGTTTATTAGATAAAAGTGGTGAACCAATGCTTTTAGGCATTAGCTCACCACTTTATTTGTTTGTGTTGGTAGCTTTTGAAGTGTACGGAAAGTAAAAGGAAGCAAATGACAAATGCCATTTGCTTCCTTTTTATCTTGTGTGAAATACTATTATAATTCTTCAAAAACATCTTCGTCTGATACAATCGTTAAATCTTCTTCGATTGCATCATCAAAATCATCAGAATCTTCGTCTGTATCGTCTACTAAGTCATCAAAGTCAGAACGATACCCTAAATCATCGTCATCTGATGTTAATAAGTCTTCATCATCTAAGTCATCCATATCTTCTGGATCGTCATTGCTGTAATCCACATCATCTTCACTTGTAACGAATGCACTAAGTTTTTTGCGTTTTTTGCGTGGTGCTACGGTTTCTTCTAGGGCAGATACTAATTCTTCATCAATAGAATCAATAGGGTACCATGAACGTAATCCCCAACGATTGTCGCCTAGTGAGATGAAACTACCGTCAATATTTAATTCTGTATAAAAAATTGACATTTTCTTTTCTAATTCATCTTCAGATAATTCCAAAAAATTTTGAACAGCAACTAGTAATTCATTAAATTCTATGATAGAACCTTTTTCTTCTAAAATAGCATGTGCTACTTCAATCATAGATAATTCACGTTTATCAATACCTTGAAAATTATTTAACATTTTAGGCTCATCCTTTCAACAGTCTATCTCTCATCATATACTAAAAAAATCTATTTTTCAATATATTTGTGAAATATATTCGATGTAACAAAATTGTTGCTTTAAAATACGATTTTTTTTTGATATATTTTGAATAAATTCATCGCAAAGGAGTAGGGGTTATGGAAAAAGATTTAGGAAGTCTTTTAAAAAAAGCAAGAGTGGATAAAGGATTGTCACAAGAAGAAGTCGCTAATGTATTATTCGTGACGAGGCAAACAATTTCTCGTTGGGAACAAAATAATACATTGCCAAATATTTATGTTTTAGAAACATTAAGCCAATTATATGGTGTGGGACTTGAAGAATTGATAGGCTATACAAAAGAGAAAAAACTTAATGTCATGGCAATCATTGGTAGTGTATTTTTTAATATTTGTTTATTTAGCGGTATTTTTATAACAATAGTTGTGTTGCTAGCTGCTTTGTGGATAACGATAGGTGCTTTTATTATTAGTCCAATTCTCTATATGATTAGTTCAATGTTTGGTCCTCAATCTTTTGAATGGTATCAGCTTGTTTTAACTATCTTTTTATGTATGATAAGTTTAAAAGGTATTCATTTTTGTAAAAAAGTAACGATACAACTGATAGTGTATTTTAACAAATACATTAAATTTAATAAAAAAATCATCTACAAATAGTGTTTGTAGATGATAAAAGATGAAGGTGGTAACAAATCTTACCACCTTCATCTTTATTTTATAAATGTTTTAAAAATTTCTTTGATATTTTCTTGTTTTAAATCACTTGGTTTTAATGTTTCTTTAGCTGTATGATTTCCAGCTATTTTAACAACAGTTGGAACAGATGAAAAATTGTAGGTTGATAAAATATCACTTACTTTATCTGCGTATTTGTCATCTGTATATTTATCAAAGTCTAAATAGTACATTGTTTTGTTTTCTTGTTTTAAAACCGTTTCTAAGATAGGTTTTGCTTTTTGACAGGCTGAACAAGAGGCTTTTCCAAATAAAATAATACTGTTTTCTGGTAATGTATCGACTTGTTCAATGTTTATTTCTTGTATGGCTTGTGATACTTGATGATTTTGTTGACAAGCTGCAAGTATTAAAAAGAAACTGAAAATAGTTAATAATTTAGTTATTTTTTTCATGGTGTGTCCTATATTTTTTTTACAAATTCTGATTTTAATTTCATGGCACCAAATCCATCAATTTTACAATCAATATTGTGATCACCTTCAACAAGACGTATATTTTTTACTTTTGTACCTTGTTTTAAATCTTTTGGTGCACCTTTAACTTTTAAGTCTTTAATAATGCTTACTGTATCTCCGTCTTGTAGTAAAGTACCGTTAGCATCTTTTACAGTTAATTCTGTTTCGTTAACATCGTCTAATGTAAATTCATTGGCACATTCTGGACAAATGATGACATGATTGTCTTCATAAGTATATTCAGATTGACATTTTGGGCAGTTTGGTAATTGTTCCATAAATCCTCCTATTCTACTGTAACGCTTTTGGCTAAGTTTCTTGGTTTATCTATATCATATCCTAATTCTAAAGTTGCATAATAGGCAAGTAATTGGGTTGGTATGATTGAAATAAGTGGAGAAAAATAGTCGCAAACATGAGGTAATAAAAATTGGTCTTCTTGAGTTGCGAATGTTTCATCTACAAAGGTACATGTTTTTGCACCACGTGCTTTTACTTCTTGAATGTTTCCTCTTGTGTTTAAGACAAGGTTTTCTTGTGTCATGATAGCAAAAACAGGAGTATTTTCTTCAATTAATGCTATTGTACCATGTTTTAATTCTCCAGCTGCAAAACCTTCTGTTTGAATGTATGAAATTTCTTTTAGTTTTAATGCAGCTTCTAAAGAAACAAAATAGTCTAAACCGCGTCCAATAAAGAATGCGTTTCTTGAATGTGCTAGAAAATCTTTAGCAATCTCATGAATGGTTTCTTTTTGTTCAATAATGCTTTCCATACCATTGGCAACAAGAGATAGTTCGTGTTTTAAATCAAATGATAATGGTTCTTTTGATAGTACATAAGCAAGGATTGCTAATACAGAAATTTGTGCTGTATAGGCTTTTGTTGATGCAACAGCAATTTCTGGTCCTGCATACAATAATAATGTATAAGTTGCTTCTCTTGATAGTGTAGATCCTGCCACATTTGTTATCGTTAAGGATGGATATTTAAACTCATTGATTTTAACGAGAGCTTGTCTGCTATCAGCTGTTTCTCCACTTTGTGAAATAAAGATAAAGAATGGCTTTTCTGATAGAAGTGGTAGTTGGTATGAAAATTCACTAGCAATGTGTACTTCAGTGGGTATTTTTGCAAATGTTTCAAGGTAATATTTTCCAATTAATCCTGCATGATAACTTGTTCCACATGCAATAATATATATTCTATCACATGATTGAATAGTTGTTTTAATGTCATTTGGAATAGTTAGTGTGTCGTTTTGTGTATAAGATTTAATAATTCGTCTTAAAACAGCAGGTTGTTCATCAATCTCTTTTAGCATGTAGTAAGGATAAGTACCTTTTTCTATGTCCGTAGCATCTATTTGTGCTGTAAAAGGTTCTCTTGAAATAGGTATATCGTCTTGTTCTATGATAATGGCATCTTTTGTTAACACAACAAATTCTTTGTCGTGTAATTCGATAAATTGATTGGTTTGTTTAATTCCTGCCATTGCGTCACTACATACCATATTGAAGTCTTTTCCAACACCAATTAATAGAGGGCTTTTATTTTTTGCCACAAATAATGTATTTGGTGTTTGTTCATCAATGAGGGCAAAAGCATACGAACCATGAATTAAGTTTAATACTTTTTTAAAAGCATCTTTTGTTGATAATGCGTCTTTTTCAACAAATAGAGCAATAAGGCAAACAATGATTTCAGTGTCTGTTTGTCCTTTTAAGTTTATATGTTGTAAGTAAGTTTCTTTTAATTCTTTGTAATTTTCAATGACACCATTATGAACAAGTGTAAAACGTTGATTGTAAGATTGATGAGGATGTGCATTGACAAGACTTGGAACGCCATGTGTTGCCCATCGTGTGTGTCCTATTCCATAAGTTGCAGGAATAGAAAAATCTGTGTGATTTTTTAATTGAGCAATAGGTCCTACTTCTTTAAATAAATGTCCAACTCCGTTAGATACAACGTAAATACCGGCTGAGTCGTAGCCTCTGTATTCTAATGTTTGTAATCCGTCTAATAAAATTGTTTGTGCTTGTTTGTTACCAATGTAACCGACAATTCCACACATGTTAACCTCCTAAAAAATAAATTTGCTTTTTAGGTGAATGAATATATGTTTGTCAATAAGTATTGTTTTGTTATATTCTTTAGATTTCACAAACCTGAAGTCATCCGCCGAATGTTCGATAAACTTCTTCCTCGTCACCAATTTAATGGTCTGGCGCTATCTTTATTCCTTTCTAAAGTCTTTCTAAAAAGCATACCATATTATAAAGTATTTTTAATAGATGTCAAAAAAATGGATTATCTTTGGCACAAATGAAATTGTTTTCAGTAGCATTTATTTGTGCCAAATTTCTTTTGATAACGTTTTAAAATTGCTTTATATTAGTAATGGGAGGAATTGAAATGTTATTGAATGAGCTCATTAAAAAAATTCCAATTTTTTCTAAATATCATGCACACAAAATAGAGGAATTTGAAAAAATTTTAAATACGAATCGTCGAGGATTATTGTCAGATATTGAAAAAATGAATAGTTTTTTTCAAGAATACAGTATGCCAACTATTTTGATTGAAAACGATAGGATATATGTACCAAGTATTACAGAAACGGATATATTTTCTAAAATAAAACATCGTATTTATGACTATGCTGGACAAACAGAACGTTTGTATTTGATGATTTTATATATTGTGACAAATAAACAATTTGTGTCAAATTATCATTTACAAAGTTTATTGCAAATGAGTAAAAATTCTATTTTACTTGATTTAAAAAAATTAAAAGAAAAAATATCTATTTTTGATGTAACGGTGCATTATACAAGAAGTAAAGGATACCATTTTAAAGGAAGTGCATTATCCATTCGTCAAATGATTGAATATGCCATTGATCATTTATTATTGTTTGATACTGGAAAATGGTTAATTCAGTATATTGCACTTGAAAATGATTTGAATTTAAAAATAGATGATATAACGGCTTTATTTATTGAAACAGCAAGAGAATGTCATTGTTATTTTATTGCAGAGAAATCAAAAGAAGTCTGTTATTTGATTAGTATTTTAAATGAAATCGCTTTAGAAGAATGTGTTGTTTTTACAGATATAAATGAAAAAAATTTATCTTATACACCTGCTTACATCATTACTGAAAAATTAGTTGAAAAATATCCGAATATAGAAAGAGAAAAATTATTTATTTTTAGTCGTATATTAGGGTGCCTACAAGGAGAAAAAGAAGATTTTTCGAATCGTGAGGTCTACGATATTATGAATAAAATTATTGATTTAGTAAAAGCAAATACAGCAGTTCAATTTGAAGATTCATTATTATTCAGAAAAAATTTATATCATCATTTAGTACCGTCATATTATCGTCTATTATTTGGTATTCATTTAATCAATCCACTAAAGGAACAAATTATGAAAGAATATCATGCTTTATTTTATTTGATTAAAAAAAGTTTAGCTCCTTTAAGTGATGTTGTTCAAAAACCAATTAGTGATGATGAAGTTGCTTATTTTACTATACATTTTGGTGGATATTTAAAAATGATAAAGACAACAACGAAAAAATCTTTAGTTGCTTTATCCGTTTGTCCAAATGGTATTAGTTCTTCTTTATTGTTACAGTCAGAATTAAAAGCACTAATGCCAGATATTTTCTTTAAAGAAGTTCATCAATTAGATGATATAGAACATCAATCTCTCGATGATTACGATATGATTTTTTCAACAGTTTTTTTTGAATCTTCTAAGAAAGTTTATGTTGTACAGCCGTTAATGAATGCTATTGAAAAATTGTTATTAAAACGAATGGTATATGAAGATTTTCAAATTCATCAAGAACAATACATAGATATTAAAGAAATCATGAAAATTATTTCTACATATACAACCATTCATGAATCGGTTTCTTTAGAAGATGCATTGATGCATTATTTTGTGGGTAATCAACAAGCAAGTATCAATACGGAGGGATTAGCATTGACAACATTATTGGATAAAAAATTAGTCCAACAAGTAGAAAGTGTCAGTGATTGGAAAGAAGCAATTCATATTGCATCGAAACCTTTATTAGAGCATGGGTATATTCAATCAGCTTATATAGATGACATGATTGCATCTATTCAAACATTAGGACCATATATTGTTTTGGCACCAAAAGTTGCTGTACCTCATGCAAAACCTGACAATGTTTATAAATTAGGTATTAGTTTATTGCAGTTAAAAGAAGCAGTTGATTTTAATCTTTCAGAAGAAAATGATGAAGATAAAAAAGTGCATTTAATTTTTGTATTAGCAGCTGTGGATTCTATTTTACATTTAAAAGCATTACAACAATTAGCAAGTATTTTAGATGATGAAAATGCTATTGAGTTAATGATTCAAGCAAAAACAGTTGATGAACTGATGTCTATTATCGAGCAAACAGTACAAAAAGGAGAGGATGAAGATGATTAAAATTATTACGGTATGTGGCAATGGTATCGGCAGTAGTTTGTTGTTGAAAATGAAAGTTGAAAGTATTGCTAAAAGTTTAGGTATTGATGTTGTTGCAGAGTCATGTGATTCAAATGCAGCAACTGGTCAACAAGCAGATTTATTTGTAACAGTAAAAGAATTTAAAGATATTTTTCCAGAAAATACACGTGTTTGTATTGTTCAAAGTTATACAAATCGTAAAAAAATTGAAGAAGATTTAATACCAGCATTAGAATTATTGAAAAATGAGGAGGTATAGAAAATGGAATTTATTAAAGATATTTTAAGTGAACCGTCTTTTTTAATGGGATTGATTGCGTTTATTGGTCTTGTTGCGTTAAAAAAACCTGCACATAAAGTCATGACGGGAACATTGGGACCAATTTTAGGTTATTTAATGTTAGCCGCTGGAGCAGGTGTTATCGTTAATCATTTATCTCCATTAGCCGAAATGATTCAAAAAGGATTTCATATTACAGGTGTTGTGCCAAATAATGAGGCAGTAACTTCCGTTGCACAAAAAATACTTGGTGTTGAAACAATGTCTATTTTAGTCATGGGACTTGTTTTTAATTTACTAATTGCTAGATTTACACGTTATAAATACATCTTTTTAACAGGCCATCACAGTTTCTTTATGGCGTGCTTATTATCTGCAGTTTTAGGTGCTTTGAAATTTTCAGGAGTAACATTGATTATCGTTGGTGGATTTATCATGGGTGCTTGGTCTGCTATTTCACCAGCTATTGGTCAAAAATATACTTTAAAAGTAACTGACGGTGATGAAATTGCCATGGGACACTTTGGTAGTATAGGTTATTATTTATCTGCTTTTATTGGAAGTTTAGTTGGTAAAAATAGTAAAAATACAGAAGATTTACAAGTATCTGAAACGTGGAGTTTTTTAAGAAATACGACAATTTCTACAGCTTTAATTATGGTGTTATTCTATTTGATTGCTGCTATTGCGGCAGGTCCAGAATTTGTGTCTACTTTATCTGATGGAAAAAATCCATGGATTTTTGCTGTAACAAGTGGGTTAACATTTGCTGTTGGTGTAGCTATTGTTTATGCCGGTGTTCGTATGATTTTATCTGATTTAATTCCTGCCTTTGAAGGTATTGCTACAAAAATTATTCCAAATGCTGTTCCAGCAGTGGATTGTGCTGTATTTTTCCCTTATGCACCAACAGCCGTTATTATTGGGTTCGCATTTAGTTTTTTAGGTGGATTTATTGGTATGTTGATTTTAGGTGTTACAGGTGGTGTACTCATTATTCCAGGTATGGTTCCTCATTTCTTCTGTGGTGCAACAGCAGGTATTTATGGTAATGCAACGGGTGGTAGACGAGGTGCGATGATTGGTTCTTTTGTTAATGGTTTATTATTAGCCTTTTTACCAGCTTTATGTTTACCAGTTTTAGGAAATTTAGGATTCAGCAATACAACTTTTGGTGATGTTGACTTTGGTATTTTAGGTATTTTATTAGGTCGTTTAGGTGAAGGTTTTGGACAAATTGGTATTTTTGTTATCGTGGGCTTATTAGCATTGGTTTTAGTGGTACCATCATTTATGTCTAAATCAAAAGAAGCTTTAAATAATAAAGCGGAATAAAGGAGCATATATATGGCTGAAGATTTAACAATTAAAATTTATTCAGACGGAGCAGTTTTAGAAACGATGTTACATGATTTATCATTAGGAATCGTAACAGGTTTTACAACTAATCCTAGCTTAATGAAAAAAGCTGGGATTGATAGCTATATAGATTTTGCTAAAAAAGTATTAGCACATATTAAAGATTATCCAGTTTCTTTTGAAGTATTTGCAGATGACTTAGAAACAATGGAAAAAGAAGCAGAAGTATTAAATGCTTTGGGAGAGAATGTTTATGTGAAAATTCCTGTGACAAATGGAAAAGGAGAGTCAACAGCACCTTTAATCGAGCGTTTGTCACAAAGAGGTATCAAGTTAAATGTAACAGCAATCTTTACACTAGAGCAAGTTAGAACGGTTGTTGATTCTTTAACAAGTGGTGTGCCATCTATTGTTTCTGTTTTTGCTGGAAGAATTGCTGATACGGGTGTTGATCCAATGCCTATTATGCAAAAATCTTTAGATATTTGCCGAGAGAAAAAAGCGATTGAGTTATTATGGGCAAGTCCTAGAGAAACATTTAATATTTATCAAGCAAATGCTTTAGGTGTAGACATTATTACGTGTACATCAGATTTAATTCAAAAATTAAGTTTAAAAGATAAAGATTTAACGCAATATTCATTAGAAACAGTACAAATGTTTTTAAGAGATAGTCAAAGTTTAGGATTTTCAATTTTAACAGATTAAACAAGAGCTAGTTGGGTACATCTCAACTAGCTCTTATAATTTTAAGTGCTTTTTTTTTCATTTTGTACTATTATAAAGTTAAGCTTAATAAAGAGAGGCAATGAAAATGTGGAGAAAAGAATTGTTAGATGTATTTCCAACAATCAATATTTTGCTTGATGAGCCATTAAACCGTTATACATATACGAAAACGGGTGGAAAAGTAGATGCTCTTGTGTTCCCAGAAACGAAAGAGCATATTCGTGATTTAGTATTATTTTTAAATGATAAAAAAATTCCATTTTTAGTGTTGGGAAATGCTAGTAATGTGATTGTGACAGACGGAGGTATTCGTGGCGTTGTCATTATGCTTGAGAAAATGACTAATCTTGTGGTGGACGATACGACAGTTCGTGTAGAAAGTGGTGTTGTACTTACTGAATTAACAGACTATGTTGCACAACAAAGTTTAACAGGTTTAGAGTTTGCTTGCGGTATTCCCGGAAATGTTGGGGGTGCTGTATTTATGAATGCTGGTGCTTATGGTGGTGAGATAAAAGACGTTTTATATTCTGTGGATGTTGTGACAAAAACGGGGGAGTACAAAACTTATACGAATAAAGAAATGGTATTTGGATACCGTCATAGTTTGATACAGGAAACTGGCGATATTGTTGTACAAACGACTTTTGTTTTACAAAAAGGTCATAAAGAAGATATTTTGGCAGAAATGGACCGATTGATGCAATTAAGACGAGAAAAACAACCATTAGAGTATCCGTCTTGTGGAAGTGTTTTTAAACGTCCAGAAGGGTATTTTGCAGGAAAGCTAATACAAGATGCACATCTACAAGGGCATCGTATTGGAGGAATAGAAGTTTCTAAAAAACATGCGGGATTTATGGTCAATGTTGATTCTGGTACAGCGACGGATTATAAGCAGTTGATCGCTTATGTTCAAGAAAAAGTTTATGAAGTATTCGGGGTTCGTTTAGAAACAGAAGTTCGATTTATAGGAGAAGAGAATGAGTGAAGTAAGTCAAGAAATGATTGAAAAAATCAAAAATGATATTTTAGAGGCTTTAGAAAATGTGATTGACCCAGAGTTAGGCATTGATATTGTTAATTTAGGTTTAGTCTATGGTATTGAATTAGAGGAAAAAGGGCATTGTCATATAAAAATGACACTAACAACGGTGGGCTGTCCTTTAGCAGATATGATTATTGAAAATATACAAGAAGAATTATTGAAATTAGAACATGTTCAAAGTGTTGATGTTGAATTAGTTTGGGAGCCTGTTTGGACAACTGATAGAATGTCACGCTATGCTCGTATTGCACTAGGAATAAGATCATGAGAAAAGTAAAAATAAATTTTATATCAACCATTAAACAAGAGAATGTTTTAAAAGTAAAAAAAGAATATATTGGTCATCTCATAGAGAAAAATCATTGTTACTATTTGCGTTACAAAGATGCTGAGTATGGAAAAGTGACTGTGAAATATGATAAAGTCACACACACCATCACGTGTTTGTGGGAAAATCATCATGTCAAACGTATGGTATTTTCAATGGAGTATGTCACGGAAATGCTTTATCAATTACCACAATCTCATTTGTTGTTAGATGTGCATACAATGATGTTAAATGTGGATATTTTTGAAGATTTATTGAAAAAAATAGTATTTGCATATCAGTTAAAAGAAAAAGATGATATTTTTGGAGAATACACAATTCAATATGATATACGTCCTTGTTAAGAATAAAAATAATGGAGATAAATATGAGTGTTATAGTCAAAAAAGTAACAGATGAGATTTATAAACAAAGTCAGTTAAATTATAGTACGAGTAATTTTTTACAATCAACGGAAATTGCGAGTACGCAGTTAGAAAGAAGAAATTTTTTAGATAGTCAGCGTGTTGTCTTTGAGAAGAATGGACATGTGATTGGTCAAGCCATTATCAATATTCGTAAAAGGTATCGTTTTTTTAAGGAAGCAATTATTTTACAGGGACCTTTGTTAGATTATACAAATATGGACATTGTCAAAGAATGTTTTGAAGCGTTGGAGATATACTTTAAACATGAAAAAGTATCACGTTTTATGATACATCCTTATTTAATTCAACAACAAATAGATACGTCATTAAATATTGTAAAAGACAATCAGTACAATGATGTTATTGACTATCTAACATCATGCGGTTATGTACATACGGTGCATTCGGAAGATACGGTTCATGTTGTTGGGCAAATGTTTGTAAAACCATTGCATCAATATGACAATGAAGAAGCCATTTATGATGCATTTTCGAATGCTTTGAAACGTGATTTGAAAAAGTTTGATGAATCACATGTCAAAGTTCGGGAATTACAAGAAGATGAGTTAGATACATTTTATCGTATTTTAGTGTCGACAGGTGGCAGAAAAGGTTTTGCTGTGCAACCCTTTTTATATTTTGAACTATTGAAAAAATATTTTAAAAAAGATGCACGTTTTATGTTGGCATATTTAGATTGTAAAGCGTATACGGATTATTTGCAAAATCAGATTGATGCTTTTCAAAATCGCATTGTTGAACTTGAAAGTAGCCCTTTAAGCAAAAAAACAAAAGGGTATATAACAGATGCTAAAGATCAATTACAAAGTTATGTCAAACGTCAAGAGCAGTTTGAACAGCTACATGTGACAGAAACATTTTTACCGTTGTCGTCCTATTTGTTCATGTGTTATGGGCAAGAGGTTGTTTCGATTTTGGGTGGTTCTTATCGTGAGTATTTGAATTTTGGTGGTTCGACGATGATTAACTGGGACATGATTCGATATGCATATCGTGAAAATAAGGATTATAATTTTTACGGTACTATTGAAGTGGCGGATAGCCAAAATAAAACGGGAAACTTCAATTATAAACGTCAATTTGGTGGCGAGCTGAACGTGTTGATTGGTTCATTTACTAAAACAATAAATCCATTGATGCACTTGGTTGAGAAAATAAAAAAATAGACGTGCGAAGATGATACATCCCCTCCTTACTGGTTTGTCCAGTAAGGAGGGGATGTATCATCTGTTGTCTTCGTGTTTTATTTTTTAGATGAGTTATTTGTATATTTTCTATTTTTGTTTTCTCCGATGGGCATTAGTATATTACTGGCTATCAATTCAGATAATAATTTTGTTCTGGAAGATTTATGTTCTAATCATTCTTCTATATCCTTTGTTGAAAAACATTTGTTTTCACTTGGGGATTGAATAATACTCTCTGTTTTTCTATCTTTTATCGCCGTTTTTCTTTATGTTTTTATCTATATTTTGTCATGTCATTTAAATTTTTTATACAATGTAAAATAAACTTGTTTATGTAAAAAATGCAATGACGTCGTGGAGAAGCCATTGCATTTTTTAGTCTGTATTATCAGGGTGTATCGACATATCTCTGCCTAGTATTTTTATGGCAATATCAATACCTGTTTTTGTGGCTGCTGTACCACCTAGTCCGGTTTCTTTTAATTCCCTTGGCATGCGTAGTCCGATAGAACGCATCGCATCAATCGTTTCATCGGCTGGTATTGGGTTGGTAATCCCAGCAAGTGCCATATCGGCAGCGATGAGAGCATTTGTTGCACCAATAGCATTACGTTTGACGCAAGGAATTTCCACTAGACCTGCAACGGGATCACATACAAGACCTAGTAAGTTGCCAAGTGAGATGGAAAAAGCTTCTGAGCATTGTTGTGGTGTGCCACCGGCTGCTTCAACAGCAGCTGCGGCTGCCATAGCGGAGGCACTTCCGACTTCAGCTTGGCATCCACCAACGGCACCGGCAATCATGGCACGGTTAGCAACAACCATACCAAATAGAGCAGATGTGAATAAACAACGAATTTGTTGTTCTTTTGTTAATTTTAGTGTGTCTGCAATGGAAAAAATAACACCGGGTAAAGTACCACTTGCACCTGCTGTAGGTGTGGCACAAACGACACCCATAGCGGCATTGACTTCATTTGTGCCTAAAGCATATTGAACACCGGCTAGAACAGCGTCGCCAGAGAGTGTTTTACCATTTTCTCTATATTTTTTCATTTTAACGGCATCTCCTCCAGTTAAACCTGTTGGAGAAAAAACACCATCTCCAGTTGAGCTTCTCTCTACTGCTTTTTTCATCACATCTAAGTTTTTTTCCATTTTTTCCCATATCACATGTCGGGGTAAATCTGTTGTTTTCATTTCTTGTTGAATCATCAGTTCTGATATGGAGCATTGATGTTGATTAGCAGCATCAATAATCTCTTTAATCGTCATATACATAAAGTTGTAACTCCTATTCTAAAATATAAAAAGTTTCGTGTTCCAAAATGCGATACAATTCTGTTTTTATATGATTGGTAATGAGTTGTCCTAATTCAAATACATATAAAGTATGTGTTTCATTTTGCGTTTCTTTTATATCCAGAATGTCCATTTTTAGTTTTGTAAATGTATCTTTTAAGTGTTGTTTTAATAATGTGTTTTTTGTTAAAAGCACTACAATCGGAATAGGACCATTTGGTTCAATGACAAATGTATCTAATTGTAAATAACGAACTTCTACCATGCCTCCACCGATAGATGTACCAATAAGACGTACAATTTTATTATTATGACGTAGTGTTAAATCTGCTGTGTTAGCATGATTAACAGGACTTGGATGATTATCTTCAATAAATTCAATGTCTATATTTTGTGAAAGAGCAATGTTTACAGCATTAGGAACACGTGCATCGTCCATTTCAAAACCTAAGACACCACTAATAATAGCATAATCTGTTCCATGTCCTTTATGCGTTTGTGCAAAGGACTCATAATATCTGCAAGAAATACTAGTAGGTGTTTCACCAAATAAAGTACGGGCTAAAGCACCGATACGAATAGCGCCTGCTGTATGTGAGCTTGACGGTCCAACCATGATAGGTCCGATAACGTCAAAGCAGCTTTTATAATTGATAGCTTTTAATTCATGGTGCTCCATATATTGAGTCCTTTCTTTGTTTAGTGTTTTGCATAAAAAAAGTGAAATCCCTATATAGTATAAAGGAAATTTCACTTTTTATCCATATTATCTTTCAGCTTCAATCAAACCATATTTTCCATCTTTACGACGATATACCACACATAGTTCTTCTGTTTCAATGTCAATGTAAGCAAAGAAGTCATGTCCTAAAAGGTTCATTTGTAATAATGCTTCTTGGCTATCCATTGGTCTAAATGGAATACGTTTGATACGTGCAATTTCTAATTCATCTGTTTCTTCATCTTTAGTAGTTTCTACTGGAGATGTTGTTGGTTCAAAAGAATATCCGTGTTCACGAGATTTCTTTTGAATTTTTGTTTTATATTTGCGAATTTGTCTTTCTAATTTTTCAATGACTAAATCAATACTACCGTATAAGTCACTTGTTGTTTCCTCAGCACGTAAGACAATGTAAGGTAAAGGAATGGTTACTTCAACTTTTGCATTTTTGTCTGGATAAACTTTTAGATTAACATGGGCGACAACATTTGGTACGTGGCTAAAATATTTTTCTAGCTTTCCAATTTTTTTCTCGTTGTATAGGCGTAGTGCCTCTGTTACTTCGATGTTTTCTCCCCGAATATTGAATGTTAACATAATCATCGCTCCTTTATATAACATTTATGAATGTTTATTCATGCTTCTATTATAGCATAAAAATTTAAATTTGTCTGAAAACGTTTAATAAAAAATAAAGATAAATTTTTATGCTATAATTTAAGGATAATTTATTGATAAAGGAGGAAAAATTATGCAATTTTTGGAATTGGATATAGACACATTAAAAGCATATCAAATAAAAAATACATCTCGCTATTTTTTCTCGCAAAGTTATGACTATGCACGTATGGCAGAAAAAAATAAGTTAAAACATCGTATTCTTGCCGTGATAGAAAATGATACATTATTGGCTTATGGTATTTTTTTGTATTTTAGACATAAAAAAATATTTTATCGTGTGACAGCACAATATGGTCCGATAATGGATTATACAGATAAAGAGTTGGTTACTTTTTATTTTAAGCAGATTAAACAATATTTTATGAAACAGTGGCGTGTGGTATCTGTCAGAGTAAATCCATTCTTATCTCAACGTTTTTATGAAGATGTGACGTATATGGGTGATAATCAAGTAGCTACGGATGTGGATGCTATTTTATCTGATTTACAATTTAAAGCATTAAATATGGATATGTTTGATGATTTAACATTGCCAACACAATGTGTTTATACGAAGTCATTAGGTGATATAAATGGAAAAGATTTATTGAAACAATTTCCTCAAAAAACGCGTTATACTATCAATAAAACGATGAAGGAAGGCGTTTTAGTTAGAGAAATAGATATATTTGATACACATGATGCTCATATTTTCAATACAATCAATAAGGAAACGGAATTGAGAAATGGTGTTAAAACAAGAGATATTGCTTATTTTCAAACGATGAAATCTGTTCTGGGTAAGCATGTTCATTTTATGGTGACCTATATAGATTGTCCTGTTTATTTAGAAAATATAGAACAAACGATTGATCAGTTAGAGCGTGAACAATTAGATTTATCTGAAAAACTAGCATTAGGAAAAGTGAATGTTAAGAAAACGGAAAATAAATTGAAAGAACTGAAAGAAAATACGGTTGTTTGGCAAACAAAACGTGAAAAAACTCTTGAGTTGCAAGCACAAGAGGGGGATATGATTTATTTATCGTGTGCTAGTTTTATTGAATCGGGTCAAGATTTTATTTATTTTTCAAGTGGAAGCATGGATAAGTTTAGTCGTTTTGAAGGTCCGTCTGCGATGATTTATACAATGATGCTATATGCTATTGAGAACAAATTTATGTATTTTAATTTTTATGGGACATCAAAACAATTTTTAGAGATGGATGCAGCTGATTATGGCGTTTTGCAATTTAAGCGTAGTTTTGAAGGAAATATTGAATACTTTATGGATAATTATGAATTAAAACGATTTTAAAAGCTCTGAAAAAATAGAGTAAACCGGTGTTGGTTTACTCTATTTTTATAGATTCCATTTTTTCAATAATCGTCTGAATTGAAGTGCTTGTTTTGGTAAAATACTGTCCATAATATTTAATTTTAATGTAAAGTAAATATAGGTAAGACCACCAAAAATAGCTGTTATAAAGACAATAAATAGGTTTGCCATATTATTGTTTGCTGGTAATAGGATAACCAATATGTTGTAAATGATTAAGGATATAGCGGTCATGGCTAGCGTGGCAAAAATAATATTAGTCGTTTTTTTGATGATGTATGTTGTATCAAATTTTGTTAACTTAAAGAGTTCATCGAATAGATAAATGGTTGCTAAAATGGTTGCTACAACAGAGGATAGACCGGGACCATTTTCTTTAAAGATAGCTGTTAAAATAAGTGTAAAGGTTAATTTTGATAAAAGTAAAATGGATAAACTTTTAATAGCAATCATGTGTTTTCCTGTACTTTGTATGATGCTGACGAACATACTGAAAAATCCAGTAATAATTAAGTTAATGCAAAAGATTTTTAAGACATGTGCACCGTCGATTGAGCCGTAAAAAACAGCATAAATAGCATTAGATACGATGAATAAACCAATGGCACTTGGAATGACTAAAAAGCAAAGTAATTCAATGTCTTTTGTTACGGCTAAAGATAATTGTTTTTTGTCTTTTCTATGGTATAGTGCGGCAATGTTTGGAATAGCACTTGCTGTAATTGCCATAGTGATAGAGCCGACAATATTTGTTAATTTAGCGGCATTAGCACTAAACCAAGCAAATGAATTGGCAATTTCGTCTTTTGTCATTGTTGAAAATTCGTTCATAATGCCGTTGTAGCTGAAGTTATCAATCAGTGCTAATAAAGATGTTCCGGTACTCATGACAACAAAAGGAATAGAATCTTTTAAGACAAGTTTAAAGCTGTCTAAAATAGAAAAAGAAACGGTTTGTTTGCCGAGTTTTATTTTTTCAAAAATATAGTAACGTTCTTTATACAATTCAAATAGTAAAAAGATGAGTGTGACAAATGCTCCAATAAATGCTGCAAATGTTGATTGTGATACAGCCTCAACTAAAGAGCCTTTGGCTATTTTCATAATATAAAAAGTAGCACCTAGCATGTATGACACACGTACGACTTGTTCTAATATTTGAGATAAAGCAGGTGTTGTCATCTGCTGGAATCCTTGGAAAAAGCCTCTTAGTAAACTAATTGGTGGGATAATTAAAATAGCAGGTGCAAGAGAGCGTAGAATGAGTACACTATCATTGACATTACCTGTTGGTACAACGCTTATTGAAGCGATATAATCTGCTAATCCGTAGAATGTTAGGCAAGAAAAAGCTCCTAAACCAATCATGATGAGCATACTATTTTTGAAAAGTGACATACTGGCTTTGTATTCGCCTCTAGCGTTGAGTTGAGAAATTTGTTTTGTAATGGCTAATGGGAAACCTGCCGTTGCAATATCCAAAAATAAAATATAGGGTGCATAGGCAAGTGCATATAGTCCATTGGCAACATTATAGTGTTCTCCAATCCACCTTGACCAAGGGATAATGTATAAAGCACCGATAATTCTTGAAATCAGCAATCCAATAGATAGCCATGCTGTTCCGTGTAACATTTTTTCATTTGTTGATAGATTTTCTACTTTGGAAAATTTATTTTGTTTCGTTTTATTTAACACAATGATTCTCCTTACGAGATAAAATGTAAGTATATTATACATTCTTTTACTCTTAATAACAATTTTTTAAAAAATTGTAGGTGAAATCGCACGCAATAGTTCAAAATAAGTCAATTTTTTGGTATAGTAGGAATAGCGACTTTTAGGAGGTTTGACATGAAAAGAGGATTTGAAGTAATTAGTCAATATAAAGATAAAAATATCAATTTACCAAAACGTGCAACACATAAAGCGGCGGGGTATGACTTTGAATCTGCTGAAACGATTGTTTTACCAAGTATTTGGAAAATCATCTTTAAGTCAGTAGCGATTGATGCTAAGCAGTGGATTTACGATACTTTTTTATCTAAGGAAACACAAGAAGAAAGACAAGAGCGTGAGAAAGCGTTAAAACCAATTTTAGTGCCAACGGGTATTAAGGCGTATATGCAAGAAGATGAGTATTTACAATTAACAAACCGTTCAAGTAATCCATTAAAACATTTTTTAGTATTGCCTAATGGTGTGGGTGTGATTGATGCCGATTATTACAATAATGAAAGTAATGAAGGACATATTTATTTTCAAATGTGGAATTTTGGGTTGACGGATAAAGTGATTGAAAAAGGCGATCGTATTGGACAGGGTATTTTTATCCCGTTTTTAAAAGCGGATAATGATGAAACTGTCGGAGAAAGAACAGGTGGGTTTGGTTCATCTGGTTCTGCTTCACATTAGAGGATGGATATGGCGAAGAAAAAAGAAACAAAATATGTCTGTCAATCGTGTGGTTATGAATCTGCTAAATGGATGGGAAAATGTCCAAATTGTCAGCAGTGGTCAACCTTAGAAGAAGAAACGGTACATGTATCAAATCAAGCTGTGTCAAAGCGTCAAGATTTTTCAGGAAATACAACAAAAGCACTTCCTATTAAAGATATTTTATATACAAAAGAAAATCGTCTATCCACAAGAATAGATGAGTTAGATAGAGTTTTAGGTGGAGGTATTGTATCGGGTTCACTTGTGTTAATTGGAGGGGATCCAGGGATTGGGAAATCGACGTTGTTATTACAAGTATCTGCTCAATTACATGCATTAAAACAGCGTGTTTTATATGTGTCTGGAGAAGAAAGTGCCAGTCAAATTAAAATGCGAGCGGAGCGTTTAGGCATTAAAGACGGAGAGTTTTATATTTATCCAGAAACCGATATGACAAGTGTTTTACAAGCCATTGAAACGATAAAACCTCAGTATGTCATTATCGATTCCATTCAAACAATGGTACATGAGCAAGCGTCCTCAGGTGTAGCGGGTAGTGTTTCTCAAATAAGAGAGAATACGGCTACGTTGATGCATACGGCTAAAGCGAATAATATTGCTATTTTCATTGTTGGGCATGTGACAAAAGAAGGGACAATAGCCGGGCCTAGAATGTTAGAACATATGGTTGATACAGTATTATATTTTGAGGGAGAAAAACATCAAAGTTTTCGTATGTTAAGAGCGGTGAAGAACCGTTTTGGTTCAACGAATGAAATAGGTGTTTTTGAGATGAGTCAACATGGTTTGAAGCAAATTAAAAATCCGTCTGAATTTTTCCTTGAAGAACGTATCAAAGGTGCTAATGGTTCAGCTGTTGTGGTTTCGGTTGAGGGAACACGTCCTATACTAGTTGAAGTTCAATGTTTAATCACGCCAACAGCATTTGGGAATGCAAGACGTACAGCAAGTGGGTTAGATTATAATCGTGTGGCTTTAATTATGGCTGTTTTAGAAAAAAGAGCTGGTATGCTTTTACAAATGCAAGATGCTTATTTTAAAGTGGCAGGTGGTGTTAAATTAGACGAACCGGCTATTGATTTAGCGATTGCTGTGAGTTTGGCATCTAGCTATTGGGAAAAGGAAACGGCTTTAACTGATGCTTTTGTTGGTGAAATTGGTTTAACTGGGGAAATAAGACGTGTTAGTCAAATTACGGATCGCATTAAAGAAGCGAGTAAGTTAGGATTTAAACGTATTTTTATTCCAAAAAATAATTTGGTAGGTTTACCAGAGTATAAAAATATTGAAGTGATAGGCATTGCTACTATAAAAGAAGCATTACATATTATTTTTAAATAGAGGTTGAGTATGAAAAAAAATATTGGAAAATATATTATACATTTTATTTTCACCCTCGTTGGTAGTAGTGTTGCGTTATTATGGTTACCAACGGTGTGGGAACTATTATCCATGAAGCATGGCTTATTCGAAAAAGATATTACAAATATTGTAATTGGTGGTATTTTTGGTTTATTATGTTCATTTCTCTTATCGAATAAGATTATTGCTATATTAGAGTCAGTTGAAAAATTTTTAGATAATAAATCACCATTGTATTTATTATTCGGAAGTATAGGTGCTATTGTTGGATTGGTGATTGGTACCTTATTGAGTATTATTTTTAATTATATTCAAATACCGGGTGTTTCGGATATTTTACCAGTTGTCTTAATCGTATCTTTTGGCTATTTAGGATTCCGTGTTGGGACAAGACGTCCAGATAATTGGAAAAAAGTTGCGCAGCAATTAAAACCTCAACAAGTTGAAACTGAAATTTTACAAAGACGAGAGGGCGATACATTTTATCGACATAAAGTATTGGATACGAGCGTGATTATAGATGGTCGTATTGCTGATATTGTTGATACGGGTTTTTTGGAAGGAACTTTAGTTGTACCATTATTTGTTGTTCATGAGTTGCAATATATTGCAGATTCGGCAGATTCATTAAAAAGAGCAAAAGGTCGACGTGGGTTAGATATTTTGAATAGATTGCAAAAATCAGAAAGTATCACTGTTGATATTTACGAGGGAGATTTTGAAGATATTCCAGAAGTAGATAGCAAACTTGTGAAATTAGCCAAAGTTTTAGAAGGTACGGTCTTAACGAATGACTATAATTTGAACAAAGTTTGTGAATTTCAAAATGTAAAAGTGTTAAATGTCAATGAATTAGCCAATGCAATTAAACCGGTTGTCTTGCCTGGAGAAGAGATGACGGTATTAATTGTCAAAGACGGAAGTGAGCGTCAGCAAGGTATTGCATACATGGAAGACGGTACGATGATTGTTGTTGAAGATGGAAAACATTATATGAATGAACAGCTAGATGTTGTCGTAACGAGTGCGTTGCAAACGGCAGCGGGACGTATGGTTTTTGCAAAACCAATTCATTCACAAAGAAAAATAAAAGAACATCATAAAGGATAGAAAGAAGGATACACATGTCTAAAAAAATGAGATTACGCTATGCACCAAGTCCAACAGGAAATCTACATATAGGAAATGCTCGAACAGCATTATTCAATTATTTATTTGCTAGACATCATGGTGGTGAATTTATTATTCGTATTGAAGATACGGATAAAAAACGTAATATAGAGCACGGAGAAAAAAGTCAGTTAGAGAACTTAGATTGGTTAGGTATTACATGGGACGAAGGTCCGGATAAACCAAATGAAAAATATGCTCCATATCGTCAATCAGAAAGAGAGCATATTTATAACCCACTGATTGAACAATTATTAAAAGAAGATAAAGCTTACAAATGCTATTGTACAGAAGAAGAATTAGAGGCTGAAAGAGAAAGACAACAGGCACGTGGAGAAATGCCACATTATAATGGTGCTCATGCATATTTAACAGAGGAAGAAAGACAAGCCTTTGAGGCAGAAGGACGTACACCTGTTATTCGTTTCCGTGTACCAGAAAATCAAGTATTTGCGTTTAATGATCTTGTAAAAGGTGATATTTCGTTTGAATCAAAAAGTATTGGTGGAGATTTCGTTATTTTAAAACGTGACGGTATGCCAACGTATAATTTTGCGGTAGTTGTGGACGATCATTTTATGGATATTACACATGTGTTGCGTGGAGATGAACATATTGCGAATACACCGAAGCAGTTGATGATTTATGATGCATTTGGTTGGGAAAGACCTCAATTTGGACATATGACATTGATTATGAATAGTCAAACGGGTAAAAAATTATCTAAGCGTGATGAGTCAGTATTACAATTTATTGAACAATACAAAAACTTGGGGTATCTACCTGAAGCGATGTTTAACTTTATTGCATTATTAGGTTGGTCACCAGTGGGTGAAGAGGAAATCTTTGATCAAGAAGATATTATTAAATTATTTGATGAAAAACGTTTGAGTAAATCGCCAGCGGCATTTGATGCGAAAAAATTAGAGTGGGTCAACAATGTTTATATGAAAAAACAATCTTTACATCGTGTTGTTGAATTGGCAATGCCTCATTTAATTGAAGCAGGATATGTGAAAGAACCGGTGTCTGAATTAGAACTTGTTCATGTAGCAAAAATTGTA
The DNA here is from genome assembly GCA_013874835.1 of Carnobacteriaceae bacterium zg-84. NCBI lineage: Bacteria > Bacillati > Bacillota > Bacilli > Lactobacillales > Carnobacteriaceae > Carnobacteriaceae bacterium zg-84. The sequence goes on along the minus strand of CP059430.1, from coordinate 1,885,038 downwards.
AAATTATTCCATGAGCAAATTAGTTATGGTGCGGAAATTGTTGATTTAGTGAAATTTTTCTTCGAAGATGAATTACATTTATCAGATGAAGCAAAAGAAGTGTTAGAAGCAGAAACAGCCAAAACAGTTATCGAAGCGTTCAAAGAACGATTGGAAGTATTGGTGCCATTCCATGAAGCAGAAATTTCTGCAGCAATTAAGAGTGTGCAAAAAGAAACAGGCATTAAAGGTAAAAACTTATTTATGCCAATTCGTGTGTCTGTCAGTGGACAAACACATGGTCCAGAGTTAGGAAAAGCTATTGAAGCATTAGGTAAAGAAAAATGTTTGGAGCATATCAATAGTATTTTATAGTATTTTATCGTGTTGGAATTTTTATTCCAACACGATTTATTCATAAGGAGAGGGAAATGTTAAGAAGATTTTACCGTTATTATAGACCTTATAAAAAATTATTTTTTTTAGATTTTGGGTGTGCTGTTTTGGCAGCTGTTTTAGAATTGTTATTTCCTATTGTTGTGAAGTATGTTATTGATACGATTGTACCTCAAAATCATTTTTCAACTGTTTTATTTGTATCAATCGGATTATTAGGTTTTTATTTGTTGAATACTTATTTAAAATATATTGTGGTTTATTTTGGTCATTTGCTTGGTGTGTATATTGAAAACGATATGCGCTATGAATTATTTGAACATATTGAGAAACAATCTTTTCGTTATTTTGATGAAACGAAAACAGGTACATTGATGAGTCGATTGACAAGTGATTTATTTGAAATTAGTGAATTGGCACATCATGGTCCAGAAGATTTATTTGTGACGTGCATGACTTTTGTTGGTGGTTTTGTGTTGATGTATCAAATTCATCCGACTTTAGCGATTTTAACGAGTATTTTAGTGCCTTTAATGGCTGTTGCGGTAGCTATTTTTAGTCGTAAAATGAAAAAAATCAATACACGTATTTATGAAAATTTGGCAGAGTTTAATGTTGGGTTAGAAAATACAATTAGCGGTATTCGTGTTGTTAAGGCATTTTCAAATGAAGCGTATGAAAAAGAAAAATTTAAAAGATTGATTATCATTTATAAAAAAGCAAAAAGACAGTTTTATAAAACAATGGGAAATGTGTCGTCGTTTAATTATTTGCTCATTCGTTTAGTGAATTTGTTTGCATTGCTTTTTGGGGCGTATTTTACAATTCATGATAACTTATCGCCGGGTGTTTTTACAGGTTTTATTTTATTGACAAATGTTTTTGTTAGGCCGATTGAGCTTATCAATATTATGATTGAAATGTATCCTAAGGGATTAGCAGGATTTCAACGATTTACCGAAGAACTTGCTAGAGAACCTGAAATTGTTGATAGTCCAAATGCGATTGATATTGAAACATTAAAAGGCGATATTGTCTATGATCATGTTTCTTTTCAATATAATGATGAGAATGTTGTGTTAAAGGACATTCATTTATCTATTCGTGAAGGAGAAAAAGTGGCTCTTGTTGGACCGAGTGGTGTAGGAAAATCAACGTTGTGTCATTTATTACCACGGTTTTATGAGGCAAGTAGTGGGGATATTCTTGTTAATGGAATCTCTATTAAGGATATGACACAACATTCGTTAAGAAAACGCATTGGCATTGTACAACAGGATATTTTTCTGTTTGGTGGCACGATTAAAGAAAATATTTTATATGGTAAATTAGATGCTACTGATGAAGAAGTGTGGGAGGCAGTGAAACGAGCACATTTATTAGATGTGATTGAAAAAATGCCAAATGGTATTGATACCGAAATTGGTGAAAGAGGCGTTCGCTTATCTGGTGGGCAGAAACAACGTTTATCTATTGCCCGTATTTTTTTAAAAAATCCAGATGTGCTTATTTTAGACGAGGCGACAAGTGCTTTGGATAGTCATACGGAAAAAGTTATTCAAGAATCTTTTGATGAATTAGCACAAGGAAGAACAACATTGATTATTGCGCATAGATTAGCAACGATTCAACATGCGGATAGAATTATCTTTATGACTGAAAATGGTATTCAAGAACAGGGTAGCCATGAGGAATTGATGCATCAAAAAGGGTTGTATTATCAGTTATATCAAACGCAGTTTAGATAGTTATCCACAGAAAATGTGGATAAAAATGTGAATATGTGGATAAGTTAGGTGGATAACTATGGGAAAAGTATACAGAGAATCTTTTGAAATAAAAAATTATGAAGTAGATAGATATGGAAAATTAAGTATTTCTATGCTTATTCGACTTCTTTTACATGTGTCGGGGAAACAAACAAATCTGTTATATGATAATCAAAATGTTTTAAAAGAAAAACATTTATCGTGGTTTATTTTACAACATGATTTATCTATTAAACGATTGCCCAACGCACACGATGTGATAGATATTGAAACGGAGCCAGTCGGATATAATCAATTTTTTACGTATAGAACGTTTAAAGTATACCATGAAGGTGAATTGATTATTCAGACGATGATACGTTTTGCCATGGTGGATTTGTTACAAAGAAAAATGGTGCGTATTGTTGAGGAGTTATTGGAACCTTATGGTTCGGAAAAAACAGAGAAAAATATTCAAATGACAAAATTAACATTTAAATCACTTTCTGAGCCTTATACGGTAACGCCGTGTTTCCCACGGTATGTAGATATTGATGAAAATCAGCATATTAACAATGCTGTATATATGGATTTTGTGATGACATCTATTCAACCGGAGTTTTTAATGCATCATCAGCCAAAACAGATTAGTATTGTCTATGATAAAGAAATGACAGAAACAGATGTGCATGTATGTTACACACAAATAGACGGTGATGTGACACGTCATTGTATTGGTGATATTTGCCGTTTGCAAATGATGTGGGAGAAAATAAAATTATAATTTTTTACAATGATATTGGTGGTGAATGGCGTTAGACATTCACCACCTTTTTAATATAGTGTTGTATTTTTATTTGTTTACATAAAAATAATTATTTATCAACCTTCAGATGTTTTATTTTAAATCCGGTTTTTTTATTTGGAGATATAAAAATTGTTTGTTTTTTAGTTGTAAATATTCTTGAAAATCATTTTTTAAATCAGTATAATATAAAATATCCGAACATTAAAAAATGATGTGTTAGGTAAAATATTGTTGGAGGGGTATTATGAGTGTAAAAAAAATGGATGAAAGGCTTATTTGTCTGTGGAATTGTTTGTGGTTTATCAACAACAGCGTATGCGGCAGAGGTGCCTATTCAATTATTAGGTGTCAATGATTTTCACGGAGCGTTAACATTGGGCGGTACAGCCTATATGCCTGAGGGGAAAATATCAAATACGGGTGGTGCAGCAAAATTAGCAACAGCATTGGATAATGCGAGAGATTCATTTTTAGCGAATGCACAAAATGGGCAAAGTATTCGTGTGCAAGCTGGTGATATGGTTGGTGCTAGTCCTGCTAATTCTGCTTTGTTACAAGATGAACCAACTGTTCGTATTTTTAATCGTATGAAATTTGAATTTGGAACACTTGGTAATCATGAGTTTGATGAAGGTTTAGAAGAGTTTAATCGCATTTTAACCGGTCAAGCACCTGAGCCAAATAAATTTTATTCGATTGTGGATAATTATCCGCATGAGGCATCTAATATGACATTAGTCATTGGGAATGTGGTTGATAAAAGTGGAGCTATTCCATTTAACTGGAAACCTTATGCGATTAAAGAAATAGAAGTTAACAATGAAAAAGTAAAAATTGGATTTATTGGTGTTGTCACAACAGAAATTCCAAATTTAGTTTTGAAAAAGAATTATGAAAATTATACGTATTTAGATGAAGCTGAAACGATTGTAAAATATGCAAGAGAGCTTCGTGAAAATGGTGTCAATGCGATTGTTGTATTAGCGCATGTTCCTTCTACAAGTAAAGATGATGTGGCTCAGTTTTGGGCAGCAGATATGATTAAAAAAGTGAATGCACTAGATCCGGATAATAGTGTCGATGTTGTGTTTGCTGGACATAATCATGTGTATACAAGTGGTGTAGCTGAACATACACGTATTGTACAGGCTTTATCTCAAGGTAAAGCATACGCAGATGTTCAAGGTGTATATGACACAACAACAGGTGACTTTAAATCTGTTCCAACAGGAAAAGTGACGGCTGTAACGAGTGATTTACCAGAAAATAATGAAGTTAAAGCTCTTGTTGATGAAGCAACAGCATTAGCTAAGCAAGTAACAGATTCTAAAATTGGTACGGCAGAAACAAATCAGTCGATTACTAAAGATTTATCATCTACAAAAGAATCAGCTGTGGGTAATCTTGTGACTGATGCACAAAGAGCGATTGCTAAATTATCTGGCTATGATGTTGATTTTGCGATGACAAATAATGGTGGTATTCGTGCAGATTTGGCTGTACAAGAAGACGGTAGTATTACGTGGGGTGCTGCTCAAGCCGTACAACCATTTGGTAATATTTTGCAAGTGGTGTCTTTAACGGGTCAACAAATTGTTGATGCATTAAATCAACAATATGATGAAGAAGAACGCTATTTCTTACAAGTTTCTGGTTTGAGATATGAGTATACGGATGCGGATGATAATGCAGAGGGTATCAAGTATAAAGTACATAAAGTTTATACAGAAGATGGGCAACCATTAGATTTAACAAAAACATATAAAGTTGTCATAAATGACTTTTTATATGGTGGTGGAGATGGATTTAGTGTTTTCCCTAAAGCAACATTATTAGGTGCTATTGATCCAGATACAGAAGTTTTTGTTCAATATATTAAAAACTTAGAAGCTAAAGGTGAAAAAGTATCTTCATCCGCTGAAGGTAGAAAAGTTTACAAATCAAAAGAAGATATAGAAAAAGCACGTGTACATGAAACGGGAGCACCAGCTTTTGCCGAAGAAAAACCAATTTTCCGTTTTCCTTTTATAAGAGTACCGTCTACGACTACAACAGTAGCTGTTTCAGAAAAATCAGATGCTAAAACAAAAGAAGCATTATTACCAAAAACAGGTGAACATCAGTCGTTTGTTATTTTATTTGTGGGTACTATTTTTATGGGAGCAAGTTTAAGAATACTCCAATTGTAAAGTAAAGTGCAAAAAAACAGATAATTACTTTCTCTTTTGCGGGGTTAATAACCAAACAATAAAAACAAAGGTTTTCTAGTCAAGGCGAAAAACAAAGTGTGCCTTGACGGGAAACCTGTTTTTATTAAACTATTAATCTACCCGCAATAAAAATAACTCTGCAGGTGTACGATAACCTAATTTACGCCGTATTTTCTGATTTAAGCAGGATTCTATTTTACGAATAGTTGACTTTTTAACGGTATTGATAGATTTACCCTTAGGTAAAAACTCCCGTATCTGTCCGTTATGATTTTCGTTAGTACCACGCTCATAAGATGAATAAGGGTGTGCATAGTAAATGCTTAAATATGTCGATTCTAATTCAGATAACGAGGCGAATTCTGACCCATTATCAGATGTAATACTCTTGAAGGTTGATTTCCTATATTGTTTAAAATATTCTTTAATGTCCGTAAGACACATTGTGCTGTTTTATCATTCATTTTACGTATAATTGTATAACGTGTTTGTCGTTCTACTAACGTTAATAATAGTGCTTCATTTTTTGTCTTCTTAAATAAGACTAAATCAATTTCCCAATGTCCAAATTCTGTACGATTATTCGCTACGTCTGGTCGATTTTCGATAGATGTACCCATATTTTTCTTGTATGTTTTGGTGTTCTCTTTTTTCGGTCGTTTTCTAATGCTTACCATTTTGGGTAAATCAATTGGTTTGATAGGGATAATACCTTGATGAACAAACGTATAAACCGTTTTCGTACAAGGGACTTTTTCATTAGGATGATTTTGCCGATACCAATGTACAAAGGTATCAATACTATGGGTTCTATATTTTTCAGTAACTACCTGTTGTAAGTCTTTGAAAAATTGTTGACTAAATTTTTCAGTTAAATCATGATGATATTTATTTTGTTGCTTAGCTTTATAGATGTAATGGCTTGTTTCAGCGTAATATTTTAATTCGTCACGTTGGATACCATTTCGATTAACAATTTGATTAACGCTTCCTCGTTTAATTTCTCTATAAATTGTGGATACATTTCTTCCGAGTCGTTCAGCGATATATCGTATTGGCTTTTTTTCGTTTAATAACGTTTCAATTTTTGTACGTTCAACCAATGATAGCTGTTTATATTGTTTTTTTGTGTTATAATTTGTTTTAGACATGATAATGACCTTTCTAATTTTGTGGTGAATCTTAGTAAGTTAATTATCTGTCTTTTTTTGTTTTTATAACACTATTTTGCTTTTGCACTTTATTTTACAACTCGGCAAGTTTAAGAATATTAAATAAAAATAAAAAAAGTGTTGACAGATGATTAAGTTTCTTGTATAGTCAACGTATCGAAACACAATGAAGTAGAAAGTAAATCAAAAAATTGTTTTAGAGAGCTTACGTGTGGTGAAAGTAAGTACAAGTATTTGTTTGAAAATGGCTACTGAGTGGGTTACCCGAATGATTAAGGTAACACGGATGCACCCGTTACAGTGACACAGTATAAATATACGTGTGTATATCGTACTGGGTGAGGCTTATATAGTGATATATAAGCGAATAAAGGTGGTAACACGAGATTATAATGATATAACGCTCGTCCTTTTACTAGCAAGACTAGTAAAAGGACGAGTTTTTTGTTTTGAAAGGAGATTGACATGATTGTTTTAAAGGATGTAGGGGTAACGTTTCATCAAGGAAGTAAAGAGATTGTTGCTGTGGATAATGTGAATTTAACGATTGAAGATGGTGATATTTACGGCATTATTGGATATAGTGGTGCTGGTAAGAGTACATTGGTTCGTACAATCAATTTGTTGCAAAAATTAACAACGGGAAAGGTAACGGTATCCGGTGTCGATTTAACGGAGCTAAGTCCTAGTGGATTGCGTGAGGCACGTAAAAAAATAGGAATGATTTTTCAACATTTTAATTTAATGAATAATCTTTCTGTATTTGATAATGTGGCATTTCCACTGAAAAAATCAAATTTATCCAAAACAGAAATTAAAGAAAAAGTAGATGGATTATTACAATTAGTTGGGCTTTTAGATAAGTCGGCATCTTATCCACGTCAGTTATCTGGTGGACAAAAGCAAAGAGTTGCCATTGCTAGAGCGTTGGCGAATGATCCGGATGTGTTGTTGTGTGATGAGGCAACGAGTGCGCTAGACCCAAAAACGACGTATTCTATTTTGGAATTATTAAAAGAAGTGAATCAAAAATTGGGTATAACGATTGTGATTATCACACATGAGATGCAGGTGGTAAAAGAGATTTGTAATAAAGTTGCCATTATGGAAAATGGGCGTGTCATTGAAAAAGGAACGGTTTTAGATATTTTTACAAATCCGAAGAATGATTTGACGAAAGATTTTATTGATACGGCGACACATATCAATAAAGGTATTGAAACGGTACTAAGTCATCAACATTTATTAAATTTAAATGACGGAGATGTGTTAGTGAAGATTTCATTTGTTGGGACATCGACAGGAGAGCCTTTGATTACGAAGTTATCGACACATTATCAAGTTTCAGCGAATATTTTATTTGGGAATGTGGAAGTGGTTCAAGAAACAGCGGTTGGAACATTACTTGTTGCGCTGTCTGGGTTACATGAAAATGTAACGAATGCACTAGAGTATATTCAAGAGAGTGGTGCAAAAGCTGATATTTTACAAGATTTAAGAAAAGGAGGGCAAGTATAATGGATTTAAGACCAGTATTTCCAAATATTGATGAGCGTGTGTTTCAGGAGATTATTAAAAGTACGAGTGAAACGATTTTAATGACGTTAATTTCAGGAGGTATTGCTTTTGTTTTAGGGATTGCGTTGGGTGTTTCTCTTGTTGTGACAAGACGTCAAGGTATTTTAGAAAATAAAACTTTGTATTATCTTTTGGATAAATTAGTCAATGTATTTCGTTCGATTCCGTTTTTAATTTTATCCATGTTAATTATTCCATTTACACGATTATTGGTTGGTACAAGTATCGGTATTGCGGGTGCGATTGTTCCATTAACAGTAGCAACCATTCCGTTTTTTGCACGACAAGTTGAGTTGGCTTTATTAGAAGTTGATTATGGTGTGATTGAGGCGTCTGTTGCCATGGGATGTACACCTGTTGATATTATTTTTAGAGTTTATTTAAAAGAAGGTCTACCTAGTTTAATTCGAGCTTCTTCATTAACGATTATTAGTTTAATCGGATTAACAACGATGGCAGGTGCTTTTGGAGCGGGTGGTTTAGGAAACCTAGCAATTTCAAGAGGATACAATCGTTTCCAAGGAGATGTGATGATTGTTGCCACACTCATTATTTTAATCATTGTATTTATTAGTCAAGCAATTGGATCGTTTTTAGAAAGACGAGCAACAAAATAAAAAATATAAGGGAGGATATGAATATGTCATTGAAAAAATTAGCGATTAGTACATTAGCTCTTTTTACATTAGGAGCTTGTGGTACGGGAACAAATAGTGCAACACAATCTTCAGAAAAATCCGAAGCAAATTCTCAACCAAAAGTGGTTAAAGTTGGGTTATACGGCGAAAAAAATGAAGATTGGGATTATTTGAAAAAAGAATTGAAAGAAAAAGAAAATATTGAGTTGGAATTGGTGAAATTTACAGATTATGTGACACCAAATACAGCTTTGGAAGAAGGTAGTGTTGATATCAACGCTTTCCAAACCGTTGGTTATTTAGAAACATTTAATAAAGAACATAAAACACATATTGTACCGATCGGTTGGACACTATTACAACCACTTGGTATTTATTCAAATAAAATCAAAAATGTATCTGAATTAAAAGAAAATGATACGGTAATTATTCCAGATGGGGCTTCAAATGGAGGACGTGCATTGCTTTTACTTCAAGAAGCAGGTTTAATTAAAGTTGACGCATCAAAAGGTGTATTGCCAGCTATTTCAGATATTACTGAAAATAAATTGAATTTAAATATTAAAGAGGTAACGGCAGCACAAACGATTCGTTCATTAGATGATGCAGCGGTAGCTATTGCTAATGGAGATGTAGCGATTGATGCAGGCAAATCACCAAAACAAGATGCTATTTTCTTGGAAAAAGTAACGGAGAAATCAAAACCGTATTATAATTTTATTGCGGCACATGAGAAAAATAAAGATGATGCTGTGTTAAAAACTATTGTGAAATATTATCAAACAGATGCAGTCGCAAAAGTTTTAGAAGAATCTACAAAGGGTGCAAGTATTCCTATTTGGAATGAAGCAAAATAATATATAAATAGATAAAGAAGAGGAGAATTTTATTATGAAATTAAAAAATATTTTTGTAGCAGGTTTAGCATTGATTACATTAGCAGCATGTGGGTCAGCAACGCCAACGAAAGAAGGTTCAAAAACAACAGAAGCGCCTAAAAAGGTTGTTGTTGGTGTAAATGGTACAAAGCATGAACAATGGGATTATTTACAAAAAGAATTAAAAGAGAAAGAAAATATTGAATTAGAAATTAAAGAGTTTGAAGACTATGTGACACCAAATACAGCTGTTGAAGATGGTAGTGTAGATTTAAATGCATTCCAAACGATTATTTATTTAGAAAAATTCAATAAAGAAAAAGGAACGCATGTGAAACCAATTGCGTACACAGTGATTGCACCAATGGGTGTATATTCTAAAAAATTATCTGCATTATCAGAATTAAAAGACGGAGATAAAGTCGCTATTCCAAATGATACATCAAATAATTCTCGTGCTTTACGTTTATTACACGCAGCTGGTGTAATTAAATTAGATGATGTGAAAAATACATTGGTGACAAAAGATAATATTGTTGAAAATCCTAAAAATATTGATATTATAGAATTACCAGCAGGTCAAACATATCGTGCTTTAGATGAAGTGGCAATTTCTGTTATCAATTCAGGCTATGCGGTTGAAGCAGGTTTAGATCCAAAAACAGAAGCAAAATTTTTAGAAGAAGTAACAGATTCTTCTCAACCATACTACAATGTTATTGCTGTTAAAGAAGGTCGTGAAAATGAAGAGATTTTCAAAACGATTATTAAATACTATCAAACAAAAGAAACAGCTAAAATCATTGAAGAATCTACAAAAGGTGCAAGTATTCCAGTTTGGGAAAAAGCAACATTAAAATAATGACAGACAAGGTAGCTGAGATGTCATCTCGGCTCTTTGTGTTTTAGAAAGAAGGCGTAAATATGACATTACAGCAACGTGTAGAGGCGTTAGAACCGTATTTAATTGAGTTAAGACGACATTTTCATCAGTACCCAGAACCAAGTTTGAAAGAATATGAAACGAGTAAATTTATTCAAGAGGTATTAGATAAGCATAATATTCCTTATGAAACAGTCGATGAAACAGGTGTTTTGGCGATTGTGAAAGGGGAAAAAGGAAATGGAAAAACGATTTTATTACGTGCAGATATTGATGCTTTAGAAATTGAAGAAAAAACGGGTGCGGTGTATGCTTCCAAGCGTGAGGGATTAAGCCATGCTTGTGGGCATGATGCGCATACGACAATGGGACTAGGAACAGCCATTGTGTTGAATGAGTTAAAACAGACTTTTTCAGGAACTGTTAAAATTGCCTTTCAACCTGCTGAAGAAATTGGAGCGGGTGCGAAACAATTTATCAAACATGGGAAAGTTGCTGATGTTGAGGAGGCCTTTGCAATCCATGTCAACTCTGGATTACCTGTGGGACAATTAAATGTTCGAGGCGGTGCTGTTAATGCTTCGTGTGATATTTTTAAAATTCGTATTACGGGGCGTAGTTCACATGTTGGGTTACCACAGCTAGGCCGAGATGCTCTTGTAACAGGAAGTGAAGTGGTTGTGGCATTACAAACAATTGTGGCACGTGAGGTAGCTCCAACAGATAATGCTGTTGTTGGTATTGGTAAATTCCATTCAGGTTCAAGATATAATATTGTTGCAAATGAGGCAATATTAGAGGGAACTATTCGTGCTTTTAGTCATGAAACAAGAGCTCACTTACAAGAAGCGGTGACACGTATTGTTAAAGGGATTGCAACAACACATCGTTGTGATGTGGAAATTGATTGGTATGATGCGGCAGCACCTGTTATCAATGATGAGCAAATGGCGCAATGTGCAGCAGAAGTTGGTCAACGTGTTGAGGGTATCGAACGTGTAGTAGTTGATTATGGAAAAAGTATGGGTGCCGATGATTTTGCGGACTATTTGGTACATGTACCGGGAGTATATGCGTTACTAGGTTCTCAAAGTGATGAACGTACGGCATACGGACATCATCATGAAAAATTTGATATTGATGAGCGTGTGTTACGTTTAGGCGTGTTGTATGAAGTTTCGTATTTATTAGATAGATTATCATAGTTGTATAGACTTTAATGGATATAGCTAAATGAAGTGGTGAATGGGTAGCTTAAAAGCTCTGTTCACCCTCTTTTTTATTACGAATATATTCATTTTCATAAAGTTTTATGATGTGTGGTATACTATCAATGAATATATTCGTCATAAAAGGAGAATCAATGGAAAATTTTGAACATTTGAATGGGCTGACGTTGGCATATATAGGAGATGCTGTCTATGAAGTATTTATTAGAGATTATTTATTAACTACAGGATTAACAAAGCCAAATCATTTACATAGAGCTGCAACGCGATATGTATCAGCTAAGGCACAAGCGTTTTTGATGATGCGCATGTTATCGATAGAGGCATTTTTAACAGAAAAAGAAATAGATATTTATAAGCGAGGACGAAATACGAAAAGTCATACGAGTGCTAAAAATACGGATATTATGACGTATCGTATTGCTACGGGTTTTGAGGCGGTCATGGGTTATTTACATATTTGTAAAGAAGAAGAGCGTTTAAATACCCTTTTAAATTGGTGTGTAAGAACAATAGGAGAAGAAGATGAAAAAGCAACCGTTAAATAGACGAAAAGAGCGTTATAATGACAAAAAACACGTTCAAACAATAAAAAAACCGAATGAACAGCATGTGATGCCGGATTTAGACGATTTTGTTATGGGTCGCATACCAATTATTGAGTTGTTAAAAGGAAATCGTGATGTGAATCGTTTGTTTATTCAAGAAACATTGTCTGGCGATAAAATTTCTGACATAATATCTTTAGCAAAACAAAAAGGGATACAGATACAAACGGTGCCTAAAACGAAATTAGATACTATATCTCAAGGTGGTGTGCATCAAGGCGTTATCGCAGCCGTTGCAGCGTATGATTATGCCACATTAGAGGATTTGTTTAAGAAAGCAGAAGACAAACAAGAAGATCCTTTTTTTCTTATTTTAGATGGCATAGAAGATCCGCATAATTTAGGGTCGATTATGAGAACAGCAGATGCGGTAGGTGTTCATGGCATTATTATTCCAAAACGTCGAGCAGTCGGTTTAACATCTACAGTGGCGAAAACATCTACGGGTGCTATTGAGCATGTACCAGTTGTGCGTGTAACGAATTTACATCAAACGATTGAGCATCTGAAACAACGTGGGGTTTGGATTTTTGCAACAGATATGAGCGGCCAGTCTTATACGTCGTGGCAAGTAAAAGGTGCGTTAGCGTTGGTTATTGGAAATGAGGGAAAAGGTGTGTCACGCTTAGTGAAAGAAAGTGCAGATGCATTATTAACTATTCCAATGGTAGGGCATGTTCAAAGTTTAAATGCGAGTGTGGCTACGGGTATTTTATTGTATGAAGTATTTAGAGGTAGACGTTTATCATAATTCCTTGATAGGAAGGGGTATGTTTATTGGATAGTCATGAGTTAATCGACGATACAGTATTTATTCATCGGTTTTTATTGGGTGAAGAACAATCTTTTAATGTGTTGGTAAAAAAATATACGCCGCTGATGAACAAAATGGCGAATAAATATTATTTACCGAATATGGAAAAAGAAGATTTTATACAAGAATGTTGTGTTGTAATGTATGATGCAATTATGAAGTATGATTTACAAAAAAATGTTAAGTTTAGTACATTTTACCGTTTTTTATTAAATAATCATTTTAAGCAGTTATTAAGATACCATTATGCATCAAAGAGATTGGGAGATTTTTTAATGGTGAATCAAGATGATGCCTTTTATGAGAATTATACGGGCATTCGGTATAATCAAGCACTTAATCCGATTGATATACTAGTTGTTCGAGAAACTTTTGACGAAGCGTATGAAACATTATCCAATCAAGAAAAGCAAGTTTTTTATTATAGTCAAAAATATCCATATAAATGTGAAAAAAAGTGGATGAACAGTTTATATCGCTCTAAATATAAGATAAGGCGATATATCAAATCAAAATAATAATATTTAGTGTGAGCAATAAATGCTCCCGTAGGTGAAAATCGTGTTGGTCAATAAAAATACTGGCACGATTATTCATTTATTCACGTATGATAAAGAAAAATGTGGACAATTTTGTTAATTTGTGGAAAACAAACTTGTGAAACATAGTCAAAAAGTGTGTTTTTATCTTGTGGAACAAAGTTATCCACAAAAATCAGTGGATAAGTGGATATAAATTGTGGATAAATAAAAGATAACTGTGTAAACATGCACCTAAACATAAAAAGGGAACAAAAGCGATAGATTGTTTGAAACGATGTTTAATACACATATACAAAAGTGCGAAAATACTGGCGTATAATAGGATATACATGGTTGAAAGCATGCCGATGTTTAAATATGTTATGAGCAATAGTTTGACATCTGCACCACCTATTTTATTTGGGAGATGTTTATCAATGGTGCCATATAAAAAGAGCATCAATACACTGATATAAAAGCGATGATGTGGAATGGCACAATATAATAGAGTTACAATAAAATAGAGGCCTTGCCATGTGTTTGGTACGATTTGATATTCTAAATCAATTTGTGCAAAAATAAAAAAGGCGATAAGAATGAGTGTGTAAGATGTGTTACAATGTGGTAAAAAGAGCGCCAGTAATCCGCCTAAACATTCCATACATGGATAGTAGAACGGAATACGTTTTTTGCAAAAGGTACATTTTCCAGTTGTGAGGATGTACGATAAAATGGGGATAAGGTGATACCAATAAAGTTGTTGATGACAATGGTGACACATAGATCGGTGAGATGTTTGTGTTTGTTGAGCGTAGCGATGAGCGATGGCTTGTGTAAAAGATGCAAAAATAGTACCAATAATAAATAACATAATGCCTCCAAAATGATTTATGTATTGATACTATATGCAAATTATTTTAATGTTTGTAAAAGTTTTTTAGCGATTTCTTGATTGACGACTTTTTCTTGTTTTAGTTTTTCAACTAAAAGAGGGATTTCGTCTTGTGTCGCCCCAACGGATAAGGCTAGCGATTTTAGCTGTAATGCCATGTGTCCGTGTTGAATACCTTCACTAACGAGAGCTCGTAAAGCGGCTAAGTTTTGTGCTAAACCGACGCTTGCGATTAAAGTTGCTAATTCTTTTGCGTTTGTGGTTTGAGAAATGTGTTGAGATAGCACAGCGCTCGGATGAATGTTAATCGAGCCACCAACATATCCGATTGGCAAAGGAATGGTAATCGTTCCTTTTAAGTCACCATTATCTGCTTTTTCCCAAACGGTTAAAGGCTGATAAGTTCCGGTATGTGTTGCAAAGGCGTGTGCACCTGCTTCAATGGCACGTGTATCGTTTCCCGTTGCTAGCACTACCGCAGAAATGCCATTCATAATGCCTTTGTTATGCGTCGTTGCACGATAAATATCTGCTGTTGCTAACTGATAGGCTTGAATGATTTTATCACGAACTTGTTCACCTGTTAGATTTGTGTTTAAAGTAGTTAAAAGAGATACGGGTATTTGGCAAGAGATACTCGTTAAAGAATGGTTGGCATAATTTGATAAAATAGACATAATTGCAGATTGGTTCGCCAGTGTTTCAATGGTTGGCTTTATCGCTTCTAGCATTGTGTTTAATATGTTCGCTCCCATCGCTTCTTTGGTATCGACCATTAAGTAAATGATTAAAAAAGTATGCGTCTTGTCTTGACTTGTTTTGATGTCTATAAAGAGATTTTTTGCACCCCCGCCTCGTTTAACAATGGATGGATACGATTGATTGGCTAGTGACAAAAGTGTGTCTTTTTGTGCTTCAATATTCATTTTAGCGTGCTCTATATCATCGAGTTGACAAAGGGCGATTTCGCCAATCATATAGCGGTCATTTTTTAGAATGTGAAACCCACCAGCTTTTTTGATGATTTGTGCACCAAAACTAGCCGCAGCAATGACGGAGGGTTCTTCTGTTGCCATAGGCGCTAAATATGTTTTTCCATCAATGACTATATCGGGGGCAACGCCTAGAGGAATGGCGTAAAGACCAATATTATTTTCTGTAATGGTATTTGCTATATCACTGGATAAACTGTTGTTTTGAAATAAAAGTTGTTTATCTTGTTCGGTTAGTGTGGGTAAAGAAGCAAGGATTTCTTGTCTTTGACGTTGTGTTTTTTTATAAAATTGTTTAAATTGGGTCATATTTAACCTCGTAAAATGATATTTTATAGTTAGTTTATCATAAATATCTAGTAATTCGTAGTGTTATATGCTAGAATGGGTTTGATTGAAATGTGTAGGAGGAAATTATGTATAGTCTTTTATCAGTATTGTTAATTATTTTATCTATTATCATTATTATTGCCGTTGTGATGCAACCAACGAAAACGAATGCAGCAAATTCGTTATCAGGGGGAGCAGAGGAATTATTCGTTCGTCGTAAAGCACGTGGTTTTGAAGCATTTATGCAACGTGCAACATTTGTATTATTATCTGTATTCTTTATCATTACATTCATTATGATGTATTTAACATCAAAAGGTTTATAATCATACAGTTTAAACCCGACAAAGACACGTACCAACACGTGTCTTTGTCGGGTTTTTTGAGTATATGTAAATAAGATGTAAGGGATTAACATTACATTTATATTAAATTTAAAATGATAGCGTATATAAAAATACAATTATATAGAAAAAAAAGATGAAATTTGCTAGAATGTAAATGTAAAAAATAAGTGATGTGTATTCACACAATAGGAGGAACATGACATGAGTCGTTTAGTAAGTATGACAGAAATGTTAAACAAAGCTAAAGAAGGAAAATATGCTGTTGGTCAATTCAATATCAATAACTTAGAATGGACACAAGCAGTATTAACAGCAGCACAAGAAGCAAATTCACCAATTATTTTAGGTGTGTCTGAAGGTGCTGGTAAATATATGGGTGGTGCTAAAGTTGTATCAGCTATGGTAAATGCTTTGTTAGAAACAATGAATATTACAGTTCCAGTAGCATTACACTTAGATCATGGATCAAGTGTTGACGTATGTAAACAATATATTGATGCAGGTTTCAGCTCAGTAATGTTTGACCATTCTCATTTCCCAATTGATGAAAATATTGAATTAACAAAAGAAGTTGTTGCATACGCACATCCTAGAGGTGCGTCTGTTGAAGCAGAAGTGGGTACTGTTGGTGGTACTGAAGACGGCGTAACAGGCGGTGTTAAATATGCTGATTTAGAAGAATGCAAACGTATGGTATCTGAAGCAAATATTGATGCTTTAGCAGCAGCTTTAGGTTCTGTGCACGGTACGTATGCTGGTGAACCAGTTTTAGGTTTTGATGAAATGGAAGCAATCTCTAATGCAACTGGTGCTCCATTAGTATTACATGGTGGTTCAGGTATTCCAGAATATCAAATCAAAAAAGCGATTGAACGTGGACATGCTAAAATCAATGTTAACACAGAATTACAACAACAATGGACAGCAGCTGTTCGTGCAAAATTAGATGCAGATAAAGATGTATACGATCCACGTAAAGTTATCAAACCAGGTTTTGATGCTATCGTGAAAGTAACAAAAGAAACAATGGATATCTTTGGTTCAACAAACAAAGCATAATCAGTATTGATAGACAAAGAGGTAGAAAATGGCTCGTCCATTTTCTACCTCTTTTCATATGTTATTCTAATATTATGTCACCGTTTTTAATGCTTGCTTTTATTTGTGATTGAATGGAGATGTCTTTGTTGATTGGCAGTGTAAAGGATTGAGTTGCGTTAACCAATACATAGTGTTCTTCATCAGATGTTGCTAAAAAGAATGAATATGGGGATATGGTTACATCGGAGGATGTAATCGTGATAGGCCATGTTTTTTTGTAAGGTGTTTCTTGTGTTGTTTTTGTTTTACTATCAAAAATATGAAAAACGCCATTTTGTTTTATCCATAAATAAGGTGTTTTCGTTGGTTCAAACGATTCGATATAGTCGATAATTGTGTCTTTATTTTCATCTTTTTATCTTTTTTATTAGTATAGCATAAATTATGTTGGTAGAGGGTAGCTGTAGTAGTAAAAAAATAGTACTCTAATATCTAACATGGTTAGAACACTACTTATTTTATGTTGATAAAATGTTTATATAAAAGGCTTTTATTTTATTGTTTTTTTGAGTTAGCCTCTTTGACAAGAGGTCTTAATGTTTTGGCAACAATGATGGCCATTATTGCTTTGATTGTGTCACCTATAATAAAAGGTGTTAATGTAACACTCAGTGCGGTTATAAAGGTGTATTTTCCATGTGTGGTTGCTACAAAATATGGGATACCGACTAGATAGATACAAATAGATGCAATCATTGTTGCGACAACCATTAGAAGCATGTTTTTCTTACGGTATGTCAGAAGTGATAAAATGGTTGCACTGACAACAAAACCTAATAGAAAACCAAAGGTGGGTGAAGCAAACGCCGATTTGAACACGCACATAAGCATGATGTTGATGATTTGTGTTAAACATGCTGAGAACGGTTTTAATAGGAGTCCTGTGACGATAATGAAAAAGGTTTGTGTTGTAACTGGAACGGGTCCAATGGGTAGTATAAAATAACTGCTGACGAATGTTAAGACAGCAAATAGGCTGATGAGTGTGATGTCTTTTGGTTTCATAGTGTTCTCCTTTAAAAGCGAATAGAGATTTCGCCGAATTGTAATGTGTGAAGTTGTGTGTCGTCTGTTTGGATAATTAGTTGGCCGTTGTCGTCAATGTCAATGGCTTTTGCAGTATAGTGTGTTTGTTGTGTAGGATATACGGTGATGTTTTTTCCTAGAATAAAACAATGCTTTTTATAGTCTTCCAAAAAGGATGTATTTGGGAGTTGTGCCAATAAGGTAAGTATATTGTCTATAATGGCAATGACTAACGCATTGACGTTAATGGGTGTGTCACTAATGTATCCAAAAATATGTTTTAATTCGTTGGGTAAATCGGTAGGTTTATATAGATTGATGCCAATTCCAATAATGATATGTTCAACTTGTCCTGTTTCAATATTTGTTATGGCTTCTGTGAGGATCCCCGTTATTTTTTTTTGGTGGTAAAATAAATCGTTCACCCATTTAATAGAGGGAGTGATACCGGTAACAGTTTTAATTGCTTTTAAAACAGCAATGGCTGTTAAGGGTGTGACTAAATGTAAATATGTTTGAATATCTTTTGACGGGTAGAGTAAACTCATATATAGTCCAGATTGTTTAGGGGAGTAAAAAGGTCTACCAAATCGGCCTTTTCCCATTGTTTGTTCGTTTGCGATAAATACAGCAAAGTCTTTTTTTAGTGTATCGGCATATTGCTTTGCTTGAGAATTGGTTGATGTAATGCTGTCGTAAGTGAACATATCACCTTGTGGGAATGCTGCTTGTATTAAAGTTTGGTTTAATTGTGTTGGTGTGACAGTCAGTTTATAACCTTTGGCATTTGTGTCAATGATATATCCTTCTTGTTTTAATGCTTGAATGGCTTTCCAAATGGTATTACGTGTCACATCGAGTTGATGTGATAATGTCGTCCCAGAAATATAGTCTGTCTGGCACTGTAATATGGATAATACAGAACTTTTTGTACTCAATATTAGCCCTCCTTTTTGGATAGAGTAGCGTATTTATCTTTTTTTGTCAACCTTTATTTAAAAAGGGTGACAGGTAAGAAAGACTACCTTTTTAAGTAAAGTATGCTATAATGATTGTGCGAGTTTACTTGAACTTGTTACATGTTATTTTAACGGGATATTTGATAAGAGATAAATAAAAATTTGGAGTTGTTACTATGGAGAGAATTATTGTTCGAGGTGGTAAATCGTTATCCGGAACAGTAAAAGTAGAGGGTGCTAAAAATGCGGTATTGCCTATTTTAGCCTCTAGTTTATTAGCAGAAACAGGAAAGACAAATTTGGCGAATGTTCCTGTATTATCTGATGTCTATTTAATGAATGATGTTTTAAAAGCGTTAAATGTATCGCTTGTGTTTGATGAAAAAACAAATACGATGGAGATTGATGCAACGGGGGACTTGTTAACGACAGCACCATTTGAATATGTGAGTAAAATGCGTGCTTCGATTGTTGTCATGGGGCCGTTATTGGCACGTAAAGGCTATGCGAAAGTATCCTTACCGGGAGGTTGTGCAATTGGTACACGTCCGATTGATTTGCATTTAAAGGGCTTTGAGGCTTTGGGTGCCACAATCAATGTAGATGCTGGTTTTATTGAAGCAAGCGCTGAAACTTTAAAAGGTGCGCATATTTATTTAGATTTCCCAAGTGTTGGTGCAACGCAAAATATTATGATGGCAGCAACTTTAGCAGATGGGACGACTGTAATTGAAAATGTTGCTAGAGAACCAGAAATTGTTGATTTAGCGAATATTTTAAATAAAATGGGTGTAAAAGTATATGGTGCAGGTACAGATACCATTCGTATTGTTGGGGTGGAACGATTAAAAGGTGCTTCACATTATGTGATTCCAGATAGGATTGAAACAGGTACCTTTATGATGGCGGCAGCCATTACAAAAGGAGATATTTTTATTGAAGATGCCATTGCCGATCATAACAAACCATTGATGTCTAAGTTAACAGAAATGGGTGTTGTTTTTAAAGAGCAAGATAATGGTATTCGTGTCATTGGGCCAGACGTATTAAAAGGAACCGATGTAAAAACAATGCCTCATCCGGGCTTTCCAACAGATATGCAAGCTCAAATGACGATTGCGCAGTTATTGTCTAATAAAGGGACAAGCATGACCGAAACCGTTTTTGAAAATCGTTTTATGCACTTTGAAGAATTGCGTCGTATGAATGCCGATTTTAGAATCGAAGGACAAACCGTTTTTATGAATCCGTCACATGACTTGCAAGGAGCAGAAGTAGCAGCATCTGATTTGCGTGCAGCAGCAGCGTTAGTGTTAGCGGGTTTGCGTGCAGAAGGCTTTACACAAGTTGTGGAGTTGGTTTATTTAGATAGAGGTTATTATAAATTCCATGAAAAGTTAAAAGCATTAGGTGCCGATATTGTACGAGTACCAAATGTATTGAGCATGGACGAGATACATCAATTATTTATATCATAAGGAGTGAATCATAGTGAGCAAAGACAATAAAAAATCGTTAAAAACAGTATCTGCAACACAATTAGTATTTTTAGAAAACGATATGTTGCGTATTTTATTTTATTGTATTTTTATGCTTGTCTTAGTAGGCGTGTTTCTTGTGATAGGGCTGATGATTGGCTATTCTATTTTAGGCGATGGCAATGCCTTTGATGTCTTTAATTGGCATACATGGCAACATATATTAGACTTTTTAAAATAATATCGTTATGACAATATATGACAATGAGTGTTGGTGGCTTCCCAAAGGGAGCCACCAACACCAAATAAGCCGACATGTTGATGTCGGCTTATTTGTGTTTGTTTGGAAAATTGAGTTTTTCATTATTTTTTGAATAGGGATGATAAAGGTTTGACTAATGCGGGTGTTACAATAATTGCTGATAATAATTCAAATAATGTATTTGTAGAAATAAGTGTCAAAATAAATCCGAGAACAACATCTCCTGATTGAGATGGATTTGGGAGTGTGTTGGCGATAAATTGATAGCCAAAGACATAAAATCCACCTAGGACAAGTCCTGTATTTGTGATGGTCCCAATGAATGAGGCAATGACCGCAGACATGGTTAAGCTAATTTTTTTACTTAATAATTGAAAAAGAACTCCTGCCAATAAACCTACAAGCATTCTAGGTAGGACGGAGATAAGAGGATTATAAAATAGGGGATTTAAAATACCTGCTGTTGTGTAGGCTTTTATCATTGAAAGCAATCCCCATGTTAAGCCAATCCCTGTTCCTAATTTTGAACCTAAAAGACAGGCAGCTAAAATAACAGTAATATGAACGATAGTAAAGTCGACAAAGCCTAGATGAATATATCCTAAAACGGGAATGAATGTTTGCATGATTAAAATAGCTGTAAATAAAGAAAATAGTGTTAATTGTTTGATATGACTTTGTTTTGTTGACATAATCAATCTCCTTTTATGTACGATAAAAAAAGTATATCAAAAAAGAATTATGAATACAAATACTACAGTGTATAAAAAACTTGAATTTTTTAGTAAAATATGTTAAAATATAAATCGTAAGTATTACTATTTCGATAAAAAGGAGATATTATGAAACATTTAAAAAAATTAAGTTTCTTTATTTTGGTACTTGTATTGGCTGCATGTCAAGCACCAAGTAAGAAACAAGAAATGACTGAAGCACCAAAAATGGAAAAATTGTCTGTTGTGACAAGTTTTTATCCTGTGTATTATATGACACAAGCGATTGCAGGTGAACATGCTAACGTCAGCATGTTGATTGAGGGAGCGGTAGAGCCACATGATTTTGAGCCAAGTGCAAAAGATATTGCACTAATTGATAAAGCTAAAGTATTTGTATATAGTAGTAACAACATGGAAACATGGGTGAAAAGTGTACAAGATGGTTTAGGTAAAGAATCAAAAGTGGCATTTATTGAATCTGGTAAAGATGTTTCCTTTATAAAAGGAAAAGGACATCATCATGATCATGATGGAGATCATAAAGATGACCATGATGAAGATGAGGATGCGTTGGATCCACATATTTGGTTAGATCCAGAAACAGCAAAAGCACAAGTAAAAACTATTGCAGAAGGTTTAATTGCAGCGGATACTGCTCATAAAGCAGATTATGAAAAAAATCGTGATATGTTACTTGAAAAATTAGATGTTTTAGCTAAAAAATATGATGCTGCTTTTAAAAATGCTACAAACAAAGCATTTGTTACACAACATGCTGCATTTGGATACATTGCACATCGTTATGACTTAGAACAAGAAGCCATTTCTGGTTTACAAGCAAAAGAGCCAACAGCACAAGATATTGCAGAAGTTGTTGAAGAAATGAAAGAGCATAAATTAACAACAATTTATGTTGATCCAGGTAGTTCTCAAGCTACAGCAAACGCTGTTGCAAAAGAAACAGGTGCAAGTATTGAAACATTGTATACAATGGAATCAAAAGTAGAAGGTAAAGATTTCTTACAAATTTTAGAAGAAAACTTAGTATCATTACAAAAATCAATTAAGTAGAAAAACAAGATCGAATTAGTATATAATAAAGAATAGCACTGACACAAGTTGGTGCTTTTTCTACTGAAAAAGGAGTGAGAAAATGGCGTATATTGACGTTCATCAGTTATCTTTTTCCTATGATGCTGAAAGAGTTTTAGATAATATATCCTTTCAATTAGAAGCTGGAGAGTTTGCCATTTTAACTGGAGAAAATGGTGCAGCTAAGTCGACGTTATTAAAGTTGATTTTAGGTTTATTAAAACCTCAAGAAGGTTCAGCACATATTAGTCCAGTGAATCAATTTGGACAAAAAATGTTAATTGGATATGCTCCACAACAAATTGCTTCATTCAATGTGGGGTTTCCTAGTCGTGTGTATGATTTAGTTGCATCAGGACGATATGCAAATGGAAAATGGTTCAAACGTTTAGATGCACATGATAAAGAGCATATTGAAAAATCATTAAAATCGGTTGGTATGTGGGACTTGAAGTATAAACGTATTGGGGATTTATCTGGTGGGCAAAAACAAAGAATTTTTTTAGCGCGTTTATTTGCTACAGATCCAGATTTATTGATTTTAGATGAACCAACAACTGGTATGGATATTCAATCACGGAAACAGTTTTATGATTTGTTAAAACATAGTTGCCAACACCACCATAAAGCTGTTTTAATGGTAACCCATGAGGACGATATATTAGATGATTATATTGACAAACATGTACATTTAGTGAGAAAGGAGCATTCACCATGGAGATGTTTCAGTATGATTTCATGCAAAGAGCGTTCTTAGCAGCGATTTGTATTGCGTGTATTGCTCCTATTTTAGGTTTATTATTAATTTTGCGTAAACAGTCTTTATTGGCAGACACATTATCGCATGTTTCTTTATCAGGGGTTGCTTTAGGATTGTTGATTGGTGTTTCACCAACAGTGACAACGATTGTTGTTGTGATGATTGCTGCATTGATTATGGAGTATTTAAGTCGTGTCTATAAAAGCTACTCTGAAATATCGGTTGCCATTTTGATGTCTACGGGATTAGCAGTTGCATTGATTTTGATGTCCCTTAGAAAAAATGCAGCGGGTATTAAAGTTGAACAATATTTATTTGGTTCATTGGTTACCGTATCTAGTGAACAGGTGTCTATTTTAATTGGTTTAGTCATTTTTATTGGTGGATTGTATATTCTGTTTAGAAAACCTTTATATGTACTATTGTTTGATGAAGACACAGCTTTTACAGCCGGATTACCTGTTCGATTGATGTCATTGTTAATCAATATTGTCACGGGTGTGACCATTAGTGTAATGATGCCGATTGCAGGCGCTCTACTTGTTGCCTCCATTTTAATTTTACCTACAGCAATTAGCATGCGTTTCTCAAATAGTTTTACAAGTGTCATTTTATGGGCAATGTGTATTGGTTTTTTAGGTATGGTAGGTGGGTTATATGCTTCTTATGAATACAGTACCCCTCCAGGTGCAACCATTACACTGATTTTTGTGACAGTATTAGTTTTTGTTAATGTGATTATTTTTGTGAAAAAGTGGTATCAACAACAAAAAGCTAAAGTGTAAAGCGATAAAAATTGGATGGAGCCAATGTTTAATAGAATATGTGAGAAAGTGTACCTAGATAGTTTTAGGTATACTTTTATTATTTGGTATAAGTCAGTATTTATTTAAAAAACAATATCAAAAACAGTGAACGGACGCTCCCAAACGTCCGTTCACTGTTTTTGTTAATTACGATTTGCAAAATATTGCCAGTCTATATGGCGAGCATGGCACCAGTTTTGGATAGTCGGTGCTACAACAACAGCTTTTTGTTGTAACTCAGAGATATTTTTTGCACCAAGTAAGGTCATAATGGTGCGTATGTGTTCTTTTGTTTGGCGAATGTAGTTTATTGTTTGCTCCATACCATGACGTTCTAGCAAATAGAGTATTTGTCCAGATAACCCAACGGCATTCGCGCCCAAAGCAATGCATTTAGTTATGTCTAGTGCATTTTTGATTCCACCAGATGCAATCAATGTAGGATGGGGGACGCTTTGGGCTTCTAATAAGGAAATGAGCGTTGATTGTCCCCATGCCGAGAGCATGTTATATGACGATGTTATACGGCGATTGTTTTCAATGTCGACAAAATTTGTTCCACCCTTACCAGAAATATCAATGATACGCACGCCAATATTTGTTAATTGGGTTACTGTTTCTTTTGACATGCCGAATCCAACTTCTTTGACGATAATGGGTATGTTTAATTCGGCGACAATTTGTTCGATGTGATGCAGCCAACCTGTAAAATCTCGTTCTCCTTCGGGCATAACCATTTCTTGTGGGGTATTCACATGAATTTGTAGGGCATCCGCTTCGAGTAAGTCGACCGCTCTTTTAGCGTTTTCCACGGAGTGATGTGCACCTAAATTTGCAAAGATTAAGCCATTTGGATTGATTTGTCTGACAACACGAAAACTTTCTGCCGTGTCAGGTTCTTTTAAAGCAACGCTTACACTCCCAGTTGCTAGAGGTATGTCGGTTTCCTTGGCAATAAAAGCTAATTGGCGGTTGATGTCATAGGCTTTTTGACTACCCCCAGTCATCGCATTGATGAAAAATGGAGCAGATAATAATAAAGTATCCAAGTTTGTATGAATATTAACATCCTCATACGCTATTTCAGGGAATGAGTGATGGACAAATTGTGTTTGTGCAAACTCGGGTGTCGATTCCTGAACAAATTGTTCAAGAGCATGCTGGATATGCTCATCTTTTCGATTGACTTGCTGTGTCATAATTGCCTCCAATTTCTCCTAAATGTAAGATAGCTGCTTGATTCCAAGCGCTTATAATGTTTTCTTTCTGCTGTACATTTTCAACTAAACAAATGCCACAATCTCCCCCACCGGCACCCGATGTTTTCGCCACACTTCCATAGCGTTCAGCAATGTCACAAAGAGTTTTTAATGTTGGTGTTTCAATGTAGCGGGATAATTGTTGTAGTTGATTTCTGTTTTTTTGTATACATGCTTTTATAACGGAAATATTCTGTTCTTTAAT
This sequence comes from Carnobacteriaceae bacterium zg-84, assembly GCA_013874835.1. Classification (NCBI taxonomy): domain Bacteria; kingdom Bacillati; phylum Bacillota; class Bacilli; order Lactobacillales; family Carnobacteriaceae; species Carnobacteriaceae bacterium zg-84. The sequence continues at coordinate 1,859,351 of CP059430.1, read as the reverse complement.
GGCTTGAATGCATTGATTTGTACAGTCTTTATTATCCATTAGAAATGTTTGATAAAGTGCACTTTCTTTTTGTTTTTTCATTTCTTTAACGAGTAATTCGGTACTAGCAGGAGTACCAGTCCAACCGATTAAAAAAGAAAGGTTTTTAGGTAAAGTAAGGCATTCAATAGATAAGTCTTTCCATTTTTGATGAATAATTTCTTGAATGGAGCATGTGTGTTGTTGGTGCTTTAACCAGTCAATATCACACATCGTATAGGCGATTAGCTTGCCGAATGCAATAGTGGCAATGTCACCAAAAGAACCGACGCTATTTAAAGATAGATGTGTTAAGACAGCCAATTTATAGACGGTAAGATTGTCTAGTGTTTTTCCGTAGAAAGCGCCCACGGCTTTAATGGTTGCGACGGTAACGGCACCACTAGAACCTAAACCATATTTTGTTCCATCTGGTGCATCTAAATCCGATGAAATATCTAAACGGAACGGCTTTGGTGTAATCGTTAAATAACTTTCTGTTATGTGAATGGCTGTTGTTATGAGCGGATATAGATTTGGTGTTGCTGAAATCTGTTCCTTCTCCCTTGTGAAGTGAACGAGTGTGTGTTTATGTTGTTCTGAAAAAATAATATTGTCGTGATAGTCGTCAATACGTGCCGTCAAAAAACGCTCGACAGGTGCGATAATGGCAGGCTGATGAGGTGATGTCACGGCATATTCTCCCACAATAAATAATTTTCCAGGTACGTTTACGGTTATCATAATGTGTCCTCGAATGATTGTAGAGATTGTTCCCAGTCGTCTTGTGTTAAGTAATGCATGGCTTTTCCAACTTTAGAGATGATGAGTTTATCTTTAGAAAACAGCGTTTCTAAATGAGATAAAATGGTTGGAATAGTTGATGTTTGGCATAATACTTTAACATTTGGGCCAGCATCCATTGTCATATAGGCAGGAATCCCTTCTGCTCTTAATTGTCGAATGGCTTGTTGAGCAATAATCGTTTCTGGTTCAAAATAACAAAATGGAGGATTACTACCAAGCATGGTACCGTGCATTTTCATACCATTAAATTCAGTGATTTCTCCTAAAGTAATAAAATCTTTATTGGCAATCGCTTGTTTGATATTTTGTAAGTCTTTTTCTGCACTTTCTACCCATGCTTGATAAAAAGGGGAAGTTTGAACAGTTAATGCCATACCGTCACGACTTGAAATCGTCTTTTTCGCTTGGTTAACGACAATGATAATCATAGCAATATCCCAGCTAGCATCGTCTATTGGGATTGCCATAGAATTGTGAGAGTCTGTCCCTTTGTTCCATTCAACAAAGCCACCGTACAGACTGCGTGTTGCGCTACCACTGCCACGTCGAGCGAATGTTGAGAGTGTTTGTGTATCTAAATGTAAGCCACTTGCTTGATTTATGGCTCCGGCTAGAGCAGCAAAAGCAGAAGCTGAACTAGCTAAACCAGCTGCGGTAGGGACAAAGTTTAAACTTTCTACTTTGGCAAAGCGAGGTGAGGACATTTTTTCTCGAAATAAATCTAAAAATGGTGTGATTTTTTCGGTTGTTTCTTCTTTATTGTTTAAGAAAAAAGTATCTTTTGTCAGCGTTTGATCAAAGGTTACTTTTGTATCCGTGTAAAAGGCATCCAGTGTTAATGATAAACTGCTATTCATTGGTAAAAAGAGCTTTTTATCACGTTTTCCCCAATATTTTATTAAGGCAATATTTGTGTGTGCACGGGCAATCCCAATCATAATGTTCTCCTTTTCTTGTCTATATGTATTTTACATGAAATGTCTGTATTTTTCTAAGGTTTTAAAAAAATTTATAAGTTTTCTGAATTGTGGTATAGTAATATAGAACGATTTTGATGAAGAGGTAAAGAGTTGGTATGGAACATTATAGTCAATTTTCACGTGAGGCGTGGAAAACATTTGGAGTGGCGTATGACATTCATTTAACAGAGGATACGTTAAAAAAATTGACGTCGTTAAATGACAGAGTATCTTTAGATGATGTGACGGATATTTATATGCCTATGGTGCGTTTGTTTGATTTGTATTTGAAACATCATATTGAAAAGCAATCGAGTTTACAAGATTTTTTACATCAATCGAAACGGAAAGTACCATTTATTATTGGCATTTCTGGGAGTGTATCGGTAGGAAAGAGTACGACAGCTAGACTACTCCAGACCATGTTACAGCAACTTTATCCGAAGAAACAGATAGAGTTAATGACTACTGACGGCTTTTTATTAACGACAGCTACTTTAAAAGAAAGGGGCATTTTAGACAAAAAGGGGTTCCCAGAAAGTTATGATATGGAGCGTCTTGTATCGTTTTTAATGGCTGTTAAAACGAGTGATGAGCCGGTACTGGCGCCTGTTTATTCGCATGAAATTTATGATATTATTCCCGATACGTATCAAACGGTGCAGCAGCCTGATGTGTTGATTGTTGAGGGAATCAATGTGTTGCAACTGCCTCCTAATCGGGATATTTATGTGAGTGATTTTTTTGATTGGGCGATTTATGTGGATGCTGAGCCTGTGAATATAGAGAAGTGGTACTTGCAGAGATTTGAAATGTTAATGGATTTGGCAAAAAATAATCCGAGTAATTATTATTATAAATATGCCATTGGAAAACGAGAGGACGCGATTGCTATGGCAAAGGAAGTTTGGAAAAATACGAATTTGAAAAATTTAGTAGAGTTTATTTTACCGACGAAAACAAGAGCGGATTTGGTGCTCCATAAAACAGAAAATCATTTAATTGATTATGTGTTGTTGAAGAATTATTAGACCGTGATATAATGAGGCATATAGTGATGAGGAGGGTGTTATGAAGGCGTTAAACGAATTAGAAAAAATTATTGTATTAGATTTTGGTTCACAATATAATCAGTTAATTACACGACGTATCCGTGAGTTTGGTGTATTTTCAGAGTTAGTGTCACATAAACTAACGGCAGAGGAGATTATGTCAAAAGGAAATGTAAAAGGCATTATTTTTTCTGGTGGACCAAATAGTGTGTACGAAAAAGATGCATTTACAGTAGATAAAAAGATTTTTGATTTAGGATTACCTATTTTGGGTGTGTGTTATGGTATGCAACTAACAACACATTTACTAGGTGGTAAAGTAGAGCCTGCAACGACACATCGTGAATATGGGACAGCTCAGATTGATGTATTCCAAACAGAAACAGGACTATTCCAAGGTTTATCTGAAAATGAAGAAGTCTTGATGAGCCATGGCGATCGTATTACAGAAATTCCAGCCGGTTTTACTGTGACGGCAAGTAACCCAAACTGCCCATTTGCAGCGTTTGAAAACAAAGAACGTCGTATTTTTGGGGTGCAATTCCACCCAGAAGTACGCCATAGTGTACACGGCAATGAGATGTTGAAAAACTTTGTGTTCCATGTGTGTGGTGCAACAGGCGACTGGTCAATGGAAAACTTCATTGATTTAGAAATTGCCAAAATTCGTGAACGTGTTGGCGATAAAAAAGTATTGCTTGGATTATCCGGTGGGGTGGATTCAAGTGTCGTGGGTGTGTTATTACAAAAAGCTATTGGAAATCAATTAACATGTATTTTTGTCGATCATGGCTTATTACGTAAAGGCGAGGGTGATCAAGTCATGGAAAGCCTTGGAGGTAAATTTGGCTTAAACATTATTCGTGTAGACGCAAAAGACCGCTTCTTATCAAAATTACAAGGCGTTAGCGACCCTGAACAAAAACGTAAAATTATCGGAAATGAATTTGTATACGTGTTTGATGATGAAGCATCAAAATTACAAGGTGTAGACTTCTTAGCACAAGGAACGCTATACACAGATATTATCGAATCTGGAACAGACACGGCACAAACGATTAAATCACACCACAATGTAGGTGGATTACCAGAAGATATGCAATTTGAATTGATTGAACCATTAAACACATTGTTCAAAGATGAAGTACGTGCCTTAGGAACAGCTCTAGGCATGCCAGATAGTTTAGTGTGGCGTCAACCATTCCCTGGACCAGGTTTAGGTATCCGTGTCCTTGGTGAGATTACAGAAGAAAAACTAGACATTGTGCGTGAAAGTGATGCTATTTTACGTGAAGAAATCGCAAAAGCCGGCTTAGAACGTGACGTATGGCAATATTTCACAGTCTTACCAGGTATTCGTAGTGTCGGTGTTATGGGTGACGGTCGTACTTACGACTACACAATCGGTATCCGTGCTGTCACAAGTATTGACGGCATGACAAGCGACTTCGCTCGCTTGCCATGGGACGTGCTACAAACGATTAGTGCTAGAATTGTCAATGAAGTAGCACACGTCAACCGAGTGGTGTATGATATTACGAGTAAACCGCCTGCAACGATTGAGTGGGAGTGATTAAAAATAGGCTCTAAAGTCTTATGAATAGACGTTTTGTGAGTAGGGGGCTTGCAAATTAAATTATTGAATAACCTAGTGAGTAATCGCTAGGTTATTTTTAGTATATGAAAAGCTATGGTTTTATCTTCATAGCTTAATGTTATAACGTATTATTTTTCTTTAAAAACTCAAATCCTCTCCACTAACACAAAAAATATGGATATAGAGTTATAAGGAATCGAATTCGATATCTTTTATGTTTGAGATGAAAAATGATACAAATATGATAAAATATAACTAAATCAATTCAGATATTTGAATTTTGAGAATAATATGAAGGTAAGCTACAATGGCTTGTGGAAAACATTCATAGATAAAGGAATGAATAAAAAAGAGTTAAAAGAGAAAGTTGGAATTGCACCAGCTACAGCTGGAAAAATGGGGCGAGGAGAACTCGTAGGTATGGAAGTTCTTTATAAAATTGGTAAAGAATGAGATGTAGATTTTGGGGATATGGTTAATATAGTTAAATAGATTTTACTTTGGATAATAGGAGGTTTTTATGGAACATAATTCAAACATAATCGTTTCTGATGTTGATGACATTAGAAATATGATTTATACATTTAGAGGAAAACAAGTGATGGTGGATAGTGATTTAGCTGCTTTATATAATGTTGAAACGAAAGTATTTAATTAAGCAGTGAAAAGAAATTTGAATAGATTTCCTGAATCATTTCGTTTCCAATTAACTGAAGAAGAATTTAAAAACTTGAGGTCACAATTTGCCACCTCAAGTTCTAATAAGCATGGTGGTAGACGATATTTACCATATGTATTCACAGAACAAGGTATTCCCATGCTTTCAACTGTGTTAAAAAGTGATATAGCCGTTGAAGTGAGCATAAAAATTATGAATAGTTTTGTGGAGATGAGAAAATTTTTACTATCCAATCAAGAAATGTTTGCAAGACTAGATCGAGTAGAACTAAAGCAACTGAAAATAGATAAAAAATTAGAAAAAGTATTTAATTATATTGCAACTAACACAGAAGCGAAACAAAAAATATTTTTCAATGGTCAAATATACGATGCATTTCGTTTTTTTGTGAAAATTATACAAAAAGCAAATAAGAAAATTATATTAATTGATAACTATGTAGATATTAATACTTTGAACATTCTATGTAAGAAAAATAACGGAGTAAATATTCAAGTTTATACTTCTGGAAAAGGTGATTTAACAACAAAAGATATTAATAAATTTAACGCACAATATCCAACACTAACTATAAAAATAAATACAGATTTTCACGATAGATTTTTGATATTAGACAATGCTGAAGTTTATCATATAGGAGCTTCGATAAAGGATGCAGGTAAAAAGAGTTTTGGAATGACGAAGATAGAAGATAAGGACTTGATAGAAAGTCTTTTAAGAAGAGTGAGGTAAAATATGGCAAATATATCACAGCAAAAAAGGCAGAAAATGCTAGAGTTTTTAAATAAACTAAAACAAGAACATCAAGATGATGATAGTCTAAGAGCTTTGGGAGAAATTGAAACAGTACTCAACGAGAAAAAATATGGACTAGTATGGGAAAAACATACTGAAAAAGTTGATGAAATGTTAGAACATAATATACCTGTATTTTGTGAAGATGAAGGTAAGAAAATCATAGCTGATGAAAATGACGGATATAATTTTTTATTAGAGGGAGATAATTTACATTCTCTAAAACTTCTTGAAAAAACCCATAAAGGTAAAATTGATGTTATCTATATTGAGAAGAAGATATCGATTTTGATACAAAACTAAATAGAAAATAGCTTGAAATATAGATGTTGTTAGTAGTCCTCAATTTAAAATAGCTGTATAATTTTTAGGGTTGATGGCATAAGACATCAACCCTATTTGACATAGAGCCTTTAAATGAATTGAAGGCTTTTTTATTTTGCTCTTAATTTCTAAGGGTGTCAAAAAATAAAAAGGGGTGTGGAATTTTCTAGAGGTGTAAACAGGATTTTTTTATAAGTAACGGATTTACAAATGCTTTTTATTTTAGAATAATACTCGAAGATTTTTGGAGATGGGATAGAATTTGAAATTATAAAAAACATGAAGTATATATATGAGATGCTTTTTTGTACTATGAGATAACTTAATTATATAATTTATCATTTTATATTTTGTGAAGAGGGGTACATAAATGACAGATAATGTGATAAGATAAAAAGACAACGAATGGGGTAGGTTGAGTACAACACATAATATATAAATTATATATACACAATATTTTGTGCTGTACTCATAGATACCATTTTGACTAAATGGATACGAAGGGAGAAAAGAAATGAAAAAATTACAGCGTTTATTATCGCTTTTAATGGTGGTCGTTCTTGTTATTGGACTTTTGCCCACGCAAGTACTTCGAGCTGCTGATGAGGGGATTACTTTAACTCAAACGCAAGTACCATCTACGAGAACGGATACAAGGGAGTTTTTAACGGGAGAGATTATGCAGTCTGTTTTAACGTTAAAAGCGAATTTGCCTGAATCAGAATATGCAGGAGCTTATATTGAATTAGCCGTCCCGTCTGATGTCGCTTCGTTTGTGGAGAGTTTAGAGCCGAATGTTTCATTGGATTCAGAAGTCTTTGGGCGAGCAACAAAAGTCAATGCAACGACATGGCGTATTCCGTTAAAAGCATCTGATGATGCTAGAGAAGTACAAATTCCGATTTTTACGAAGTTTAAAACGTATGTAACGCCTGACAAAACAATTTTACCAATAACCACAACTTTGAAAAAAGCTGACGGAACAGTTGTAAAAACAGCAGAAACAGTTACGTTTTTAGCGAAGGCGGGAGAAGCAACGTATACGATGACTGTTCGTGGAGGACAAAATCAAATTGGTGGGCTTGTAAAGAACGATACTCAAACATTAGATGAGAAAGGACTTGTTGATGTTGTCTTTGACTATCAGACATTTGCAAAAAGTTCTAAGGATGAATATGCTACTCCGAGTAACTCAGATTATGGACAACGTGTATACAATACAATTACGTTAACACAACCGTTGCCACCATTTGCTAAATTTGATGCATCTAAAAATCCAAACTGGACATATAATGCTGCAACGAATACTGCAACGTATACATTAAACCGAAAAGATTATAATGATGTAAATGGATATAATCCGGTGTCACTTATTTTGACATTCCCAGGAGCAAGTGTGGATACCGCTTATATGGCAAACTCGACAATGGTATTTCACCCACAAAATAAAGGGGTAAATGAAGCGGACGTGACGCAAAGTAACACGGTTTCTTACCGGTTTAGACCGGATAGCACAAATGGGGTACCATTTAGAAAATATTTTGCAAATGAGCCAGAAGATGCTAGAGATAATGGAACGCAGCTTCATACTGTGACAAATGTATCTTCACGTACATCAAAAGGTGTTAATTGGCGTTTAACTGTTGCGAATACAACGTCAGAAACGATCACTTTTACAGAGTTTAAAGACTATGATTTAGATAGTCGTTTGTATTACACGGGCGTAAGTATGCCTAGAACAGACGATATTGTTTTAGATTATTTTAATGGTGTGGAATACGCACGTTTATCCAATGTGACAGTTCGTGGAGTGTTAGCCGATGGTAGTGAACGTGTTTTAGGTACTGTTGCGAGTGGACGTACGTTGAATTTTGACCGTACAATCGCTAGAAATATTAAACAATTATATTTTGATTTCCCGAATGGTTATACATTACCACATCAAAAAGTTGTTAGTTTTACCATTAAGACAGCTTTTAGAGAAGCGCCGGTAGTAAGTGCTGTCGATTTAGAAAATGAGTACGTTAATAGTGGTGGTTATACCGCAACGTATACACGTACGAATGGAAGTTCTTACTCGTTTACTGGAAAAGATACGGCCAAATTTAAATTGGTTGGGCAAAAGGTTGATGTCGGTATTGAAAAAGAACTGTCTGAAAAATTAGGTACAGGCTGGTTTACGCCTAGAAGAGATGAGAAGATTCGTTCAGATAATGAGTTTGCGATTTGGACATTGAAAGGTACTTGGGACGGTACGATTAAAGGTATGGAAGATAGAGCAACCTTAACGAATGTTGAATTTATCGACCTACTACCTGAAGGAGTAACCTATAAATCAACTACTTTAAATGGTGGTTGGGGAGCACCTCGACCAACGGTAACGTACGTGCCGAATTATCGAGAATCCGGTTTGAATGCTGTTATTATTAAATGGGATCGTATTAGTGTGAACCAATTAAATCGCTATATGGATAATTCAGATGCCATTCAAATTGTGACGACTGTCAATGCAAATTCTGTTCCAGGGCATAATACAAACTATGTCTTAGCAAGTATAGATGGTTCTATTGTCACAACTAAAGATAAAAACCACATGAGTGGTTATTTCTCAATGCCTTATAAAGATGAGCGAGATATTGACCAAGACGGCGATGTGAATGAAACATTTGCAGCAGCGTCCGCTTATTATGAATATACGGGTCGATATGAAGTGTTAGCTCGCAAATATATTGCACGTGAAACGGTAAATAACTGGACAAGAGATGGATTGAAAACAGGTGTAGGAGCACCATTCCGCTATAAATTGTGGAATTACACAAATTACAATAGTAAGTTAGCCACCTCAGGCAAATCATAAGGACATACATAGTTAAATAATTTACGTGGATAACGATTCATCCATTGTTCAACAGCCGTTACTTCGTTAGGAGTAACGGTTGTTGTGCCTTTTGGGAACCATCGTCTAATCAATCGATTTGCATTTTCGTTGCTACCTCGTTCATAAGAAGAGAATGGATGTGCATAATAAATAGGACAAGTGATGGCTTCGTCTAATCTTAAAAATTCAGAACCATTATCAGCTGTTAAAGAGCGGATTAAATAGTCTTGTTGAATAGACGTCAAAGCGATATTCACACTTTGAGCCGTTTTATCAGGAATCAGACGAATAATTTCATAGCGTGTTTTTCTGTCTGTTAATGTCAATAATTGTTGTCCACGTTTCTTGTTTAAAATCACTAAATCTATTTCAAAATGCCCAATTTCTTTTCTCTCGTTAATCTCTTGTGGTCGCTGTTCGATAGAGAGTGCATTAGTCTTTCTTGGTGGTCGTTTTTCATTGGATTTTAGCGGTTTATGTTTTCTAGGATAAAGTAAATGTTTACGCGAAATACCTGTAATCCATCCTTTGTATACCCATGTGTAAATCGTTGTACAAGAGGGCATATCAGGTAGTTGACTAATCATTTCAGGGGAATATTTATCCATGATTTTTTCTCTGATGAGGGCTTCTTTTTCTACCGTCCACGTATCTGTTCTACCTACGGCTAAACGTAAACGGCGATAATCGTTTTGTGCCTTTTGAGCAGAGTATTCTTTAGTGCCACCATGAAAAGATAAATCGATAAGTCCACGTTTGATTTCATTATTGATGGTTTGGTGATTTTTTCCCAATAATCGACCGATTTCTCTATTGCTTTTACCTTCTTTTTTCCATTTTTCGATGAAGTAACGTTCTTTTTCTGTTATATGTTTGCCTTTTGTGTTATAGTATTCTTGCATCTCTTGGTATCCTTTTTTTGTAGTTACTAAAAGTATATCCTATGAGATGCTTTTTTTGTACTACTGGCTAACTTAATTATATAATTTACTAAATTGTGGAATTATAATAATTTATTAACAAACGTATCGTCTTATGAAATATTAGATGTTTTACCGCATCTAAATGATTTTTCAACAGCTGCATCTGCGACATCTGGGCAATTAGAGCCACGCCAGTCTAAATTTAGCAATACGTTAACAGGCCCGATACATATTACAACACCGAATGCACATAAGTTTACGGTAGAGTATTCAACGGATGAGATAACTGGTCCTGTTGACCAATCATCTAATACATTATCGTTTAGTGAAACGGTAGCTGATTATGCACAGGTAACAGCAATTAGAGTACGCTTAAAAGACGGTCAAACATTTAATAAAGGAGAGTTGCTTGAGGTCGAAGTACCAATGAAAGCACCTGAAATGGCTAATTTAGGAGATCGTGCATGGAATAACTTCTCTATTGCAACAAATACGAACCAACCTACACCAACAAATTTAGTGTGGAATGAGATGTACATACCATCTTCTCCATTAAAAATTGTGAAAAAATCAGTAGAGGGTACACTTCTTGCAGGTGCAGTATTTACCGTTACACGTATGGATAATCCTGAGGTAACCTATGAATTAACAACGAATAAAAATGGTGTCGTTGAACAAGTTTTACCTTTAGGAACGTATAAAGTTGTAGAAAAAACAGCACCAACAGGGTATCTGTTGGATACAACCGAACATCAAGTGGAGATTGTAGAAGATGAAACAACAACATTAGAGTTAGCCAATGTGCCACTTATTTCCGTGACGGTGAACAAAGTATGGGATGATGACGATAATCGAGATGCTAAACGTCCAAATACAATTCAAGTTCATTTATTAGCGAATGGAGCAGAAAAACAAGCGGTAACGTTGTCTAATGCAGAAAATTGGACACATACATTTATGGATTTACCAGCATATGAAAATGGTCAAAAAATTGCGTACACAGTAACGGAAGATGCTGTTGCGGATTATGAAACAACCATTAATGGTTATACGATTACCAATCGCCACATTCCTGAAGTTAAATCTATTACAATAAATAAAATATGGAACGATAATAATGATCAAGACGGCAAACGTCCAAACACCATTCACGTCCATTTATTTGCAAATGGAGTAGAAAGAGAAACGGCTACTTTAACTAATGAAGATAATTGGACGCATACATTTGAGTATTTACCAGTGTATGAAAACGGACAAGAAATTGCATATACGGTAACGGAAGATGCTGTTGAAGGTTATGAAACGACAATCGACGGATATACTATTACAAATGTTCATACACCAGAAGTGAAATCTATTACCGTAAATAAAGTATGGAATGATCATGATAATCAAGACGGTCAACGTCCAAACACTATTCAAGTTCATTTATTAGCTAACGGAACAGAGAAACAAACGGTGGTGCTATCTAATGAAGAAAATTGGATGTATACATTTACGAATTTACCAGTGTATGAAAACGGACAAGAAATTAACTACACGGTGACGGAAGAGGCTGTTGCAGGGTATGAATCTGTTGTTGATGGGTATACCATTACTAATCGCCATACGCCAAAAATGAAATCAATTACGGTGAATAAAGTATGGGACGATAATAATAATCAAGATGGTAAACGTCCTGAAAGCATTAAGGCACATTTATTGGCGAATGGAGAAGTTATCCGTACACAAAATATCACAAAAGAAATGAATTGGATGTATATATTTGAGAATGTGCCAGAATATGAAAATGGACAAAAAATTGAGTATACCGTCAAAGAAGATGTTGTATCAGAGTATGAATCATCTGTTGATGGCTATACAATTACGAATAAGTACATACCAAAAACGAAGTCTGTAACGGTTAATAAAATATGGAACGATAATAATGATCAAGATGGCAAACGCCCAGATAAAATCACGGTACATTTATTCGCGAATGGAATAGAAAAACAGCAAGTATTTGTAACTGAAGCAAATGCTTGGACATATACATTTGAGAATTTACCAGTATATGAAAACGGACAAGAAATTAACTATACGGTAACGGAAGATGCTGTTGAGGGGTATGAAACAGTTGTCAACGATACAACGATTATGAACATACATAAGCCATCATTCATTGATGTGCCTGTCAATAAAGTGTGGGAAGATGATCATGACCGTGACGGCAAACGTCCGAAATCAGTAACTTTACATTTATTGGCAAATGGTGAACAAGTGGATAGTGTGACCGTTACAAAAGATAGTCAATGGCAGCATGTCTTTAAAGATGTTCCAGAATTTAAAGATGGCAAACGCATTGTGTATACAGTGAGTGAGGATGCTGTTGAGGGCTATACGGCAAATGTATCGGGAACGACTGTTACGAATACACGTTCTGTAAATCGTATCAATATTCCAGTGACAAAACAATGGGTAGATAATGATAACCAAGACGGCAAACGTCCTGAACAAATTACGGTACATTTATTGGCGAATGGAGAGATTGTCCGTACACAAGACATCACAAGAGAAATGAATTGGATGTATGTATTTGCGAATGTGTTGGAATATGAAAACGGACAGAAAATTGAGTACACCATTAAAGAAGATGTAGTACCATTTTATGAAATAACAATAAATGGTTTTGATTTAACGAATACACTTAAAGAAGAACCAAAAAAACCAACGCCGATTCCGAACAAGGAAACGCCTGAAATCACAACAACTTCGACGATATCAAAAGAAACGACAACATCAACCATACCAGATAAACCAACATTACCAAAAACGGGAAGTCGAGAGTATAATATGACAATAATCGGATTAGGCATTTTGATGATCGGATTTGGGGTAGTATGTGATAGAAAAAAACACATAGATTAAACTAGAATGATGCCAGAGAAATACATAAAAGATGTATTTTTCTGGTGTTTTGTTTACATGAGGGAGATATGATGATAGTACTAGATGATTTCTTTAAAGGGAAACGATACAATAAAGGAAAATTGATAGAGTATGGCTTTCTAGACAGGGGAGAATATTACACAAAAGAGTTTTTAATGTTAGAAGATTCATTTTTGTTGCGAGTGGATATTTTGAAAAACGGAAGCAGCCGTATGTTTGTTTATGATAGGGATACGCAGGAGATATTTTTACCTATTTATCAATCTAGAGCGGTAGGAACCTTTGTAACAACTGTTCAAGAAGCTTGCCAGCTTATTTTATCAGAAGTTACCGAATATTGTTTTGATAGAACTGAAACACAAGTACTACGTGTGATGACACTTATTAAAAAGAAGTATAATATAGAACCTACTTTTCCTTTTAAAAAGTATCCATTATATGCAGCATTTAAAACACCCTTTACAAATAAGTGGTTTGCGTTAGTGATGACAATTGATGCTTCTAAATTGGATTTGAATAAAAATGGGACAGTCGATATTGTCAATGTAAAGATAATGCCTGATGCTCTAGCCCAGCGAATTGATAATATTTCCTTTTTTCCTGCCTACCATATGAATAAAACACATTGGTATAGTATTTGTTTGGATGAATGTTTATCTGATGAAACCATCTTATTATTGATTGAACAAAGTTATACTTTAGTGGAGAATCGGTATGACAAATCGTTAAAATGGCTTAAAAAATAGTATTTTCAAAAAAGTGTTGCTTTTTATAGGTCGCACTTGTATACTTAGCCTAAGGATTTACTTATGCATATAGTTATCATAAGAACTTTTCCTTTATATATTTATTAGAGAGTAGCTATATAATGTTTAAGAAAGAAAGTGTAAAATACCTTGTTAGAAAAACAGCTTATGGATTAGGCTCTATAATGGTTGGCTTTGCATTGTTACATGCACCATCTATTGTACAAGGGAATGAAGTATCACCAGTTGCATATGCAGCAGATTTTAAAAGAACTATCAATTCAGAAATGACTCCAACTCAATTAAAAGTAACAGTTATTGGAGAATCTGAAAGTACAGTGGAGGTTGAATATGATCAATCCGATGATTCTGAACCATTGTATCAATTAAAAGAAAAAGCAAATGGAGATGGAACATCAACATATACTTTAGATCAACGTTTTGGTAAAGATGTAAGCTACAATCCATTGAAAGTTGTATTTACAAAAGATGGTGTTAAGAAAACATATAATTTACCTCAACCAGCAACAGTGTTAATGAGAGTGACTAAATACCCGATTGATAAAACGAGAGTAGCAGATCCAGATGCATTAACAACCGACGAACAAAATGCTGTTATTGAGAAAATTGTAAAACGATTTAACGAACATGGTCTTGAAATTACAGCTGATAATGTTAAATATTTACCTAATTTGAAACAATTTATTGTAACGAAAGATATTGATCTTACAGGAAAATATCCAGAATTAGATCATTACCGAGTGAATGTAGTACTAAGTGTTCAATCAGTCATTGATATTAATGCTATTCAACGTACAAATATTCAAATAACAAATGAATTTTTATCAACAGCAAGTTTTGCAGGACCTGCTGACGGTACAGCCACAGCGACTTATGATGGTAAAGAATATAATTTACAGGCAGCTAGAGCTAACAAGTATGCCTATGGATTAAACATTCAAGATCCAAATTATAGAAAAAATAAATTTGATGTGGTAAATGAAAATCAAACATTAGAATTTAAATTAGTCAATGCTGAGGGTGAAGTATTAACAAGAACTGTTGATGTTTCTGAACAATTGCAATATAAAGTCGATCAAGCATTAAAAGCAAAACCTTTAGAGAAATTAGCAAGAGAAAATAATCTCCAATTGTAAAGTAAAGTGCAAAAAAACAGATAATTACTTTCTCTTTTGCGGGGTTAATAACCAAACAATAAAAACAAAGGTTTTCTAGTCAAGGCGAAAAACAAAGTGTGCCTTGACGGGAAACCTGTTTTTATTAAACTATTAATCTACCCGCAATAAAAATAACTCTGCAGGTGTACGATAACCTAATTTACGCCGTATTTTCTGATTTAAGCAGGATTCTATTTTACGAATAGTTGACTTTTTAACGGTATTGATAGATTTACCCTTAGGTAAAAACTCCCGTATCTGTCCGTTATGATTTTCGTTAGTACCACGCTCATAAGATGAATAAGGGTGTGCATAGTAAATGCTTAAATATGTCGATTCTAATTCAGATAACGAGGCGAATTCTGACCCATTATCAGATGTAATACTCTTGAAGGTTGATTTCCTATATTGTTTAAAAATATTCTTTAATGTCCGTAAGACACATTGTGCTGTTTTATCATTCATTTTACGTATAATTGTATAACGTGTTTGTCGTTCTACTAACGTTAATAATAGTGCTTCATTTTTTGTCTTCTTAAATAAGACTAAATCAATTTCCCAATGTCCAAATTCTGTACGATTATTCGCTACGTCTGGTCGATTTTCGATAGATGTACCCATATTTTTCTTGTATGTTTTGGTGTTCTCTTTTTTCGGTCGTTTTCTAATGCTTACCATTTTGGGTAAATCAATTGGTTTGATAGGGATAATACCTTGATGAACAAACGTATAAACCGTTTTCGTACAAGGGACTTTTTCATTAGGATGATTTTGCCGATACCAATGTACAAAGGTATCAATACTATGGGTTCTATATTTTTCAGTAACTACCTGTTGTAAGTCTTTGAAAAATTGTTGACTAAATTTTTCAGTTAAATCATGATGATATTTATTTTGTTGCTTAGCTTTATAGATGTAATGGCTTGTTTCAGCGTAATATTTTAATTCGTCACGTTGGATACCATTTCGATTAACAATTTGATTAACGCTTCCTCGTTTAATTTCTCTATAAATTGTGGATACATTTCTTCCGAGTCGTTCAGCGATATATCGTATTGGCTTTTTTTCGTTTAATAACGTTTCAATTTTTGTACGTTCAACCAATGATAGCTGTTTATATTGTTTTTTTGTGTTATAATTTGTTTTAGACATGATAATGACCTTTCTAATTTTGTGGTGAATCTTAGTAAGTTAATTATCTGTCTTTTTTTGTTTTTATAACACTATTTTGCTTTTGCACTTTATTTTACAACTCGGCAAGAGAAAATAATGATAGATTTACAGAAGAAGAAGTTGCTTTATTCTCAAAACGTATTACAGCATATTTAACAGAAATGGGCTTAGGAGATCGTATTGAGTCTATTAACCAGCATGGTAATACAGGAATTAGAGTTTTATTTACAAAAACAACTAAAACAGATGAAACAGGTACAGATGAAGTACAATTCGGATATATTTTCAATGCTGAAAAATTATATACAGTTGGAGAACCAGAACCAGTTTCCCCATCACTTCCAAAACCAGTGTTTCCACCAAGTCCAGCACCTGTTTTCCCACCAAGCACAAAACCATTAGAAGTAGCTAAAGGTGAAGAAACAAGTGATCAAGTTACACCAGTAGCAAAATCACCAGAAAAAACATTGCCACGCACAGGGGAAACAATGTCAGTATTTGCAACTCTTGCAGGAGCATTATCTATTTTAGGTTCTAGTGTTATGATTAGAAAATCTAAAAAAAATTAAGCTAGTCACAAACAAAGAAGATACTTGTTGATAAAGTATCTTTCTTTGTTTGGACTAAAGGAGTCATTATGAAAAAAATAATAAACGTCTTGTTGTGTATAACATTATTGTTTGCTACAGTGATGCAAACAGTGCGTGTTTTTGCAGAAGAGGTGCCTAATATTGCATCTGTTTCAACAAGATTATATACATTAGATGATCAAACTAAGTTTGATACAGGTTCTACAGCAACAGTATATGTGTCTGCAACGGGATCCAGTGAAACAACGGATAGTCCATATTCACTTGTCTATTTAGATAAGACAAAATTTAATCAACCTAATTCTGAAAATGTTTCAACAGCAGAAGGATTATCTAGTGTAGAGATTACTGAAAATGAAACACACTATATTATTCGTTTGAATTATACGTTACTTGCTGCAGGGGCATCAATTTCGGTACCATTTAATGCAATCTTAACAAATCGTGCTTGGTACAAAGGTGAAAAGTCTACAATAAAAACGGAATTGTATAGTAAAAATAATGTATTACTATCTGAGGATAGTTCTGTAACACTAGAAGCAAATACTCGGGTATATTATGTATTTATTGCAGGGGAAAAGTACCCTTCTTCTGGCTTGTTTGATGTATTTGATAAAGATACCGATGAGACTCATACAAAATTAAGTTCTGATTATATTGATACAATGAGGGTTAGTGTGTCGGGTGATTTCTACAGTAAAACTTTAGGTGATAGTCGATCCACAAAAATAGAGATATCTGTACCAGAACATGTCATTTTCGATCCAACCTTACCAAATAATAGGGAGTGGACCTATAATAGTGAAACAAAAACCGTTTCAATGATTGTACCTACAATAAGCAAAGATGAATATAAACATGTTGATTTTAAATATTCTAATGATTTTACAATCGGAGACAAGGTTGTCTACAATGTTACGCGGCAATTTGTCAATGAAAAGGGTGTGGTTGTAGATGATGGAAGACAAGTCAATTCAACTGATCGTACCCATCAATATATTGCAACAAATTCTGCAGGTATTATTCAAAAGCAGGCACTTGATAGAAAAATTGCTACTGGTGATAAAGATGTTCGAGTTTTTGATGAAGATAATTTCCAAACATTCGAATGGGATATTGCATGGGGATTTAAAGATCAACTTGACGGCCAAGATAGTTCTAATTTGAGAGTAGTCTTTAAATCTATTGAAGATTCGCCACATGAAAATATACTAGCATTTAAAGGTTATAAATATGTTCTGCATTATAAAGACCACTACGACGAGAGTACGATTGCAGCTTTATCTGCAAATAAATTGATTGGTATTTTACCAGATGGGACAGAAGAAGTTATCGCAACAAATATTAAACCCACAGAAGCAACTGGAAATGATGCGTTTAGGAATTATGTCGGGGCAAAATATTCAACAATACCGTTTCAAGAAATACCTGTTAAAGAATATAAAACAGTTAAATTAGTCTTTGATAAAGAAGTGAGTATCCCTTATTATAGACAGACACAAATTCACTTGCAGTATCAGACACAGCTAACAAAAGCAGGACATGAATTAGTTAAAACAACCTTGAGAGAACGTTTAGAAAAAGGAAGTACAGATCCTTATCCGGTTATAAATAAATTCAGTTCAACCTCTTCAGTTGGAAATGGAAATTCACCTATAACAGATGAAAAAAATAAAATTTATTTAGTTGGGAATAGTGCTAATATATCTGTGTTTGAAAATATTTTATTAATAAATGGTACCTCACGTTCTACAGCTGCTCTTGTAGGAGATACGGTCCGTCCGCTAACACGATTTAAAATTGCGCAAAATCGTACGATTCAATCTAATATGATGGAACAAGGGAAAGTTATTTTTTTAGTACCAGAAGGTTTAGAATTTCAAGAATTTTCAGTGTTTGATGATGAGCGATTAAAAGTTGATACAGAAAATTATGATATCATTTACAATTATAAAAACACGGGGAAAACAGCTTATATTTTTCCGGTGACATTGACTCAAACTGAAAAAGATGAAACGTTATATATGTATATGGGGCCAATCTTCAAGGCTACGCGTGAGTTAGCTGAAGGATCAAACTCGATTGAAACTTATCTGTCGTGGACGAATAATGAAAGAAATGGTGAAGAAGCTTGGTATTTAGGATCAAATCCTGATGAATTAGACACAAATGACAATGGTAAGACAGACGATAAAATCGTTAAGGCGACAAATAAGTTTTCATTTGCACCACCTAAAGAATTGATTATTACAAAAACAGTAAAATTACCAGAAGAAACGCAGTATACAAGTGGTGCGAATGTTGATGGAACGGGTACAGCCAATTATAAAGTGTCGTTAATCAATGTGCTCGATAATCCGGTGTCTAACATCTCGATTATTGATGTTTTACCAAAGCTAGATGATTTACAAACGGTTGCCAATCAAGATGGTGACTACCTCCCCCGTGAAACTGAATTTCCAGTGACATTGAATGGGCCGATTGTCGCAACTGAAAATTATGATGTGTATTATTCAACAGATACACCAAAACAGACACTATCAGAAAATGCAAGAAGTACTTGGCTTAGTGCTGATCAAGTGAGCGATTTTTCAAAAGTAACGATGTTTAAAGCTGTGATGAAGCAAGGCTACATGTTAAATAGTGGCAACACTGATTCGCTAACATTTGATGTGGCAGTACCAAGCACAGTATCAGTGACCGACAAACAAAAAGCGGTAAATACAGCAGCATATTATTATGGTAACGATATAACATCAGCTGTTGAGTCTAAAAGAGCTATTCTATTATTTAATGAATACACTGTCAGAGGAACGATTTTTGATGATGTCAATAAAGATGGTATTTACAATGGCGGTGATACTCTTGTGCCTGAACGTAAAGTAACATTATATAGTGTTTCTCAAGATGGTACAGAAAAAGAAATTGCTGCAACAAAAACAAATTCCAATGGACAGTATACATTTGAGGATGTTGTTGAGTTAAGAGGTAATTATAAAGTGAAGGTTACTTTAGAAGATGAAGAAACCGTTGCTACTCTGGTTCCAAGTACAGATAATATTATTGGTACGGATATTAATGATAGAGCCGAAAATAGTTTTACTCTCTCTCCAACACAAAAAGTCAAAGTAGTAAATGCAGGATTAGTCATTCCTAAGAGATCAACAGTAACAGTAAATCATGTATTTATTGGCAATGAAGAGAAAAATTCTACGGAAACAAAAACAGATATTATTGGTAAGACGTATGAGTTTTCTCCAAGAACAGATGTTGAAGGTTATGAGTTAATTAAGACAGAAGGTCAACCGAAAGGTGAGTACGTAGAAACAGCTAGTGTTGTAACATTTACATATGCATCTAAGAAAACATCAGTGACTGTAACGAAAACATGGGAAGATTCAAATAATCAAGACGGAAAACGTCCAGAAACTGTGACAGTTGTTCTATCTAAAAAAATAGATGGTAAGTCTACTGAAGTTATAAGAAAAGAATTAACTATTGCAAATCAAACAGACGATAATACATGGCAGTACACGTTTGAAGAATTACCTCTTTACGAAAAAAGCACAAAAGTTGAGTATACGGTTGATGAAGAATTGTCAGGAGATATTTATACAAAATTCGTCAATGGATATACGATTACGAATACACACAAGCCAGAAATGATTGATATTGTAGGTAAAAAAGTATGGAATGATGCAAACAACCAAGACGGAAAACGTCCAGAAACAATCACGGTACGCTTGTTAGCAGATGGAACACTTGTATCAGAACAAGTCATAAGACAGTCTGACACACCAAATGAATGGTCATTCACATTCCAAAATCAACCAAAATATAAAGCAGGACAAGAAATTGTCTATACAGTCGAGGAAGTAAGTGTTGATGGATATGCAACGGATATCACTAAGTATGTCATTACGAATACCCATACTCCTGAAGTGAAAGATATTCAAGGTAAAAAAGTATGGGACGATGCAAACAACCAAGATGGTAAACGTCCAGAATCTATTACGCTTGAGTTGATGAATGGCGACAAAGTTGTTCAAAAACAAATTGTTAAAGCTCCTGAAGATAATACAACTGCTTCAGAATGGGGATATCAATTTAAAGAACTACCAGTATATGAAAACGGACAAGAAATTGCCTATTCTGTCCGAGAAGTACCGGTTAAAGATTATGAAGCAACATATGAAACAAGCGTAGATGGTGAAATCACTATTACAAATACTCATATACCAGAAACAATTGATGTTATTGGTAAAAAAGTGTGGAAAGACTACGATAATGTGTTTAATAAACGTCCAGAATCTATTACGATAAATTTGAAACGTGGAGATAAAGTCATTGATACTCAAGTGGTAAAAGCACCAGAAACTGAAGAAAAAGTTAATGAATGGTCATATACGTTTAAAGATTTACCGAAATATGAAAACGGACAAGAAATTGTTTATTCTGTTTCAGAAGAAGAGGTTAAAGGTTATAAAACTGAAATTGAAGACTATGTGATTACGAACACTTATGTTTATGTGAGAATACCAGATAAATCAGATGAACCTTCGACACCAGAATCTGATAAAGAAACAACATCTTCAAATAACCATGAAATGAATGCAACAAATCAATCATTGCCTAAAACAGGTACAGATACATCAGTATCAATGTTTGTTGCAGGCATAGGTATATTGTCTATGCTTATGGGGTATGTTCTTTATAGGAAAAATGAACAATAAAAAAACTCTCGTATTCAGCTTTTACTGAATACGAGAGTTTTTTAGCAGATTGTTGATGGATTATTCCCACCAATACGATTTATGATAGAACCATTATTTTATGTTTTTTCTTTTATAAACAAAGCCAGTTAAAATAATTATTGTTATTCCAAGTATTTCTATCCACATTACTGTTGATTCACCTGTATGCGGAAGAGTTTTTGTATTTGGTATTTTTGATGGATTAGGAGTAGAAGTTGTACTCGTTACTCGAGTGGTACTTGGCGGTATAGGATAAGTATACTTATTGGTAAAAGTTGGTAATTTATCCGAGTTATCATACATTACTTTAGCAACAAGTTGACTATTTTTATCTTTCGTGACTGTGATAAGAACTTTTACTTCATTTATATCGTAAGTGATGTTAGTCTGACCGTCATTTTCTTCGGTAATTGTATACGTATAAGTTCCCTCTTTGTTAAATGTCAATTTTGGGAATGTAATATGACCTGATTTATCATTGGTAGCTATTTTTTGTTCAATGCCGTTACCTTTGAGTACAAATTTAAATTGTTCTGCTTCTAATTGTTTTTCAATTAGCATTTTTTCTGCTTCAAGTGTAACAAATGTTGGTATTATTGTTTTATGATTCGTAAATATACCAAGGTCAAGTGGTTCACCTGGTTCAGTAATGCTTACTTGACGTGTTTCTTGATTTAAGTCGTATCCCGTAATGGTTGATTTTTCAGCAAGCGTGTAGTCACCATATGGAATATCTTCAAAAAGTGCTACTCCATTTTTGTCTGTTCTTACTTCTTTTACTTCAACATTTCCTTGTTTCAAGACAAAGACAACATCTGCTAACAATTTTGTATTATCGTCTGCATCGACCTTTGTTATTTTAACACTACGTTTTCCAATGTTTTCAACTTGGTAAGGTACAATCGCTGGAGTTGTGTCATCAAGAACAACTGTTTTTGGTTCTTTGTCAAGAATATATCCGCTAGGAGCTTCTGTTTCTGTGATAGTGTATTTACCTAATTTAAGATTGGAAACAGTGGCTTCACCTTTATCATCTGTTGTGACAGGGTATTCAATTCCTGCCTCGTTACGCACTATAAATTTGGCCCCTGCTAGACCTTTGTTTTTATCAATACTGTCAATTTTTTTGATTTTTAAATCTTTATGAGGAACGCATCTTTCTACTGGTATTAAATCACCACTTTCAATGGCTTTTGCCCACTCTTGAGTAGGTTCTTTTGACATGTAGGCTACAATTCCTGAGGATTTCGTTTGTCCTGAAATGGTATCTGTATAAGTAGTGATCAATTGAACCCAAATACCAAATTCTGGATTATAATTCCCGCTTGCGACAACAACATATTTTGTATGCGTGTTATTTTGGGTAGTGTATTCAAGATTTTTCCCGTTTTCTGTTCTAGTAAAAGTATGAGTCACATCTTCCCATGTATTATTATGAGAGCGGAAACTTCCGTCGAGTATTTCGTTTTCTGGAACAGCATAGATAGTTAAATGTGTATCGGCATTTCGTGACACTCTCGAATCTTGATCATAAGTAAATGTTAATTTGCTGCCAGTACCAGAAACTTTTGCATTCATCACCGTTTTAAACATCTTGTTTATAGGATTGACTTCTGTTAGTTTAACGACAACTTCTGAGGGATTTTGCGAGTTGACACTCTTAAAACGGGTAACATCATTTTCGGACCAGTTGTCTAAGTAGTATCTATAAGAAGACTCATGACCTACATAGTTTCCTGTAAATGTATAGTCTTGGTTTCCACGAAGTTTGTCTTGGTTCAGTGTTTCAACATATTCTGTATGAATTTGAATATCTTTGTGAGTTTCAACATAGTCTGTAAAAATATAAGTAATGATATTCGTTGTTGAATCATAGTGGGCTGTTGCGACTAATGCGTTATCGTTATCTTTTGTGTAAATATCTTTTGCTCGAGCGAGATCTTGTTGAAGTAAATCTTCAAAACGCGTTTCAGGAGGTAATTGAACTGTGAAAAAATCTCCTTTTTTTAGTGAAAGATTTTCGTTTTTTAATGTTCCGTCAAAAAAAGTATGAATCGTTTGTTCGTCATTTATCTCCCAAATTTTATCATTCGAATCTGAGTAGCCTTTTGGAATACCATCTACTTTTTCACCGTCCCACTTTTTATGTTCAATTTTAACATCAGTAAAAGTTTTGTTGACGTTTCTTCCAACTTTACACTCATCTTCATAGGTAGATGTTATATGGTTTTCTGTTGCTGAGGGATTTTCTTCTGCTAAAATTATCAATGGTGAAAGTAAGCTGCTTGCAGCAAGCGTTGTAATGAGTAGTGTTTGATTTATTTTATGTAAAAAATGTTTCAGTCCCATTTTTAATGTCCTTCCTAATGAATGCTATTCAATCATTTTATTCGTAGTTTACTATTTGGAGTATGTTAGCGTACACAAAATCCGTTATAGTATTGTTTTGTGGATAGCATTCTCCCTTTTAGACAAATCTATTTGTATTATACCCCCCTCCATTATGTTGAACAAGAGTTTTGCCATAAAAAACCACTATTTTTTAACGTTTTAGTCTATTTGATGTTTACTAAATTAAAAAAATGAAGATTGATATATATACCAAGTTTTTTGTGAAATATGGTAACAAGCATTTGCTCATTCAAAAAATAATTATTTTTCTACTTGACTTTTCAAAAAAATTAGGATATAGTAATCCCAAGATTAAAAATACATGAAAGGGAGATTGTAGATGACTAGCAATATCAAACAGCAAATGAACCGTACAAATCGTTATTACTTTAGCTACTTTAGATAATGTTTGTGTTCAGTCAATGGATACAAACAATAAAAGTTTGTATCTATGGGGCTAAGGCAGTTTGATATGTGTTTATCCGCATAGATGAAGATTCTAAGCGGTAGTACATCAATCATCTTTTTATGTGATAGACATTTAGATATAGATGAACCGTTTAGATTTTCTAAACGGTTTTTCATGTTTAATCAAAAAATAATACAAAATATAGGAGTGAGAAATAATGGAAAAAACTCGATTTAGTCAGGAACAATTGAAAAATAAAAAATGGAATGTAAAAAAAATAGGTGCAACAGCACTTATGGGACTAAGTTTATTATTGGTAGGTTGTAGTCAACAGTCATCTACATCTGTTAAAGAAACGGAACATGTAAAAATTGGTATTTTACAATTTGCAGAACACGATGCTCTAACAAGTGCACGTGAAGGATTTTTAGAGTCATTGCGTGAAGCCGGTTATAAAGAAGGTGATAATTTGACGGTGACATTACAAAATGCGATGGGAGATCAAAGTCAATTGCAAAGTATGAGTGAGAAAATAGCTGGTAAGCAAAATATTCATTTTGCGATTGCAACACCGGCTGCACAAGGACTTGTGAATGTAGATGCTAAAACACCGACCGTATTTACAGCAGTGACAGATCCTGTATCAGCAGGGCTTGTGAGTGATGTGGAAAAACCAGATGGGAATGCGACGGGGACAACCGATTTAACACCAGTTGATAAACAAGTTGAGAAATTATTATCAGTTGTTCCGAATGCTAAAAAAGTTGGTATTTTTTATAACTCTAGTGAAGTGAATTCAGAATCTCAAGCAAATGCAGCAAAACAGTTTTTAGCAAGTAAAGGAATTGAAGCTGTTGAAATGACTGTAACGAATACAAATGATGTACAACAAGTATTAACATCACTTGCAAGTCATGTGGATGCTATTTACTTCCCAACAGATACAACAGTTGCATCAACGATTTCAACCATTAAAGATGTTTTAATGGAGAAAAAAATACCAGCTCTTGGTGGTGATGAAGCTGTTTTAAAAGGGATGCTTGTGACGTATGGTGTAGATTACAAAGAAATTGGTAAGCAAGCAGGAAAACAAGCCGTAGAAATTTTAAAAGGTAAAAAAGTAAGCGAAGTTCCTGTTCAACAACCACAAAATCCGTCAATTAAAATAAACAAAGAAATGGCAGCTTCACTAGGTTTAGATATTGTCCAATTAGAAAAAGCATTAGGTATCGAGTAAACTATATTTCTTTTTCCTACGTTTAAAAATAGACATAGGAGAGATAGTATGATGTGTAAAAAATGGATAGTTGTTTTATTGGTTATGGTGACTTTAGGAGCATGTAATATGTCACAAAAAACAAGTAAGTCTGCTGTACGAATAGGGGTTTTACAATATGTAGAGCATAATTCTTTGACAGCAGCACGTAAAGGATTTGAGGAAGAATTAGCACAACAAGGATATAAAAATGGCGAAGAGGTTGTGCTAACGGTACAAAATGCACAGGGTGAACAGCAACAGTTGCAAACGATGGCTGAGCAGCTTGTTAGAGATAGTGATTTTATTTTAGCGATTGCAACACCGTCTGCACAGACATTGGCAATGGTTTCTGAAAAAGTACCGGTTCTATTTACGGCAGTAACAGATCCGGTATCTGCTGAGTTAGTAACATCTTTGGAAAATCCGTCTGGCTTGTTGAGTGGGACAAGTGATAGAGTGCCGTTGGATAAACAAGTGATGTTGATGAAGGTTTTATATCCAACTATTCAAAAAGTGGGAGTTTTATATCATACGAGTGAACAAAATTCACACATTCAAGTGGAGGAATTAACGCAATTATTAAACAAGGAACAGATTGAAGTTGTTGTTAAAGGTGTTACGAATAGCCATGATATACAAGATACAGCCAGTCGTTTGATGAAAGAAGTAGAGGTCATCATGGTACCTACAGATAATTTGATTGCTAGTACGATGACGTTACTAGGTGATTTATCTACGAAGTATAAGGTGCCTATTATTGGAGGGTCCATAGATATGGTGAAAGAGGGCGGTTTGTTTACCTATGGTACAGATTATGAATTTTTAGGACGACAAACAGCTAAAATGGCTATTCGTTTATTAAAAGGTGAAAAAATAGAAACAATGGCAGTAGAGTATCCGGAAGTCGTCAATCTTTATGTTAATGAGGAGATAGCGAAAGTGTTGGGGATTGACACATCGATACTTTTAAAAAATTAGGAGGAATATAAAATGGATATGATTGTATCAAGTATATCGCAAGGTCTGTTATGGTCTGTTATGGCGATTGGTGTCTATATTACATACCGATTATTAGATATTGCGGATTTAACAGCAGAGGGAAGTTTTCCTCTTGGTGCAGCGATTTGTGCAAGTGTGTTAGTTAATGGAGGGCATCCATTATTAGCAACTTGTTTAGGTATGTTAGGAGGTATGATAGCAGGTGCTATTTCTGGTTTTATTCATACAAAAATGAAAATTCCTGCGCTGTTAACGGGGATTATTACCTTGACGGGATTGTATACAATCAATTTGAAAATTTTAGGAAAAGCGAATGTCGCATTGTTGAAACAAGAAACATTAGTCACTCAAGTACAATCTTTGGGATTAGATAAGTCTTTTGCAGTGATTGTCATTGGATTGATTTTTGTAGGGGTTATGTCTACTTTCGTCACATTATTTATGAAAACCGAAATTGGATTCGGTTTTTTAGCGACAGGAGATAATGTGCCAATGAGTGAAGCGAATGGTATCAATGTATCTGCTATGAAAATTTTAGGCTATATGCTTAGTAATGGATTGATTGCTTTATCAGGTGCACTTTTAACACAAAATAATGGATTTGCTGATTTGAATATGGGTGTTGGAACTATTGTGATTGGTTTGGCATCGATTATTATTGCAGAAGTCATGATTAAAAATTTGAGTTTAGGTTGGCGATTCGCTTCTGTCATTCTAGGGTCTATTGTGTACCGTTTAATTATCGTTTTTGTATTAGAAATACCAGGTATGGATACACAAATGGTGAAACTTGTATCGGCTATTTTATTGGCAGTTATTTTGTATGTGCCTGAAGTGCAAAAAGCATTAAAAATCAAACCAAGAATAAGTAAGGAGAAAGCATGATGCGTACAATATTATCATTAAAAAATGTGCACAAAACCTTTGAACTGGGGACAATCAATGAAAATCATGTATTAAAAGGTCTTTCACTAGATGTTATGGAGGGAGATTTTATTTCAGTTATTGGAGGTAATGGTGCTGGAAAATCAACCTTAATGAATGTGATTGCAGGTGTTTTACAAGCGGATATGGGACAGATTGTTTTAGAAGATACAGATATTACAACGCAACCTGTTAGAAAACGTTCAAAAAAAATAAGCCGTGTGTTTCAAGATACAAAAATGGGAACAGCAAGTCGTATGACGATTGAGCAAAATTTAGCTATCGCGATGAAACGTGGGCAATCAAGAGGCTTGTCGTGGGGTGTTAAAGAAAAAAATAGAACCTTTTATCAAGAGGTATTAAAAGAGCTCGATTTAGGATTAGAAAATCGCTTAAAAACAAGTGTGGAATTTTTATCGGGTGGACAAAGACAAGCATTAACATTGTTGATGGCATCTTTAGCTAGTCCGAAATTGCTCCTTTTAGATGAACATACAGCAGCCTTAGATCCTAAAACGAGTGAAATGGTTATGGCTTTAACAGAGAAAATAGTCACACAACATCATCTCACTACTATTATGATTACACATAATATGGAAAATGCTATTCGCTATGGAAATCGTTTGATTATGTTACAAAGTGGACGTGTTGTTGTGGACATAGCTGGAGAAGAGAAGAAACATTTAACTGTACCACAGTTGATGGAACTCTTCCACCAAAGAAGTGGGGAATTTATGACAAGCGATTCTTTGATATTATCGTAGTGATTCTTTATGTTCGTTGATTTTATCTTTTAGTGGGTCTGAGTAGAAAATTCATAAATTTTAACAACAATATTTTTATCTTAAATTTGTTAGAATTTCTGATTTTATCCAGCCCCATTTTTTAAAGTTGCTCAACAAAATATAGCGGTTATTTTTTTGAGAAAGATATTGTTTAGAATGTATGTAGCGTGCCGAAATAGTAGACGTTATTTAAGGTATGGGGTAGCATTATTTGAATATAGCTATAGACTATGCTATACTTTAATGAAAGATTACCAACCATATGGTTCAACTATGACACTGTTTTAGCAGTATATAGTGAACCTTTTTGTTTGGGAAGATAGAAACGGATAGGAGGGTGTAGAAATGGTCTATGCACTAGATATAAAAGGATTAAAAAAAGTCTATGCGTCTGGTACAGAAGCATTAAAAGGTATTGATTTACGTGTTGAAGAAGGCGATTTTTATGCGTTATTAGGACCGAATGGAGCAGGAAAGTCAACGACGATTGGTATTGTGACGTCATTGGTAAATAAAACGTCGGGTAGTGTGTCTGTTTTTGGGTATGATTTAGATACGCAACTTGTTCAAGTAAAGCAACACATTGGGATTGTGCCACAAGAGTTTAATTTTAGTCAGTTTGAAACAGTAGAGCAAATTGTCGTCAATCAAGCAGGTTATTATGGTGTACCTCGACAAGAAGCGTTAAAACGTAGTGAAAAATATTTGAAGCAATCGAATTTATGGGAAAAACGTCATACACGTGCCAGAATGTTGTCGGGAGGAATGAAACGTCGATTGATGATTGCGCGTGCGTTGATGCATGAGCCTAAATTATTGATTTTAGATGAGCCAACAGCAGGAGTAGATATTGAATTAAGACGTGAGATGTGGACGTTTTTAAAAGAGTTAAATGATAATGGGACAACGATTATTTTAACAACACATTATTTAGAAGAGGCAGAGATGCTATGCCGAAATATTGGCATTATTCAATCTGGGAAATTGATTGAAAATACGAGTATGAAAGATTTATTGTCTAAATTACAATATGAAACATTTATTTTTGATTTAGCACCAAATCAACCTGCATGTTATTTAGATGGTTATGGTTATCGTATGCAAGACGAGCAAACATTGGTTGTTGAAGTCGAAAGAAATCAAGGTATCAATGGTGTGTTTGAGCAACTGAATGCACAAGGTATTCAAGTGGTATCCATGAGAAATAAATCAAATCGTTTAGAAGAACTATTTTTACGCTTAACGGAGGAAAGTCAATGAAGCAAAATTTGTTATATCTATATTGGATTGCTTTTAAAAGTATTGCCACAAAAGAAACCAATCGTTATTTAAGAATTTGGATTCAGACACTTTTACCGTCTGTGATTACAACATCCCTGTATTTTATTGTCTTTGGGCAAATGGTTGGCTCACGTGTAGGGGATATGGGTGGTTTTTCTTATATGGCATTTATTGTCCCTGGTTTAATTATGATGTCTAGTATTACAAGTGCTTATTCAAATGTATCATCGTCTTTCTTTTCTCAAAAATTTCAAAGAAATATTGAGGAAATTTTAGTTGCACCCGTACCCGCGTCTATGATTATTTTAGGATTTGTTGCAGGTGGTACAGGGCGTAGTCTGATTGTCGGTACATTAGTTACAATGGTGTCGCTATTTTTTATTCCTCTACACGTTCATTCCTGGTTTGCTGTTATTCTTGTTTTAGTATTGACGGCTGTTTTATTTTCGTTAGGAGGTTTAGTAAACGGCGTTTTAGCTCGAAATTATGACGATGTGTCCATTATGTCGACTTTCGTCTTACAGCCCTTAACCTATTTAGGTGGTGTGTTCTATTCCATTGCAGCATTACCTCCATTTTGGAAAACCGTATCCTCATTTAACCCTATTGTGTACATGATTTCCGGATTTCGATACGGCTTTTTAGGTGTTGAGGACGTTCCATTTGTTGTGTCGATAGGTGTTTTAATATTGATTATTGCGATTTTATATACGGTAAATTGGTATTTAATCAAAACAGGAAGAGGATTGCGAAGCTAGTATGAATAGTGCATGTGTTTTATACATCAGAAAAACGAATATATGTGTCAGTATGAAACAATCTGGAGAGGTTGTTTCATACTTTTTTACAACATCACTGTTAAGCGTTTACAAAAAAAGAGGTAAGGAGTATAATATGAATAACGAAAAGGAGGCTATAATATGTTAGCAACATATCGTTCAGATATTCTTGACGTGATGATAGATATGAATTCTTATTTAATGACAAAAGAAGATAAAACGTCCGACGAACTCGAAATACAAGAAATTGTCGAAACGTATATTCCCTCATTTGTTAATACGAATTATCAAGGATCCCTATTAAATAAAATGATTGTTGAATGCGTTGGGAAGTTAGAATACACGATTATTGTTCATCATGTATTGTTAGACGCTTTTTTAGCAGAAAAATGGAAACAATTACGTTTGATTATGCTAAAATCTGAAAATGACGTCACTTTAGCAAGACCTGTTGCACGATTATATGGAGAATTACACAGATAAGAGAAGTCTTGTTAAAACAAGGCTTTTTTTATCTGAAAAATAAAAGATTTTTTTAGAAAAACATTGATAATTCAATGTTTTTCAAGTATGATAGCACATAGATTATAAAATTGAGAATGGAGATCTTTATGGCAAGGCAAACAAACTATACAGCACAAGAAGTCTTTAATATTTGTGCTTCTTATATGAATGAAGACCATGTGGCATTTGTGAAGAAAGCCTATGCTTTTGCTGAAAAAGCACATGAAGGTGTCACACGAAAATCTGGAGAGCCTTATATTTTACATCCTATTCAAGTCGCAGGTCTTTTAGCGGATTTACATATGGATCCTTCAACGGTTGCGACAGGATTTTTACATGATGTTGTAGAAGATACAGACTACACGTATGAAGATATGGTAGAACAATTTTCTCAAACAGTTGCCGATTTAATTGAAGGTGTTACGAAAATCGGACAAGTTGAATATCAATCAAAAGCAGAAAATAAAGCAGAGAATCATCGAAAAATGTTGTTGGCAATGGCAAATGATTTACGTGTTATAATTGTAAAATTAGCAGACCGTTTGCACAACATGAGAACCATGGAGTACCAAACGCCTGAAAAACAAGCTCAAAAATCAGAAGAAACATTGGAAATTTATGCACCTTTGGCACACCGTTTAGGGATGAGTAAAATCAAATGGGAACTAGAAGACTTATCTTTACGCTATTTAGAAGCAGAAAAATATTATGAAATTGTTGGTTTAATGAATAGCCGTCGTGAAGAAAGAGAAAGCCAAATCAATGATACGATTGTGGATATTCATAAAGCAATTTTGGAGATGAGTATTCAAGCGGATATTACTGGGCGACCAAAACATATTTATTCCATTTATAAAAAAATGGTTGGCAAGAAAAAAGAATTTAGTGAAATTTATGACCTACTTGCCGTGCGTGTATTGGTTGAAGATATAAAAGACTGTTACGCTGTATTGGGTGCTGTACATACAAAATGGACACCTTTACCAGGGCGATTTAAAGATTACATAGCGATGCCTAAACCGAATATGTATCAATCGCTCCATACAACAGTACTAGGGCCGGGAGGTACTCCTGTTGAAATTCAAATTCGTACCTTTGACATGCATCGTATTGCAGAAAATGGGGTAGCTGCACACTGGGCATATAAAGAGGGTGTGACACAAAAAGTACAATCCAATTCATTGCAAGAACATTTCAACTGGTTTAGGGATATGTTGGAACTACAACACGATTCACAAAATGCGGGTGATTTTGTTGAAAGTGTAAAAACTGATTTATTTTATGATAGAGTTTATGTATTTTCACCAAAAGGCGATGTGACAGAGTTACCAAAAGGATCTACACCACTTGATTTTGCTTATAGTATCCATACCGAACTTGGTAATAAAACAGTTGGTGCTACAGTCAATGGACGTAATGTAGGATTGGATACTCAATTAAAAAATGGCGATATTGTTGGCATTCGGACGAGTAATCATGCCAATCCGTCAACGGACTGGTTAAATTTTGTTGTTACAAGTCGTGCTAAAAATAAAATTAAACGTTATTTTAAATTACAAGAACGTGATGTAAGCATTGAACGAGGAAAGGCATTACTTGAAAAAGCTATCCAAGATTTAGAATTTGATCCAAAAGAATTTTTGACAAAATCAAAAATTCTCGATATTGTGGACAAAATGAATATGTCGAGTGATGACGATATTTACGCATCTATTGGGTTTGGAGAACTATCTCCTCTTACGGTTGCCAATCGCTTAACGGAAAAAGAACGACGCCAGCGTGAACAAGAAATCGAAGAAAAGAAAATCTTTGCCGAACCTGAACAAACACAAACGGCGATGAAAATTCGAGATGAAAATGGCATTATTGTAGCCGGAGGAGATAATTTGTTAATTCGTCTTAGTCGTTGTTGTCGTCCTGTTCCGGGAGATAAGGTTGTCGGGTATATTACCAAAGGGCACGGTATTTCTGTCCACCGTTCTGATTGCCCAAATGTTCAGTTGTTTGGTGAAGAACGTAATCGTTTGATTGATGTCGAGTGGGATGCTTCCATGACAAAACAAACCGTAGATTATGACACAGAATTGGTTGTAACGGCATATGATCGAAATGGACTATTCACGGATATTGTGAATACAGTAAACAGTGTTGTGAAACGTATGCAAAGTATCAATGCGAAAGTAGACGACAATCAAATTGTGACAATTACCATTCGAGTGGGTATTCAAGATATTTCTGAACTGGACAAACTAGTCGATAAAATTAAAATGATTACAGATGTTTACCGTGTTCATCGGGTGATTGCATAAGAGATTGTATAGAAGGTTATTAGTAGGAGGTTATAATGAAAGTTGTTGTACAACGTTGTCAACAAGCACATGTGCGTGTGGATAATGCCATTATCGGTCAAATCGAACATGGATTTGTCTTGCTTGTTGGTGTAGCAGAAACAGACACGTTAGATGATGTTATGTATTTAGTTAGAAAAATTACACAATTACGTGTTTTTGAAGATGAGCAGCATAAAATGAATTTAAGTATTATGGATATAAAAGGAAGTATTTTATCCATTTCACAATTTACTTTATTGGCAAGCACAAAAAAGGGAAATCGTCCAAGTTTTACAAAAGCAGCTAATCCAGAAAAAGCAAATCAATTTTACGAGTTATTTAATGAAGAGTTGAGAAAAAATGGACTTGTGGTTGAAACAGGACAATTTGGTGCTGATATGAAAGTATCGCTTATCAATGACGGTCCCGTTACCATTATTTTTGACACAGAAGAATAAAAATCTTCAAATAATGTCCTATTTAACAAAAAAGAGGAATTCTGATATTTTAAAACGTCAGAATTCCTCTTTTTGATTTTTTTGTTTATCGTCATATTTTAGTGTTTTTTCATGTTGTTTTTATAGAAAGAAAAATCACTGAACAACGAGGTTGTGAAAAATACGATACAAGGTAAACTTATCAAAACAGGGCTTTATATAAAGGGATTTAGAGTAATATATAGCATTATGACTAATCTTTTCACGTTGAGCTGTATCATCACAAAAACCTTCCTTTGTTTAAACCTATTGCTTATTTAAATAGGGGTTGTGATTATCATGACTTATATTTAGCAAGATATAATAAGTGGTGAATGATTTGTATACTCAAGAAATCGTAAGAAGTCACTGTATGCAATATTGAGTGTTGTGGTATTAATAAAAGGGTGAAAACCAACCGTTAATGTTGGATCAACCTCTTTATCAATAATTACTTGGATTTTTTGTTCGGTATCAAAGTGTAAACCAAATGGTGTGACAGTTCCGGGTGTGACGTGTAGGAGATTGGCGAGTTCTTCTTCATTCACAAAAGAAAGTCGATTTTTCCCTAGTAATGTGGCTAATTGTTTTAAATCGGCGATTTTTTCATCTTTTAAAATAATAAGATAGTAATCTTTTCCTTTTTTTGTTTTCAAGCATAAATTTTTTACTTGTTGCCCTGGGAGCACAATATCTGTATCTTTAACAGATGAAATTGGTTCGTGATCCAAGCGTTCATACGGGATGTTTAGTGTGTCGAGTAATGTGTATGTCCATGTTTCGTGATTCATATTTAGCCCTCCTATTATAGCAATAAGGCTGATACATGTGTATCAACCTTGTTTTATTCTACTGTAAACACTGTTTAAGATAGAGTTTTTTATTATAAACTTGTTGTATGCATTGGTTGAACACGCGCTTTTGGATTGATAAAGACCATCGCGTTATTGACAGCCGTAGGTGCTTCTCCAAATCCAGAGGCGATTAAATCGACTTTACCTTCATACGTGCAGCAATCTCCAACGGCAAAAATACCTGAAATAGAGCTTTCTTGTTTTGTATCTACAATAATGGCATTTCTTTTCAATTCTAAGCCCCAATTTTTCAAATTACCAACAGACGTACTAAATCCGTAATTGACAAATAGATGATCGACAGGAAGTGTCACTGTTTCATCTGTTTTTACTTTTGTTAGCTCGATGTGCGATAATTTTTTATCTTTTCCTATCAATTTTGTTGGAAGATGAGGTGTGTGAATATTGATTGATGATTGCTTTAATTGTTCAACACTGTGTTCCATAGCACGAAACTCATCACGTCTGTGAACGATCCGTGTTGATTTTGCGATAGGTTCAAAGGCTAGCGACCAATCGACTGCTGAATCGCCACCTCCAAGTACCACAACGTCTTTATCTTTGTATTGTTCAATGTTTTGAACGTGATAATGAATGTTTTCAAATGTATCAATACCTTCTAAATCAAGCGTACGAGGTTTAAAAGCACCCGCTCCAATCGCAATAATCACTGTTTTGGTGAAATGTGTACCTTGATTTGTCGTTAACACAAAATGTTCATTTTCTTTTTCAATATGTAGCACTGTTTCATTTAAACAAACAGTTGTATCAAATGGACTTAATTGTTCCAATAATTTTTCAGACAGTGTTTGTCCAGTTAAACGTGGATAGGCTGGTACGTCTAAAATCGTTTTTTCTGGATAAAGCATAATCGGTTGACCGCCTAGTTGATGTAAAGATTCGATGATTTTTACTTTTGCTTGCCTCAAATGTGCATAAAAAGCTGTAAATAAACCAATTGGTCCTCCACCAATAATGGTAATGTCAAAAATTTCTGTCATAATTCCTCCAAAATTAAATATGATGAATAAAAAAATCTAAAATAATAGCAGTAAGCACGCCTGTGAAAAGTCCGGCAAAGACTTCGGTTGGTTTATGTCCTAGATATTTGGTAATAATCATTTCACGTAAATCTAGGTCATCGTCGTCATCAGGATCTTTAAATGTTAATGTTTCAATGACTTTTTTGTTTTCTAGTTCTTCTGTTAGTCGTTCAATCACAATACCTTGTTCACCACTTTGTCGACGAACACCCATAGCATCAAACATGATGATAACGCCAAAAGTCGTCGCAATGGCCACATAAGGAGAATCCATGCCGTATTGAATAGCAAGAGCTGTAATTAAAGAACTAACAGCCGCTGAGTGTGAACTAGGCATTCCTCCGGTTGAAACGGCTAATTTTAAAGAAGCTCTATTGCTGTTAGAAAAATAGGCAATAGGAATTTTTACCAACTGTGCCACTAAAATAGAAACTAATGATGCAATCAGTGGGAAATTATCTAATAACACATGAACGCTCCTTTCTTTTTTATGTCCGTCCTGACTATGATACCATGAAACCATTGTTTTAGGTATCAAAAAGTGATGGTTTGCGTAAAATGTAAAGAGAATGTAAAAAGAGTTACCTAGGTGTAGGCAACTCTTTTTGCTTATTCGCTTAAATCAACATTGTGGTATACTTTTTGTACGTCATCTAATTCTTCTAGAGCATCAATTAGTTTTTCAAATTTGACTAAATCATCTCCTGTTAGCACGACTTCATTTTGAGGAACCATTTCAATTTCCGCAACTGTAAAATCTGTAATTCCCATATTTTGTAAAGCGACTTGAACAGCATGGAAATCACTTGGTTCAGCATAGATGATAGCTTGGGCGTCTTCTTGAACGACGTCACGTACATCAATATCTGCTTCAATTAACGCTTCAAATAATGCTTCAGCATTTTTGCCTTCAATACCAAAGACGGCTGTGTTATCAAATAAATAAGATACAGCACCACTTACACCCATGTTTCCGCCATTTTTTCCGTAAGCTGCACGAACGTCAGAAGCTGTACGGTTCACATTGTTTGTTAGAGCATCTACAATAATCATAGAACCATTTGGACCAAATCCTTCATAGCGTAGTTCAGAGTAGTTTTCTTCTCCGCCACCTTTAGCTTTATCAATGGCTTTATCAATAACGTGTTTTGGCACATTGTATGTTTTTGCACGTTCGATAACGAATTTTAATTTTTGGTTTGTTTGTGGGTCAGGATCACCCTGTTTTGCTGCCACATAAATTTCAATACCGAATTTTGCATAGATACGACTATTATTTGCATCTTTGGCTGTTTTCTTTGCGACAATATTTGCCCATTTACGTCCCATATTTTCACTCTTTTCTTTAAAAATTTACTTTTCTATTATACGTTGAAAGTATCAAAATTGGAAGTAAAACAAGAATATGAATTGACATAAAAACTGTGTTGGTGGGGTAATCCACCAACACAGTTTACTATTCAGATTTACCTTTTTCAAAATGTTGATACACAACGATGCTCATATAAATAGAGAGAATAACGAAAGCGTATGTTAATACCATGGTGCTTATCAATGGTGTTGTGTTCAACCCAAATAGAAGTAGAGCAAATGGTAATTGAGTTACTATTGTTAGAATCATGTGAATAATTTGTTGTAAAAAGTTTCCAAAATATTTATGGAATAGAATAGCTTGTATATTATAAACACGGAAAATATCGATGCTTTTCAATCCAAATACTAAGATACCCATATATAAAGATAAAAACATATCGTGAGATATATTCATAAAAACAAGGGTAAAGACCATACAATAAATCGCTTCAAGTACTAGTTTAACGATTAAGGGATAGGTTACTTTATACACGGTTTTAACCGGTAATAAATGTAAATACGTGTCGTTAATAATGGTTTCATCTTTGACTGTTTGGAAAAAGAAACGAGAATATAAGATGAATACAGATGCAAGGCCAATAAGATTTTCTTTAGAAATTTCTAAAGAAGGTAAGAGTATATTCCCGACAATTAAAATACCAATAGCAATAAATTTTGGAATGTTGACAAACCATAATCTACCGGCTGTAATCCATGCTTTATCGAGTAAGGCTTTTTCTCTTTTTCTTGTGAATGTTTTTTTCGATTGTTTGAATACATTTTTAAATTGCATGCTTTGGCCAGATGAAGCACGAGCAATAGTTTGTTCTGTTTTATTGATGTAGGCTAATTCTGTTTCGTAATAAGATGCATCAATGGATAATCCTACTTTATAAAGTAAAAAAGTACTCAGTGTTAAAAGCACAAATCCAATGATTATGTAGAATACATTAAGTGATGCAAGACCGTAAATTAAAGCACTTGCCCAACCTAGTAGTGGGTATAGATAAATGAATGGGGATGTTGCAACACTTTCTGCGGATGTAAAAAATGTATGCAGAAGTATTCCTACAAATCCAACAAGGATTATGCAAACAATTAATTTTTCTAATAAACGATTTCTTAATCGAACGATGTAAAGTACGAGTGATGACAGATATATAAACCAAATAGGTACCAATATAATTGGAATAAGCAATACTGAAAATGGCAAGTATCCAATAGCACCTCTCATTTGAAGAGGAAGAATGAAAAATATCAATCCTGTAGTTGGAAGTAGTGCCTTAAATTGTACAAACATAAATGTTTGAAATGGCGTTAATGGTGCGGGCATTAAAAAATTCGCATCTGCATAACGGAAACCAGCAATTGCTTTTTGGTTAAAAATACTTAAAAGAATAAGCCCAAATATTAAGATAACTGCAACAACGGGAATGGAACTTATTTTTAAAGCACCTAAGGTGTCATAGGCAGGTTGTGTTGTTACAAGTAAGTAAATGGTGTAGCCAATTCCAAGTAGACTCAGAAGAACGCCAGGAATGACTTTACTAGCTTGTCTTGGAAATCTAAGGGCGTTTTTTAAGGTGAAAAGTAAATATTGTTTATATAGTGCCATCAGATTCACCTACTTTTTCTGTATAGCCAAAGTAAATATCTTCTAATGAGTTTGTATCATCAAATGTATCTTTTGTTGCGTGGAATACAATTTCTCCGTGCTTCATAATCAATACTTGATCCCATAAGTTAGAAACACTGTCTAACAAGTGTGTACTGATTAAAATACAACACTCTTGTTTCAATGTGCTTAATGTTTCTTTTAGTGTTCTAATAGCGTCTGGATCTAGTCCGATTAAAGGTTCGTCTAAAATCAATACTTTTGGATTTAAAATAAGAGCACAAATAATACTTACTTTTTGTTTCATTCCTTTAGATAGGCTACCACATAATTCATCTTTTTTAGGTGTTAAATGGAACATATCTAAATAAGTCATTGCCTTTTCTTCATAATCCTCTACGTGATAAGCATTTGCAATAAATTGAAAATGCTGATACACCGTTAATTCATTATAAAGTTCTGGCACTTCTGGGATATATGCAATTTGCCGTTTGACATTTAAGTCATTGATTGACACATCATTTAATGAAATATAGCCTGTATAATTTAAAAATCCAGTAATACATTTAATGATTGTTGATTTCCCTGCTCCGTTTTCTCCTAGTAAAACGGTAATTTGTCTATCTTCTAAAGTAAATGTTACGTTTTTGTTTGCAAAATGTGAACCGTAAGATTTACTAACGTTAAGAACTGATAACATCATATAACCTCCTTTTTTTCTTAATCATAATTATATCGAATAAACACAAAAAAACAAATTGGACTTTAGGCTTAATTTAAACAACAATCAAAAAAATATTTGACTTTATTTGACCTTCGCATTATAATTAGCACTGTAAGGTATAGAGTGCTAAAGCATAAAGAGGTGATGTCTATGAATATAGAAAAAATGACAACAACCATGCAACAAGCGATTGGGCAAGCACAACAAATCGCTATGTTACGTAAACATCAAGAAATCGATACTATTCATTTATGGAAAGTATTTTTAACGCATGGGCATTTTGCTAGACAATTATATGAAGATATTGGTGTCAATGTAGATACTTTTAATACGTATGTAGATGAACAATTAGATAAAGTATCCGTTGTTGAAGGGCAAAGTATTCAATACGGACAAGCAATTAGTCAGCAGCTATTTCAATTATTTGCACAAGCAGAAGCTATTCGTGAGCAATTTCAGGATGCATATATTTCTACAGAAGTTGTTTTATTAGCACTATTTGCATGTCCACAACAAGTATTGTGCCAATACTTAATCAAACAAAACATAACACAAGATATGTTAAAACAAAGAATTGATGATATGAGAGGAGGACAACGTGTGATGTCACAAAATCAAGAAGAGCAATATGAAGCATTGAAAAAATATGGTGTCGATTTAACGGAAGCGGTCAGAAGCGGGAAGCAAGACCCAGTGATTGGTCGTGATGAAGAAATTCGAGATGTTATTCGTATTTTATCACGTAAAACAAAGAATAATCCAGTACTCATCGGGGAACCTGGAGTTGGGAAAACAGCGATCGTCGAGGGGTTGGCTCAGCGTATTGTGAAACGTGATGTTCCTGAAAATTTAAGGGATAAAACGATTATTTCATTAGATATGGGAGCACTTATTGCTGGTGCAAAATATCGAGGAGAGTTTGAGGAACGTTTAAAAGCTGTTTTAAAAGAGGTAAAAGAAAGTGATGGTCGTATTATTTTATTCATTGATGAAATACATACGATTGTCGGTGCAGGTAAAACAGAAGGAAGCATGGATGCTGGAAATCTGTTGAAGCCGATGTTAGCTAGAGGAGAGTTACATTGTATTGGGGCAACCACATTAGATGAGTATCGTGAAAATGTCGAAAAAGATAAAGCGTTAGAACGTCGT
Source organism: Carnobacteriaceae bacterium zg-84 (assembly GCA_013874835.1). Classification (NCBI taxonomy): domain Bacteria; kingdom Bacillati; phylum Bacillota; class Bacilli; order Lactobacillales; family Carnobacteriaceae; species Carnobacteriaceae bacterium zg-84. Next base: position 1,819,073 of record CP059430.1, on the reverse strand, counting down.
TTCCAAAAAGTATTAGTAACAGAACCTACGGTAGAAGATGCGATTAGCATTTTACGTGGCTTAAAAGAGCGTTTTGAAATTCATCACAGTGTTAATATTCACGACAGTGCTCTAGTAGCGGCGGCAGTATTATCAAACCGTTACATTACAGATAGATACTTACCAGATAAAGCCATTGATTTGGTCGACGAGGCATGTGCAACTATTCGTGTGGAATTAAACTCAATGCCAACAGAACTAGATCAATCAATTCGTCGATTGATGCAACTAGAAATTGAAGAGGCTGCATTGAAGAAAGAGCATGATGATGCAAGTAAAAAACGTTTACTAGATTTGCAAGAAGAGTTAGCAAATTTGCGTGAAGAAACGAATGCATTGAAGTTGAAATGGGAAACGGAAAAAGAAGAGGTTAATGCACTGAGTGCGAAACGTCAAGAGTTAGAACAAGCACGTCATGAATTAGACACAGCCGAAAGTGCCTATGATTTGGAAACAGCAGCGATGTTAAGACATGGTAAAATCCCAACATTAGAGCATGAATTAAAAGTTTTGGAAGAAAAACAAGATGCTTTACAAGAGGAACGTTTAACACAAGAGTCAGTGACGGAAGAACAAATTGCTGAAGTTGTTGGGCGTTTAACAGGTATTCCTGTCACACGTTTAGTAGAAGGTGAACGTGAAAAATTATTAAAATTAGACGCTACATTACACGAACGTGTCATTGGACAAGATGAGGCTGTACAACGTGTTGCAGATGCGGTACTGAGAAGTCGTGCAGGGCTACAAGATCCTAATAAACCTATTGGTAGTTTCTTATTCTTAGGCCCAACTGGTGTCGGGAAAACGGAATTGGCAAAAGCGTTGGCAGAACAGTTGTTTGATTCAGACACGCACATGGTTCGTATTGATATGAGTGAGTATATGGAAAAATTTGCTGTATCTCGTTTAGTTGGAGCGCCTCCGGGGTATGTCGGTTATGAAGAAGGTGGTCAATTAACAGAGGCGGTTCGTCGTAGTCCATATACGATTGTGTTATTAGATGAAATTGAAAAAGCACATCCAGATGTGTTTAATATTTTATTACAAGTTTTAGATGACGGACGTTTAACAGACTCTAAAGGAAGAACAGTAGATTTCAAAAACACGGTGTTTATTATGACGAGTAATATCGGTTCATCTGTTTTATTAGACGGTGTAACAGATGACGGTACAATCACGCAAGAAGCACAAGAAAATGTGATGAGCTTGTTAAAAGCACATTTTAAACCAGAATTTTTAAATCGTATTGATGATACAGTTTTATTTACCCCATTAAATAAAGCAGTTGTTAAAGATATTATTAAAAAACTGGCAAAAGATTTAAGTGTTCGATTACAAGCACAAGAGATTCGCTTAGAATTAAACGATGATGTTCTCGACTGGATTGCAGATAGTGCCTATGACCCAATTTATGGGGCAAGACCTTTGAAACGATTTATGACAAAAGAGTTGGAAACACCACTTGCAAAAGAAGTCATTAAAGGACATATTATAAAAGGGAAAACGGTTCTTGCGATATTACAAGAAGGAAAACTTGTTTTTCAATCTAAAGAATAATTGTTGTTAATCATAAAAGACAGGTCAAGCGACCTTTCAGATGTCGCTTGACCTGTCTTTTATTTTTCGTTAGATTAGGAGGATAGTATCATCTTACTCTTTTTTCTTGAGAACGTCTTTTGTGATAGATTTGACAAATAATTGAATGGTTTCGGTAATTAGTTTACTTGTTTCTTTGTCTAATTCGCCATAAGCTTTCATCATTTTGAGCAATTTATGAGGTGTATTGACTGAAAAGTCACGTACATCGGTAATATTTGCGGAAAGCATCATTTGATAAATGGCATTTCCTAATGTTTTTCGTTCTTCTGTGGATAGACGGGTAAGTAGAGCAGATACAGAGCGTTGAATATGTTTGCTCGTTGCATCTCTTTTTTCTAAGTAAATAAAATCATTTCTTTCGATTTCCCAACTATATGTGTCGTGTTGGAGGACGTTTGTGGCACTACTTTTAACGATATCGTAAGGTGTGTTATGGTTTAACATCATGCCAACGATTGCTGTTTCTGGAACAAATGTTTTAATTTTTTTCTGAATTGGTCCAAACGCTTCATCTGTTGACATCTGCTCATTAAATCCTGGGCCGTCAAAGTTGTGAATATACACAATTTTCTGTTGAATATCTTGAGGTGCAAATGCTCCTGCGTAGATTGCCAAGTTTCCACCTTTTGAATGGCCGCCTAAAATAAGACGTTCTTTAATATCTGATTGATGCTTTGTTAAATAGGATACAGCTTCAATTTGGGACGGAATAGCATTTTCAAATGTCATGTTGAAATCTTCTTTCCAGCCGACGAGTGTCATATCTGTTCCTCTAAAGACGACATAGGTTGTGCGAGAATCTAATTGAAACATCATAGCTGAAAATTGTTGTTCCTGTTCAACGTCCACGGTATTTTGGTAATGTTGCACGAGTAATTTTGAAAAGCGCTTTGTATGCATAAGTGTTTCTAATAGGGTATTGTCCTTACTCATAATGATATTTGGATCGTTTTGGCGGTTAACACCAAAAAAATGCTCACCAATTTGTTGGATTGTTTGCGGAAAATCATTCACGATATTATCAAATGGTAAATAAGAAAAACGCGTTAAAATCATACTATCAACAACATTAAAACGGCTTTGTCGAAAACTTAAGTCGCCTCTCCAGTGTAAGTAATCAAATAATGTAGCCATGCACGACGCCTCCTTGAATGTTTATATGTTTATCATAGCATATTTATAAAAAAGTGTGGTAAAATAAAAATATCATATAGTAAGGAGGGAGCGTATGTCTGGGGTATTTATTACCGTTGAAGGAGCTGACGGTGCAGGGAAAACAACTCTTATTCAAAAATTAGTACCAAAACTTAAACAAGAGATAAATGTTCCGCTTTTGTCTACACGAGAACCCGGAGGTAATGTGATTGCGGAAAAAATAAGGGAAGTCATTTTAAATCCTGATTATACTCAAATGGACGCAAGAACAGAGGCCTTATTATATGCAGCAGCAAGGCGACAGCATTTGGTAGATAATTTATTACCGGCATTGGCAGAAAATAAATGTATTATTTGTGATCGTTTTGTAGATAGTTCGATTGCTTATCAAGGACGAGGGCGTCAAATTGGTGCTGAAGATGTTTGGCAAATTAATGCCTTTGCAATAGACGGACATCAACCTGATTTAACATTATATATTGATGTTCCGATAGAAGAAGGGTTAAATCGTATTCATCATCACCGAATGGATGAAATCAATCGTTTAGATATGGAAGGCATTGCTTTTCATCAACGTGTTCATGAAGGATATGAAGAATTGGTAAAGGAATATCCAAATCGTATTGTTGTTGTTGACGGCATGCAGTCTCCACAAGAGGTATTAGAAACGTGTTATCGTGTTATTAAACAGCGATTTCCACATTTGTTTGAAGCAAAATAAAGATAGAGAGGTATAGAATAAGATGAAATTAGTGGTGGCGATTGTACAAGATAAAGATAGTTTAGTATTAAGTCAATCTCTTATTGAGGCAAATTTACGTTCGACACGTTTAGCATCAACAGGAGGTTTGTTGAGAAATGGCAGTACAACATTTTTAATTGGGGTAGAAGATGAGCGTTTACAAGAAGCACTTGATGTGATTAAAGAAAACTGTTCAAAACGTGAAGAAATTGTGATGCAACAATCAATGTTAGGTGCAGGGTTAGAAAGTTTGCTAACGTATCCTTTAGAAGTCGCTGTTGGAGGAGCAACTGTCTTTGTGTTGCCAATTGAACAGTTTAATCAATTTTAATGATGATAGCATATGATAAACAACCTCATATTCGGCAACGTTTGTTACAAGCCTACCATAAAGATAAATTAGCCCACGCCTACTTATTTTATGGAAAATCTGGTGTTGGTAAGTTAGAGGTAGCGAAATGGTTTGCCAAATTATTATTTTGCAAACAAGTAGGTGAAACGGGAGCGTGTGTGACATGCTCTGTTTGCAAGCGAATTGATTTAGGCGATTTTCCCGATGTTGATATTATTCAACCCGACGGAGCATCTATAAAGGTTGAACAAGTTAGACAACTAAAAGAAAGTACACATTATAGTAGCTTGGAAAATAAACGAAAAGTGTATATTTTAAATCATGTAGATACAATGTCTATTAGTGCCGCCAATAGTTTATTGAAATTTTTAGAAGAACCTGAACAAGACATTTATTTTTTGTTGTTAACGGAGCATAAAGACAAAGTATTACAAACGATACAATCTCGATGTCAATTAATACCTTTTGTGAGCATTTCTTCAACAATCATTGAAAAAGATTTGATAGATAGAAGTGTTCCAAGCCATTTGGCAAAATGGATTAGTCTTCTCACGCAAGATAGTCAACAAGCGTTGGAGTGGGCAGAGTCAGATACATTTTTTGAATTTCATCAAGCAATGCTACATTGGGCAAAGCTACTATATGAGAACGACGTCACCTCTTTTGTCTACGTGCAGACAACATTAGCACCCTTTATTCAAGATAAAGCACTTGCTTTTGTAGGATTAGATATTGTCAGTTTATATATGCGTGATGTTATGCTTAGTGCTTTTGATGTATCAAACGTGCATTTTAAACACAAATCTATGGGGCATCAAGAGGGATTTTCTACAAAAGATATGTTTTTGTTTATTGCAAAAGCGAAAGAAAGATTGTATGCCAATGTATCGGCACAAGTATGTTATGAAACATTAAGTATTGATATAGTAAGATTATAAAGATAAGGATGATAAGATGAACACACAAGCGTTATACGATCAGTTAGCGTTTATTGAACAACAAAGTGTCGCAATTGAAGAAACCATTAGACAAATGAAAGCAACAATATACACTTTGATTGATGAGAATAGTAGTTTAAAGATAGAAAATGCACATTTAAGAGAAAAAATTGATGCATTAGATAGCACACAAACTCGCTCTAATGATGTCAATTCAAAAACGTATAGTATGATTAACTTGGAAAGATTATATGAATCTGGTGTTCATGTCTGTCATAATTTTTACGGTGCAAAAAGAGATGAAGTATGTTTATTGTGTGAATCGCTTTTAAGTCAATTAGAAGAATAAAAAATAAGGAGAAATATTATGGCTAAAATAGATCAACGTGGTCAGATTGTGCCACCAAAACAAGCAATCAATGATTTTTTTAAAGGATATTTTGATTTTACCGGCTACACTACACGTGCGGGGTATTTGTGGGTAGCGTTAATTTCAACTGTTTTTTTGTTCGTGCTATTTTTTGGAATGATTGTATCTATGATGGAAGCAATAAATTCTTTTGGACGTTATGGTTACTATTACAGTGATTTTGGTATTTTGAGATTTTTATTCTCACTTATTTTACTTGTAGGACTATTTTTACTTATTCCATTTATTGCCATTCAAGTGCGACGTTTAAGAGATTCAGGATTTACGAATAGAGGAATAGTAGCGATATATTTGTACGTACTATCTGTTTTCCCATTTGCTATTATATTAAGTATTTTAACAGCTCTAGCAAATGTCGTTCCGGCTTTATTTGGAATTGTTTTAGTAGTATTTCTTTTTGCGTATTATTTTTCTTGGATTATTTTAGGAGGTCTATATTTTGCAGGGCTTGTGTACCCAACGAATGGTTTTGTCATTGATATAGATAATCCGGTTTTAAATTTCTTTTTCCGTCGTACAAATGAACCAGAAAAAGAAAAAGTTGTTTATGTTTATAAATCAGTTGAAGTTGAGAATGAAGAAAAGACTGTCGCAACAGAAAAAAGCACATCTGAACAAACAGATGTAGAGGAAGCGGTACAAGAAATTAAAGAAATTAAAGAAGTTGAAGAAGTTCATGAAGAAATGGAAACGTCGATAGTAGAACCTTCTGAGAAAGAGTTGTCTAACGAGGACGTTGAATAATTATCAGAAAAACAAATAATATTAAAGCAGATAAAATCAAAGATTTTTAATTTTATCTGCTTTCTTTATATTTATTCGATGTTTTTGTTAAAATGATATTTATTGGGAATGGTTATCACAGATTTTTCTAAAAATAAGTTGCTTTTTTTGATAAACTCCGTTATTATAAATAAAAATCAGATTAGTAAAGATTGTCATGGTTTTAGAGAGTTTCGGTAGCTGAAAAGAAACACCCGCTGATAACTTGAACCTACTGATAGATTTTTATTTGTGAAAACAAATCGGAGTAAACTCCGTTATCAATGCAAGAGTATAAATGAAGGTGGTACCACGATATAGTCGTCCTTTTTGGCGGTTATATCGTGGTACTTTTAATATATGGAGGAGCGTATGGAAAATTTACAAAAACAAGACTTTTCAAAATGGTATTTACAAACTATTCAACAAGCAGATTTAATGGATTATTCACCAGTTAGAGGGTGTATGATTTTTAAACCTGACGGCTACGAATTGTGGGAACATATTCAAAAAGAATTTGATAAACATTTTAAAGCAGAGGGTGTTCGTAATGCGTACTTCCCAATGTTAATTCCAGAATCTTTTTTTGCTAAAGAAAAAGATCATATTGAAGGATTTAGTCCAGAATTACCTTTTGTAACAGAAGCGGCAGGGGAGCCATTAGAAGAAAAATTAGCATTACGTCCAACATCTGAAACGATGATAGGACATGCATTTAGTAATTGGATTAACTCATACCGTGATTTACCACTTGAAATTAACCAATGGGCAAATGTATTCCGCTGGGAAAAGAAAACTTTACCATTTTTAAGAACATCTGAGTTTTTATGGCAAGAAGGGCATACAGCTCATGAAAATGAAGAAGATGCAAGAACGCGTACAATGAGAATGCTAACTATTTATAAACAGGTCGTTGAAGGTTTGCTTGCTATTCCTGTTTATGACGGAGAAAAAACACCGTCTGAACGTTTTGCAGGGGCTGTGTCGACATATTCAATCGAAGCAATGATGAAAGATGGCAAAGCCGTACAAGCTGGAACTAGTCATTATATGGGAACAAAATTTGCTGAAGCATTTGATATTAAATATTTAAATCGTGATAATGAACATGTCTATGCGCATACAACATCATGGGGTGTTTCAACACGTTTAATTGGAGCAACGATTATGACACATGGAGATGAGCAAGGTCTTGTGTTACCACCACGTATTGCACCAACACAAGTTGTCTTAATCCCAGTTGGTCCATGGAAGAAAAATCCAGAAATTGTAGAAAAATTAGAAGAGATTAAAGCGACACTTATATCTAAAGGGTTACGTGTAACATTAGATGATACAGATAATTCACCAGGTTTTAAATTTAATGAATGGGAATTAAAAGGTGTCCCAATGCGTATTGAATGTGGACCACGTGACTTAGAAAATCAGCAAGTGATGACAAAAATGCGTGATGCACAAGAAAAAGTAGCTGTATCCTTTGACACTTTAGTTGAGTTTGTTGTATCACAATTAGATGAGATGCAAGTACGTTTATTAGAAAGTGCAAGACGTATGCGTTCTGGAAATGAATACACACATATTAACACCCTTGATGAATTGAAAGCACATATTGAAGAAAAACGTGCTAATCAAGAAGTGCCAGGTTGGGTATTGATTGGTTGGGACGGTACAGAAGAAACCGAGGCAAAAATTAAAGAAGAAACAGGATTTACGACACGTAATATTCCATTTTGCCCACCGATTGAAAAAGCAACATGCTTAGTAAGTGGTAAACCAGCTAAGTATACAGTTTGGATTGCAAGAGCTTATTAGGATATAGGATAAAATCCTGGATTTATCGGTTTTATACCAAAAAAGTCAAATTGACTTAAAATATACAGAAGATGTGATGCATCTATATAACTTCGATAAAACAAAAAATAAGAAGTAGGCGTCTACGGTTGAAAGCATGTCTAATTGGAATAGTAGCTTTCGTCATACACTATCATCCGATTTTGTTTATCATCACGTATGTTAAATATGTCTTATTTTTTGAAGTTATGGCTTTTTAATGAAGCAAAGTGTATATACTTTGGAAGAAGAATTTTTAGAAAGTGTTCAAGAGAGTTTTTCTAACGCTATCTATTATTGACTACCGGTTAGACAAAATTGTTTAACCGGTATTTTGCTTGTAAAGAATTTCTTTTCATTTCATGCTATAATATGAACGAAAGATAAAAGAGAGGTAACAATATGACGCAAGAAAATTTGTTTTTAGTTTTATTACAACAAGTCAATTTGCATGAACATCCAGACTTTATGTCGTACCATACGAGCATTGTCTTAGAACGAGTAATTGTCAATCAAGAGCAACATACATGGACATTTGTTTTAAGTATGCATGACTTGATTGATTTTTCTCATTTGCGTTTTTTAGAAAATGCGATTAAAGAAACTTTTTCACGTATTGCAGAGATATTTGTTCATGTAAAGGCAGAACATGCTGTGCTTGAACAAGATAATGTGCGTCAATATTGGGCGTATGTGTTACAAAGACAAGGTATTTCAAATGGGTTATATCGTTTGTTAAGCCAACAAGATATTGCGTTATTAGAAAATAATATATTACGAATTACAGTAGATAGTGAACAGGTGTTGCAACAAGTTTCTACTCGCTATAAAGAAGGCATTCAACAAGTATATGCTTCTTTAGGGTTTCCTGCTTTTCAATTAGATGTGATTTTGGATGAAGAAGCATCTTTGCAAAAAAGAGAACAATTTCTTGAAAAGCAACAACAGGAATTAGAACAATTAGCACATCAAGCACAAATTCAAATGGCACAACAAGAACCAAAACAAGAGAAAAAAATTGAGGAAGAGATTGTTTTGGAAAATGATGTGATTTTTGGTAGACGAATCAATCCAAATGAGATTGTTCAGCAAATGGGGGATGTGACTGAAGAACATCCGAATCTTATATTCCAAGGGTATATTTTTGCCAGTGAGGAAAAAGAATTACGTAATGGGAAAAAAGTATTTACGATCAAATTTACAGACTATACAGGGTCATTTGCACTGAAATTATTTTCACGGAATGAAACAGATGCGAAATTGTTTGCGACGTATTTGAAAAAAGGAAACTGGATTAAAGTAAGAGGAGCACTCGAAGAAGACCAGTTTATGCGAGATATTGTTGTCGTGCCAAGAGATATTAACTTAGTGGATATTCGTCCGAGAATTGATACAGCGTTTGATGATAAAAAACGTGTGGAATTGCATTTACATACGACGATGAGCCAAATGGATGCAACTAACCATATTAGTGATTATGTTGCACAAGCAGCCAAGTGGGGACATAAAGCCATAGCTGTCACAGATCATGCGGGGGTTCAAGCATTCCCTGATGCGTATGCTGCCGGACAAAAGCATGATGTGAAAATTCTATACGGTGTTGAAGCTTATGTGGTCGATGACGGTGTTGATGTAGCGTATAACCCGTCCCATGAAAATCTCTCAGATGCAACGTATGTTGTTTTTGACGTGGAAACAACGGGGCTATCAGCTGTTTATGATACAATTATTGAGTTGGCTGCTGTCAAGATGCATAAAGGAAATGTTATTGATACTTTCGAAGCGTTTATCAATCCAGGACATCCATTGTCGGCGACAACGATTTCGCTAACGGGTATCACCGATGAAATGGTGCAAAAAGATGGGCGATCTGAAAAAGAGGTTTTACAAGAGTTTAAAGCATTTTCTCAAGGAACAATTTTAGTGGCACATAACGCATCATTTGATATGGGCTTTTTGAATACAGGGTATAAAAAAGTGGGGATTGATGAAGCTACTAATCCAGTTATTGATACACTAGAGTTATCACGTGCATTGCATCCTGAATTAAAATCACATCGCTTGAATACATTAGCTAAACGTTATGGTGTGGCTTTAGAACAGCATCACCGTGCGGTATATGACTCTGAAACGACAGGGTATTTATGCTTTATTTTCTTAAAAGAAGCATTTGAACAACACGGTATCTCTTATCACGATGAATTGAATAATGATTTAGGTGTAAAAGATGGCTATAAACGCTCTCGCCCATTTCATGTGACAATATTGGCGAAAAATGAAGACGGATTAAAAGATTTATTTAAACTTGTTTCAGAAAGTAATGTCCATTATTTCTATCGTGTACCACGTATTCCACGTTCGTTATTACAAAAGCACCGAACGCATTTATTACTTGGTTCTGCATGTAGTAATGGAGAAGTTTTTGAAGCAATTATGCAAAAAGGATACGATGAAGCACTTGAAAAAGCAAAATTTTATGACTACTTAGAAGTGATGCCTAAACAAGTTTATTCAACACTAATTGCAGAAGAGCTAGTTCATACAGAAAAAGACTTAGAGGATATCATTTCACAAATCGTCCAAATGGGTAAAGATTTAAACAAACCTGTTGTAGCGACAGGAAATGTGCATTACTTAAATAAAGAAGATCATATTTATCGTGAAATTTTGATTTCAACTATGAAAGCAAATGTGAATCGACAACTCCATTTTCCAGAAGTTCATTTTAGAACAACGGACGATATGATTCGTTGTTTTGACTTTTTACCTAAAGAAGATGTGGATAATATCGTATGGAGAAATCCTCAAAAAATAGCAGATAGTATTGAAAAAATTACACCTGTGAAAAAAGACTTGTATACACCGAAAATTGAAGGTGCCGAGCAAGAAATTACGGATTTAAGTTATAAAGAGGCTCGACGTTTATATGGAGAAAATTTACCTGAAATTGTTGAAAAACGTTTAGAGAAAGAATTGAAAAGTATTATCGGAAATGGGTTTTCTGTTATTTATTTAATTTCACAAAAATTAGTACATAAAAGTGTGTCGGACGGCTATTTAGTTGGTTCCCGTGGTTCTGTTGGCTCCAGTTTTGTAGCGACTATGACAGGTATTACAGAAGTTAATCCGCTTGCTCCGCACTATCGTTGTCCAAATTGTCAATACTCTGAGTTTTTTGATGAAGGGCAATATGGTTCGGGATACGATTTGCCTGAAAAAGCTTGTCCGCATTGCCAAACAATATTAGATAAAGATGGACAAGATATTCCGTTTGAAACATTCTTAGGATTTTATGGGGATAAAGTACCTGATATAGATTTGAATTTCTCAGGAGATTATCAAGCACGTGCCCACGCTTATACAAAAGAATTGTTCGGTGAAGATTATGTATATCGTGCAGGGACCATTGGTACGGTTGCTGATAAAACGGCATATGGTTACGTAAGAGCCTATGAACGAGATAAAAATTTACACTATCGTGCTGCAGAAGTAGACCGTTTATCCCTAGGGGCTACTGGTGTGAAAAGAACGACTGGTCAGCATCCAGGTGGGATTATTGTTATTCCAGATTATATGGACGTTTATGATTTTACACCTGTACAATATCCAGCAGATGCACAAGATGCAGAATGGAAAACAACACATTTTGATTTCCATTCCATTCATGATAATGTGTTAAAATTAGATATACTTGGACACGATGATCCAACAGTCATTCGTATGTTACAAGATTTATCTGGACGTGACCCAAAAACAATTCCACCAACGGATAAAGATGTGATGAAAATTTTCCAAGGGACAGAAGTACTAGGTGTGACACCTGAACAAATTGATAGTAAAACGGGAACACTGGGGATTCCTGAATTTGGGACAAAATTTGTACGAGGTATGTTAGAAGCGACAAAACCGACAACTTTTGCAGAGCTATTACAAATTTCTGGTCTATCACATGGAACAGATGTTTATTTAGGGAATGCTGAGGAATTGATTAAACAAGGTGTTGCCCCATTATCGAAAGTTATCGGTTGTCGTGATGACATCATGGTTTATTTAATTCATGCAGGCTTGGAAGATGGTGTTGCGTTTAAAATTATGGAAAGCGTGCGTAAAGGAAAAGGGATACCTGATGAATGGCAAGCGATTATGCGAGAAAATAATGTTCCTGAATGGTATATTCAATCGTGCTTGAAAATTAAGTACATGTTCCCAAAAGCCCATGCGGCTGCATATGTGTTAATGGCTTTAAGAGTTGCTTATTACAAGGTGCATGAACCGTTATTGTACTATTGTGCTTATTTTTCTGTGCGTGCTAATGATTTTGATTTGGTGAGTATGGTGCAAGGAAAAGAAATGGTTAAAAAACGTATGAAAGAAATCAATGATAAAGGATTAGACGCTACTGTTAAAGAGAAAAACTTGTTGACTGTTTTAGAATTAGCTAATGAAATGTTAGAAAGAGGCTTTACATTTAAAATGGTAGATATTGAAAAATCTCATGCACGTCATTTTATTATCGAAGGAAATAGTTTATTAGCGCCGTTTAGAGCTGTACCAAGTTTGGGAGATAACGTTGCTCAGCAAATTATGCAAGCACGAGAAGAAGCGTCGTTCTTATCGAAAGAAGATTTGGCAAAACGTGGTAAAGTAAGTAAGACGATTATGGATTATTTTAACGATAATGGTGTTTTGACACATTTACCAGATTCCAATCAATTATCATTATTTGATTTTTAAAAATAAGTAGACATTCTAATCATAGAGTGTCTACTTCTGTTAAGAAAGGAAAAAAGATGCTTTGGCAATTATTTAAAAGAACGTTTATGATAAGTGCCTTTACATTTGGTGGAGGTTATGTCATTGTACCATTGATGAAAACGACATTCGTCGATAAATTAGAGTGGATTGATGAAGATGAAATGCTAGATTTGATTGCTTTGGCACAGACCGCACCAGGAGCAATTGCTGTTAATGCTTCGGTTGCGATTGGGTATCGAATGGCAGGTGTTATTGGGGCAGTTGTCACAATGTTAGCGACTGCTTTACCACCAATGGTTATTTTAATGGGTATGTATGTATTGTATGATGTTGTAAAAACAAATCCAGTTGTAGCAAGTTTACTTCAAGGTATGCAAGTGGGAGTATGTGCTGTGATCTTAGATGTTGTGGTTGATTTACTTGTTGGTATTCATAAACAAAAAAGTATAGTAAGTTGGATTGTGTTTTTTGGTGCACTTTTGCTTACAATGATTTTCCATGTTCATATTTTAATGGTCATTATGATAATGACGATTGTTGGGCTTGTTTTAGCTATCATTGAAAGAAAGTGGGTACATAAAGATGTTGCTTGATTTATTAGTTACATTCATGAAAATTGGGGTGTTGAGTATCGGAGGTGGTTACGCCTCTCTACCATATATACAAAGCATTATTGTCCAAGAAAAAGGTTGGTTAGATACAAATACGTATGCAGATTTATTAACGATTTCTCAAATGACGCCTGGGCCTTTAGCTATCAATTCAGCGAGTTTTGTTGGCATGAAAGTAGGAGGACCGATAGGTGCAGTTGTTGCAACGGTTGGGAATGTATTACCATCGTTATGTATTGTATTACTCTTTTCAATGATTTACTACAAGTATAAGAATTTAAATGGCGTACAATTAGTCATGAAAGCAATTCGACCGGTTGTTGTAGCACTGATTGTTTCGGTAGCATATAGTTTAGTAATGATGTTGACAAATAATGAACGTATGATCTACCAATTTCTACTATTGATAATATGTTTTATTATTGTCAGAATGAAAAAAGTGAATACCCTTCTTATTATTTTTGGTGCAGGTATTCTTAATATGTGTTTGATGTATCTGATGTCGTAAGTTTTATAATCGGAGGGGATATAGATTTAAACTATACCGATAAATATGCGAGAGCGGATAAGAAAGGCTAAAGTGTTAAAAGCACTTACTCAAGAACGTAAAAATCATAAAAAGAGAAAAGGAATTTTAGAAAAGTAGTAAATGTCAATTAGTAATTTTTGTGCAGCTTATCAAAAAATGTAAGTGTTGATAAAAAATTCGTAACTATTAAAATGTAAAAGGAACTGTTGGATTCTGTTTGCACTGTAGTTTTTTAGAGAATTGCGAAAAGGCTTGATATAAATTGGTTTAATGAGTTATATCGAGCTTTTTTGAGTATTATCAATTATTTGAATAGAAATTGATTTTTGAAGTAATGTTTGTTTATAAGGAATAGTTTTGATTTTGGCGATAATGTTTATGGTAACGCTTCACAAAAATATGTAAAAAATGTTATGAAATTGTAAAAAAAATTTCCGAAAAAAGCTTGATTTAATCGGCTTTTTTTTGTATAATACTGGAAGTGTCATTGTGTTTATAGGCGATTCATGCCCAGAAACAGTGACCCCCTCTTGAAAAAAGAGGGTTAGTGATGATGCGAGAGGTTGCGACACACCCGGACGCTTTGCCTAGTCAGGTGTGACGGAAATTTTCGTGGAGCTAGTCTTATGCAAACATTTGACGAAGGAGGTAAAAAAATGGCAAAACAAAAAATTCGTATCCGTTTAAAAGCTTATGAACATCGTGCTTTAGATCAATCAGCGGAAAAAATCGTAGAAACAGCGAAAAGAACTGGCGCTAGTGTAGCGGGTCCTATCCCATTACCAACAGAAAGAACAGTATATACAGTGATTCGTGCGACTCACAAATATAAAGATTCTCGTGAACAGTTCGAAATGCGTACTCACAAACGTTTAATTGACATTGTGAACCCAACGCAAAAAACAATCGATGCCTTAACAAAACTTGAATTACCAAGTGGCGTTGATATCGAAATTAAATTATAAAATAAATTATCAGGAGGTGTACCATGGCCAAAGGAATCTTAGGAAGAAAAGTAGGGATGACTCAATTCTTCACTGAAAGTGGTGAATTAGTACCAGTAACAGTTGTTGAAGCAACTCCAAACGTCGTTTTACAATTAAAAACAATCGAAAACGATGGTTACGAAGCTGTTCAATTAGGTTACCAAGACAAACGTGAAGTATTGACAAACAAACCTGAAAAAGGTCATGTAGCTAAAGCAAACGCTACTCCTAAGCGCTTCATTCGTGAATTTAACAATGTTGAGCTAGGAGAATATGAATTAGGACAAGAAGTAAAAGTTGATGTTTTCCAAGCAGGAGACATTGTTGATGTAACAGGAACATCTAAAGGAAAAGGATTCCAAGGTGTTATCAAACGTCATGGACAAAGTCGTGGACCAATGGCTCACGGTTCTCGTTACCACCGTCGTCCTGGGTCAATGGGTGGAGCTTCTTTCCCATCACGCGTATTTAAAGGTAAAAACTTACCAGGTCAAACAGGTGGAAATCGTATCACAATTCAAAACTTAGAAGTTGTAAAAGTTGATTTAGAAAACAATGTAATTTTAATCAAAGGTAATGTACCTGGATCTAAAAAATCATTAGTAGAAATTCGTACTGCTCGCAAAGCAGGAAATAAGTAAGCTGGGAAGGAGGAAACGATTAAATGGCAAAGGTAACTTTATTTAAACAAGATGGTTCAACTGTCGGCGAAATCGAATTAAACGATGCAGTATTCGGCGTAGAACCAAATGAGAATGTTGTGTTCGATGCAATCATTATGCAACGTGCTTCATTAAGACAAGGTACACACGCTACAAAAAACCGTAGTGCTGTACGTGGCGGTGGTCGTAAACCATGGCGTCAAAAAGGAACTGGTCGTGCAAGACAAGGTTCAACTCGTTCACCACAATGGGTAGGCGGTGGAACAGTCTTTGGTCCAACACCACGTTCATATAGCTATAAATTAAACAAAAAAGTTCGTCGTTTAGCTATCAAATCAGTTCTTTCATCCAAAGTGGCTGAAGGTAACTTAGTAGTAGTAGACGCATTAAACTTTAGTGCACCAAAAACACAAGAATTTGCACAAGTATTGAAAAACTTAGATGTGACATCAAAAGTATTAGTTGTTGTAGAAAACGGTAATGACTTTGCGGCATTATCAGCTCGTAACTTACCAAATGTTACAGTTGTAGCAGAAGACAACGTAAGTGTACTAGATGTATTCTCAAACACAAAAGTATTATTCACTCAAAGTGCTCTTTCAACAGTAGAGGAGGCTCTTAAATAATGAATGCTCGTGATGTAATCAAACGTCCAATTATTACAGAAGCATCTGTACTAGCAATGGATGAGAAAAAATATACTTTTGAAGTAGATGTACGTGCTAATAAAACATTAGTAAGACAAGCAATCGAAGAAGTCTTCGGTGTAGAAGTGAAAAGTGTTAACATTATGAACGTACGTGGTAAATTCAAACGCGTAGGTAAATATGCTGGATACACTAAAAAACGTCGTAAAGCAATCGTAACATTAACAGAATCTTCAAAAGACATTGAAATTTTTGAAAGTAACGACTAATATTCACAAGATATAAGAAAAATTTAGGAGGTAAATAACGTGGCGTTGAAAAAATATAATCCGACATCAAACGGACGTCGTAACATGACAGGTTATGATTTTGCTGAAATCACAAAATCAACACCTGAAAAATCATTGTTAGAGTCAATTAAAAAAACTGCCGGACGTAACAACCAAGGTAAAATTACAGTTCGTCACCACGGTGGTGGTCACAAACGTGCTTACCGTGTGATTGATTTCAAACGTGTTAAAGACAACATGCCAGCAACTGTTAAAGCTGTTGAGTATGATCCAAACCGTTCAGCAAACATTGCGTTAATTCAATACGCAGATGGTGTGAAAGCATACATCATTGCTCCAAAAGGAATTGAAGTAGGTCAAAAAGTAGAATCTGGTGTAAATGCAGATATTAAAGTAGGTAATGCATTACCATTATCTCATATCCCAGTAGGTACTGTGATCCATAATATTGAAACAAAACCTGGTAAAGGTGGACAATTAATTCGTTCAGCTGGAACTAGCGCTCAAGTATTAGGTCAAGAAGGTAAATATACATTAGTACGTTTGAACTCTGGTGAAGTACGTATGATTTTATCAACTTGCCGTGCAACAGTAGGTACAGTAGGTAACGAACAACATGAACTTGTAAACATTGGTAAAGCAGGACGTTCACGTTGGTTAGGCAAACGCCCAACAGTACGTGGTTCTGTAATGAACCCTAATGATCACCCACACGGTGGTGGTGAGGGTCGTGCTCCTATCGGACGTAAATCACCAATGACTCCATGGGGTAAACCAGCTCTTGGATTGAAAACTCGTAAGAAAAAAGCTCGTAGCAATAAATTAATTGTTCGCGGACGTAAAAAATAAGAAATAAAACTCAAGAATAAATGAAAACAGAAGGGAGGCTTCGCTGTGGGTCGTAGTCTTAAAAAAGGGCCATTCGTCGATGCCCATTTAATGAAAAAAGTTGAAGCTGCAGCAGCAAGTGATAAAAAACAAGTTGTAAAAACTTGGTCACGCCGTTCTACAATCTTCCCTAACTTTGTTGGACAAACAATTGCGGTTTACGATGGAAGAAAACATGTTCCTGTTTATGTTCAAGAAGATATGGTAGGACACAAATTAGGTGAATTTGCACCAACAAGAACGTATCGTGGTCATGCTGCCGATGACAAAAAAACTAAAAAACGTTAATCAAGGAGGTAAAATAGTATGTCAGAAATTACATCTGCTAAAGCAGTTGCAAAAACTGTTCGCATTGCGCCTCGTAAGGTTCGTTTAGTAGTAGATCTTATTAGAGGTAAAAAAATCGGTGAAGCAATTTCAATTTTGAAATTCACACCACGTTCTGCATCTCCTATTGTTGAAAAAGTATTGATGTCAGCAATTGCAAACGCAGAACACAATTATGATTTAGATATTGAAAACTTGGTAGTAAGTGAAGCTTTTGTTAACGAAGGACCAACAATGAAACGTTTCCGTCCACGTGCAAAAGGATCTGCTTCTCCAATTATGAAACGTACAAGCCACATTACAATCGTGGTAACTGAGAAGAAGGAGGGATAGTCTGTGGGTCAAAAAGTACATCCAATAGGTATGCGTGTCGGTATCATTCGTGACTGGGATGCAAAATGGTACGCAGAAAAAGATTACGCAGAGTTCTTACATGAAGATTTAAGAATTCGTAAGTATGTTTTTGGAAAATTAAAAGATGCTGCGATTTCTAGAATTGAAACAGAACGTAAAGCAAATAACGTCGTAACAGTATCTATCCACACTGCTAAACCAGGATTAGTAATCGGTAAAGGCGGTTCAGAGGTAGAAAACCTACGTAAAGAATTAAAACAATTAACAGGTAAAGAGCATGTTAATATCAACATTGTTGAAATTAAAAAACCTGACTTAGATGCAAAATTAGTTGCTGAAGGAATTGCTCGTCAATTAGAAAACCGTGTTGCATTCCGTCGTGCACAAAAACAAGCTATTCAACGTACAATGAAAGCTGGAGCACAAGGGATTAAAACAATGGTATCAGGTCGTTTAAATGGTGCGGATATTGCGCGTAGCGAAAGCTATTCAGAAGGAACTGTTCCATTGCATACTTTACGTGCAGACATTGATTATGCATGGGAAGAAGCAGACACAACTTATGGTAAATTAGGTGTTAAAGTTTGGATTTACCGTGGTGAAGTATTACCAACTAAGAAAAATGTGAAGAAAGGAGAAAATTAATCATGTTAGTACCAAAACGTGTTAAATTCCGTCGTGAATTCAGAGGAAAAATGCGTGGCGAAGCTAAAGGTGGTAAAGAAGTAAGTTTTGGTGAATTTGGTTTACAAGCGACTGAATCACACTGGATTACAAACCGCCAAATTGAAGCTGCCCGTATTGCAATGACTCGTTATATGAAACGTGGTGGGAAAGTATGGATTAAAATTTTCCCTCATAAATCATATACAGCTAAAGCTATCGGTGTTCGTATGGGTTCTGGTAAAGGGGCTCCTGAAGGCTGGGTAGCACCAGTAAAACGTGGTAAAATCATGTTTGAAGTTGCAGGCGTTTCAGAAGAAATCGCACGTGAAGCATTCCGCTTAGCTTCTCACAAATTACCAGTTAAAACGAAATTTGTAAAACGTACAGAACAGGGTGGTGAATCGAATGAAAATTAATGAATTAAATGGATTGTCCACTGCTGAATTAGTTGCAAAAGAAAAAGAATTCAAAGAAGAATTATTCAATCTTCGATTCCAACTAGCTACTGGCCAGTTAGAAAATACAGCACGCTTGAAAGAAGTACGTAAAACTATTGCGCGTATCAAAACAGTTGTGCGTCAACAAGAATTACAAAAATAATTAATCAGCAAAGGAGGACATACTAAAGATGACTGAAGAACGTAACCAACGTAAAGTTTATCAAGGTCGTGTTGTTTCAGATAAAATGGACAAAACAATCACTGTAGTGGTTGAAACTTACAAAACACACCCAACTTATGGTAAACGCGTTAAATATTCTAAAAAATTCAAAGCTCATGATGAAAATAATTCAGCAAAAATGGGCGACATCGTAAAAATTATGGAAACTCGTCCACTTTCTGCTACCAAACATTTTCGTTTATTAGAAATTGTTGAGGAATCCATTATTATTTAACCAATTAGATATGTAAGAACAAGTTCGGAAGGAGGATACCGAGATGATTCAAACAGAATCTCGTTTGAAAGTAGCTGATAACTCAGGTGCACGTGAAGTGTTAACTATCAGAGTTTTAGGTGGATCAAATCGTAAAACAGCCAATATTGGTGATGTGATTGTTGCAACTGTAAAACAAGCAACACCAGGTGGAGTTGTTAAAAAAGGAGACGTTGTTAAAGCTGTAATCGTTCGTACAAAATCAGGTGCACGTCGTAAAGACGGATCATACATCAAATTTGATGAAAATGCGTGTGTTATCATTCGTGATGATAAAAGCCCTCGTGGAACTCGTATTTTTGGACCGGTTGCTCGTGAATTACGTGATAACAACTATATGAAAATTGTTTCTCTAGCTCCAGAAGTAATCTAATTAAATCCAAAAATAAGAGTTAAGAACGAAGGAGGTGCAAAGTTACATGCACGTAAAAACTGGTGATAAAGTTAAAGTATTGACTGGTAAAGATAAAGGCAAAGAAGGCGTAGTAACTAAAGCTTTTCCGAAAAAAGATCGCGTTCTTGTTGAAGGTGTAAATATTGTTAAAAAACATCAAAAACCTACACAAGCAAATCCAAATGGCGGAATCGTGGAGAAAGAAGCGCCAATCCATGTTTCTAACGTTATGTTAATCGATCCAGCTACAAACCAACCAACTCGTGTTGGCTATAAAGTAGTGGACGGTAAAAAAGTACGCGTTTCTAAAAAAACTGGTGAAGCTATCGATAAATAATAAACCGAGGAAGGAGGAGCTATTTTAATGAATCGTTTACAAGAAAAATATGTGAAGGAAATTATCCCTTCATTAGTAGAAAAATTCAATTATGCATCTGTGATGCAAGCACCAAAAGTTGAGAAAATTGTTATCAACATGGGTGTTGGTGATGCAGTATCTAATGCTAAAAACTTAGAAAAAGCTGTTGATGAATTGACATTGATTTCAGGACAAAAACCTGTCATTACAAAAGCTAAAAAATCTATCGCTGGATTCCGCTTACGTGAAGGAATGCCAATCGGAGCAAAAGTGACTTTACGTGGCGAAAGAATGTATGATTTCTTAGACAAATTAGTAACAGTTTCATTACCTCGTGTGCGTGACTTCCGCGGTGTAAGTAAAAAATCATTTGACGGTCGTGGAAACTACACATTAGGTGTTAAAGAACAATTAATCTTCCCAGAGGTTGATTATGATAAAGTTGATAAAGTACGTGGTATGGATATCGTTATCGTAACAACAGCTAAAACGGATGAAGAATCAAGAGAATTATTAACTCAATTAGGAATGCCATTCCAAAAATAATATAAGGAGGCGAATAAAGTGGCTAAAAAATCAATGGTTGCAAAAAACAAACGTCCTAAAAAATTCGCAGTTCAAGAATATACTCGTTGCGAACGTTGCGGACGTCCACACTCTGTTTATCGCAAATTTAAACTTTGCCGTATTTGCTTCCGCGAACTTGCTTATAAAGGGCAAATTCCTGGAGTGAAGAAAGCTAGTTGGTAATCCCATATCTATCGAAAAGGAGGTTAAACTAAATGGTTATGACAGATCCGATTGCAGATTTTCTAACACGTATTCGTAATGCGAACATGGTTCGTCACGCGGTACTAGAAGCACCTGCATCAAGAATGAAAAAAGATATCGCAACAATCTTAAAAAACGAAGGTTTCATTAAAGATTTTGAAATTATTGAAGATGACAAACAAGGCGTTATCCGTGTATTCTTAAAATATGGTCAAAATAACGAGCGCGTTATTACTGGTTTAAAACGTATTTCAAAACCAGGTTTACGTGTTTATGCTAAAACAAATGAAGTACCTAAAGTATTAAATGGTTTAGGTATTGCAATTCTTTCAACTTCTGAAGGTGTTATCACTGATAAAGTTGCAAGACAAAAAAATGTAGGTGGCGAAGTCTTAGCATACGTTTGGTAAGATAATTCGTACATAATAATTAAAGAAAGAGAGGTGCAGTCATGAGTCGTATTGGTAATAAACCAGTTGTGATTCCAAGTGGCGTAACCGTTACTAAAAATGGTCAAGAAGTAACAGTAAAAGGGCCTAAAGGTGAATTAACTTGTACATTTTCACCAATCATTGAAATCAATGTAGGTGAAGCAGAAGTAACATTCACTCGTCCTAATGATGAAAAAGAAAGTCGTTCATTACACGGAACAACACGTGCTGTATTTAATAACATGGTTGTTGGTGTAACAGAAGGCTTTGCGAAAGAGTTAGAACTAATTGGGGTTGGGTACCGTGCTCAATTACAAGGGACAAAACTTGTATTAAACGTTGGTTACTCACATCCAGTTGAATTTACTCCAGAAGATGGTATTACTGTTGAAGTACCTTCAAATACAAAAGTTATCGTACGTGGTATTAGTAAAGAGAAAGTTGGCGCTTTAGCAGCTAACATCCGTGACGTACGTCCACCAGAACCATATAAAGGTAAAGGTATTCGTTACGTTAACGAATTTGTACGTCGTAAAGAAGGTAAAACAGGTAAATAATGTCTTTTTAAAAGCATTATTTACTTGTCTATCATATATAACTATATTTTATACTTATAAAGAGGTGACATCGTGATTACAAAACCAGATAAAAATAAAATGCGCCAAGCTCGTCATGCGCGTGTAAGAAACAAAATTTCTGGTACTGCTGAGTGCCCACGCTTGAACGTTTTCCGTTCTAATAAACACATCTACGCTCAATTAATTGATGACGTAGCGGGTGTGACGCTAGCAAGTGCCTCAACTTTAGATAAAGAAGTGTCAAAAGCTACAAAATCTGAAGAAGCAGTTTCAGTTGGTAAACTAATTGCTCAAAGAGCTGCTGAAAAAAATATTAAGCAAGTAGTCTTCGACCGTGGTGGTTATCTATACCATGGCCGCGTTAAAGCTTTAGCTGAAGCTGCACGCGAAAATGGACTAGAATTTTAAAAGAAGGAGGATACCCATTCATGGTTTTTATTGACCCAACAAAATTAGAATTAGAAGAACGTGTTGTTGCTATTAACCGTGTTACTAAAGTTGTAAAAGGTGGACGTCGTTTACGTTTTGCTGCGTTAGTTGTTGTTGGTGACAAAAATGGTCACGTAGGATTTGGTACAGGTAAAGCTCAAGAAGTACCTGAAGCTATCCGTAAAGCTATCGAAGACGCTAAGAAAAACTTGATTGAAGTACCAGTTGTTGGTTCTACAATCCCACACGAAGTAATTGGTCGTTTCTGTGGCGGTAATGTATTGTTAAAACCAGCTCCAGCCGGTTCAGGAGTTGCAGCGGGTGGTCCTGTTCGTGCCGTTGTTGAATTAGCAGGTGTTGCTGATATTACAAGTAAATCTTTAGGATCAAACACACCAATTAACATGGTACGTGCAACAGTAGAAGGATTAAAACAATTAAAACGTGCTGAAGAAGTTGCTAAATTACGTGGCAAATCAGTAGAAGAATTGTAAGAGGAGGACAAAAAGAGATGGCAGAATTAAAAATCACTTTAAAACGTAGCTTAATCGGACGTCCTCAAAATCAAATCGATACATGTAAAGCATTAGGTTTAACAAAACCACATAAACAAGTGGTTAAACCAGCTAACGATGCGATTAAAGGTATGGTTCGTACAGTTTCTCACTTAGTTGAAGTAGAAGAAATTTAATTTTATAGAAAAATATAAAAGGAGGTGCCTAGTTAACATGGAACTTCATACATTAAAACCAGCCGAAGGTTCACGTCACGTACGTAATCGTGTAGGTCGTGGTCAAGGTTCTGGAAACGGAAAAACATCTGGTCGTGGACAAAAAGGTCAAAAAGCACGTTCAGGCGGTGGTGTGAGATTAGGTTTTGAAGGGGGTCAAACTCCATTATTCAAACGTATTGCAAAACGTGGTTTCAATAATATCAACCGTAAAGAATATGTAATTGTGAATTTAACTGATTTAAACCGTTTTGAAGATGGTGCTGAAGTAACTCCAGCAGCATTAGTAGAAATGGGATTAGTGAAAAAAGAATTATCAGGTGTTAAAATTTTAGCTAATGGAGCATTAGAGAGAAAATTGTCTGTTAAAGCACACAAATTCTCAAAAGTAGCCAAAGAAGCAATTGAAGCTGCTGGTGGAACTGTTGAGGTGATTTAATGTTCTCATTATTGAAATCTGCATTCCAAGTAAAAGATGTCCGTAATAGAATATTTTACACTTTTATGATTCTTGTCATTTTCCGTATAGGAGCACATATTACTGTTCCTGGCGTTAATGCAGCAGCATTATCAACTTTATCGGAAAGTGGAAATAGTTTATTTAGTATTTTAAATACATTTGGTGGAGGCGCATTAAGACAATACTCAATCTTTGCATTGGGTGTTTCTCCATATATTACGGCCTCTATCATTGTGCAGTTATTACAAATGGATATCATTCCAAGATTTACTGAATGGGCAAAACAAGGTGAGGTTGGTCGTCGTAAATTAAATAAAGCGACTGTTTATTTCACAATTGTTTTAGGGTTTATTCAAGCAATCGGTGTATCTTTTGGTTTTAACGCATTAACAGGATATGGTTTAGTACGCGATACTTCTATGGGTGGTTATATGCTTATTGCTCTCATTTTAACAACAGGTACAATGCTTGTAATGTGGTTAGGTGAGCAAATCACACAAAAAGGTGTCGGTAATGGTGTGTCTATGATTATTTTTGCAGGGATTGTTGCACAGTTGCCTGCTCAATTATACACACTCTTCATGAAATACTTAGCTAGTGATGCACAGCCATTATGGATTAACATATCTATTGTGGTAGGTATTATTGTATTGATATTAGCAATGATTATGTTTGTTATCTTTATGGAACAAGCAAAACGCAAAATATCTGTACAATATTCAAAACGTGCTAATGGCGCAAGTCAAATGGCATATTTACCATTAAAAATTAACTCAGCCGGTGTGATTCCTGTTATTTTTGCAAGTTCATTCTTATTGATACCTGCAACAATTTTAAACCTTTTTGCAGCAACATATAAAGGTGAAGCATGGTTTGTCCTATTAAACAATGCGTTTAATTATCGTACTGTTCTAGGAGCAACGGTTTATATTACATTGATTGTATTATTTACGTTCTTCTACGCGTTTGTGCAAGTAAATCCTGAAAAAGTGGCTGAAAACTTGCAAAAACAAGGTGGATACATTATTAGTGTTAGACCGGGGAAAGGTACAGAAAATTATATTTCTAAATTGTTAATGAGATTAAGTACAGTTGGTGCTGTTTATTTAGCATTGATTGCGGCAATCCCAAATTTTGCGTCTGTATTTATTCCAGGTTGGCCGCCTAATTTAGCGTTACTTGGTACAAACTTACTAATCATTATCGGTGTTATTTTAGAAACAACGAAACAAATTCAAGGTAAATTGATTAAACGTAAATATCATGGTTTTATTCAATAGGGTGCTAGGCAAAAGCTTGAAGTGTTATTCTTGCTTTTGTCACACTTTATCTTGTATTAGATAGAGGAGAAACAATATGAATATTATCTTAATGGGATTACCTGGTGCTGGAAAAGGAACACAGGCTGAAAAAATTGTCGATACCTATCATTTTCCACACATTTCAACAGGAGATATGTTTAGAGCGGCGATAAAAAACGGTACACCATTAGGTCTACAAGCAAAATCTTTTATGGATAAAGGCGAATTAGTACCTGATGAAGTGACAAATGGTATTGTCAAAGAAAGATTGGCACAATCTGATACTGTTAACGGATTTTTATTAGATGGATTTCCTCGTACAGTGAACCAAGCACAAGCATTAGATGCGATATTATTAGAGCTTGGAAAACAAGTAGATGCAGTCATTAATATTGATGTAAATCCAGAAGTTTTAAAAGCACGTTTAACAGGAAGAATTATTTGTCGTGATTGTGGTGCAACATACCATACATTAAATAATCCACCAAAAGTGGAAGGAACATGTGATCGTTGTGGAAATCATGATTTCTATCAACGTGAAGACGATAAACCTGAAACGGTTGAAAATCGTATTCAAGTTAATTTAAAACAAACAAAACCTTTGTTGGATTATTATCAAGAAAAAAATGTTCTTTTCAATGTGAATGGTGAAGAAGACATCAATATAGTTTTTGATAATGTCCGTAAAATTATTGAAAAATAGCCATATTCACTTTTCAAAAAAAGCGTGATATGGTATAATTAACAGGTTAGAGCGTAATAAGCTTGAAAGCTAAGGAGGTTTTAAGGCGTGGCGAAAGACGATGTGATTGAAATTGAAGGAACAGTCGTTGAGACTTTGCCAAATGCAATGTTTAAAGTCGAACTTGAAAACGGTCATATTGTATTGGCGCATGTTTCTGGTAAAATAAGAATGCATTACATCCGTATATTACCCGGAGATAAAGTAACTGTTGAGTTATCACCGTATGATTTAACTCGTGGCAGAATTACTTATCGCTTTAAATAATTATACTCCGTCAAATAAATGAGATAATCTAATGTAAACAAATGATACTATATCGTTTTATTATGAGGAGGCAAAAAAATGAAAGTTAGAGCTTCAGTTAAACCAATCTGCGAAAAATGTAAAGTTATTAAACGCAATGGTCGTGTGATGGTAATTTGTGAAAATCCAAAACACAAACAACGTCAAGGATAATTAAAAAAGGAGGTACCTAAAGAATGGCTCGTATTGCAGGTGTAGACATACCACGTGACAAACGTGTAGTAATTTCATTAACATATATTTATGGTATTGGAAAGAAAACTTCTCAAGAAATTTTAGCAGCAGCTGATGTTTCAGAAGAAATTCGTGTACGTGATTTATCAAACGAACAATTAGACCGTATTCGTGCGGAAGTAGATAAACTAAAAGTTGAAGGCGATCTTCGTCGTGAAGTGAGCTTAAACATTAAACGATTGATTGAAATTGGTTCTTATAGAGGCATGCGTCATCGTCGTGGTTTACCAGTTCGTGGACAAAACACTAAAAATAATGCGCGTACGCGTAAAGGCCCAGCAAAAGCAATTGCAGGTAAGAAAAAATAATAAATAAGGGAGGTTAGTCTTTCATGGCAAAAAAAGTGACACGTAAACGTCGTGTGAAAAAAAATATTGAGACAGGTATTGCACATATCCGTTCAACATTCAATAATACAATTGTTATGATTACTGATGTTCATGGTAATGCAGTAGCATGGTCATCAGCAGGTGCTTTAGGATTTAAAGGTTCTAAAAAATCAACACCATTTGCTGCTCAAATGGCTGCTGAATCTGCTGCTAAAGGCTCAATGGAACACGGTATGAAAACAGTGGAAGTATCTGTTAAAGGACCAGGTTCAGGTCGTGAATCAGCTATTCGCTCATTACAAGCAGCAGGTTTAGAAATCACAGCAATTCGTGACGTAACACCTATTCCACATAATGGATGTCGTCCTCCAAAACGTCGTCGTGTATAGTGAAACGGGACAGTTAAAGTTTTACGAAAACATAAAATGATAACAAACAATGTATAGACATTGTTGAGTAGTTTAAAACAGTATGTCATCATGTACTGTTCCATCGGAGAGGGGTATAGTAGAAAATGATCGAAATTGAAAAACCTAAAATTGAGACGATTGAGATCAGCGAAGACGCCAAATTTGGTAAATTCGTTGTTGAACCACTAGAACGCGGTTACGGAACCACCCTTGGAAATTCACTACGTCGTATTTTGTTGTCTTCATTACCAGGAGCAGCTATTACAGATATACAAATTGAAGGTGTACTACATGAATTTTCAACAGTACCAGGTGTTGTTGAAGATGTAGCGACAATGATTTTAAATATCAAAAAGCTTGCATTGAAATTGAACGATGTAACAGAAAAAACATTAGAGTTGAATATTGTAGGTCCTGCTGTTGTAACAGCTGGTGACATTACACCAACAAGTGATGTTGATATCTTAAATCCAGATTTATACATTTGTACAGTCGCAGACGGCGCACATTTAAAAATGAATTTAAGTGCAAGAGCAGGTAGAGGATACGTACGTTCAGAGTACAATAAACGTGAAGATATGCCGATTGGTGTATTACCGATTGATTCCATTTACACTCCTGTTAGTCGTGTGAATTATCAAGTTGAAAACACTAGAATTGGTCAAAAAAATATTTATGATAAATTGACATTAGATGTTTGGACAGATGGTTCAATCAGTCCTGAAGCAGCGATTAGTTTATCAGCTAAAATTTTAACAGAGCATTTAGATGTGTTTGTCAACTTAAATGAACAAGCTCGTAAAGTTGAAATCATGGTAGAGAAGGAAGACACGCATAAAGAAAAAATGCTAGAAATGACGATTGAAGAGTTAGATTTATCTGTTCGTTCTTATAACTGTTTAAAACGTGCAGGTATCAACACTGTTCAAGAGTTAACTGATAAAACAGAGGCAGAAATGATTAAAGTGCGTAATCTTGGACGCAAATCTTTAGAAGAAGTGCGTAACAAACTAATTGAATTAAACTTGACATTACGTCAAGAAGATTAGTATCAAAGTAAAGGAGGATACCCATGGCTTACCGTAAATTAGGACGTAATAGTGCACAAAGAAAAGCAATGTTACGTGATTTGACAACTGACTTATTGATAAATGAACGTATTGTAACAACAGAAGCACGTGCGAAAGAAATTCGCTCAACAGCAGAAAAAATGATTACTTTAGGTAAACGTGGTACATTACACACACGTCGCCAAGCTGCAGCGTTTTTACGTAATGAAGTAGCATCTGTACGTGAAGAAGAAGGTACAATTGTTGTTGAATCAGTATTACAAAAATTATTCAATGACTTAGCAAGTCGTTACAGTGAACGTCAAGGTGGCTACACACGTATTTTGAAAACTGAAACACGTCGTGGCGATGGCGCTTCAATGGTAATTATTGAATTGGTTTAATTAAATAGAGCGTTATGATGTTAGTATTGCTATATAAATACTTAGTCTAGCTCGCTGTATTATCACGGGAGTATTCCCGTGATAATACAAACAATTCTACTAATGAGTCTTCATTAGTTTTTTTATTTATATAATGACGTAAAGTTCTGTGACGGATTTTATGGTTCTATATTTTTAGGGTTGATGGCTTACGCCATCAACCCTATTTAATAAATTTATTTTTTAAGTGCTTTTATAATAAGTAGCAATACTACCGTTGAGAATAGTGGAGGGAATTGGTAACTTTTTTCGTTCATCACAATATAAAATCCGAGATTAGAAAGTATATTTAGTACAATCATATTTATGATAAATAATAGAGATATTTTTAAAATGGTTTGCGATTTGTTTTTCATGAGTGCCTCCTTATGATGAAATGTATATAGTTGTAAAAAATATGTTACAATAATATGTAGCGTTATGTGTAATGAGGAGCGATAGGTATATGGAAAGACAATTTTACTATAGAGAGGATACATTAGATTGTAAAGAAACAGTTCTATGTGGCATTATCAATGTGACACCGGATTCTTTTTCTGATGGTGGGAAGTATTTTGGTGTTGAGTTAGCGGTACAAAGAGCAAAAGAATTGATTGCTCAAGGGGCAAAAATGTTAGATATTGGTGGGGAGTCCACTAGACCGGGAAGTACCTATGTGGACATACAAGAAGAAATAAATCGTGTTGTCCCCGTTGTTAAAGCGATAAAATCTTTTAGTGATATTCCTATTTCAGTAGACACATGGAAATCTGAAGTAGCTCAAGCGGCTATTGATGCAGGTGTAGATATTATTAATGATATTACTGGTTTATTAGGTGATAAGAATATGGCAAAGGTCATTGGTAATTCTGATGTAGGATTTATTGCGATGTTTAATCCTGTTATTGCTAGACCTCACCATGAAAGTTCAAAAATTTTTCCAAAATTTACAAAGGAAGATGTGTTTACTGAGAAAGAGCAATTCACATTTGATAGTATGCCAATTCATGATGTGATGTCATATTATTTTAAAAAAGTGTTATCTATTGCACAAAAAAATGGTATTTCAAAAAACAGAATGATGTTAGATGTGGGAATTGGTTTTGGGTTAACGAAACGTGAGAATTTTATGTTGTTAAATCATTTAAGTGATATACATCAATTAGGGTGTTGTGCTTTTTTAGGTGTTTCTAGAAAAAGATTTATTACGACATTATTAGAAGAAAATCATTTTGATGTGGATATGTCATCTGAAAAAGGTGTGGATAATAGAGATGAGGCATCTGCTGTTTTAACGGCATTAGCAGCCGTTCAAGGTGTTGAAGTGTTACGTGTTCATACGATACCGAAACACCTTATGGCAATAAAAATTGCAGATGCTGTACGCATGGTTGAACAAGTAGAAGATGAAAATTTGAAGGCTTATCAATAATCATTTGGTAAAAGGAGTACATGATGATGTACTCCTTTTAAACGTCCGTAAAATATCTTGTATTTTAAATAAACGATATTGTATAATATTTTCTGGAAAGCGAGTTAATTGATGAAACAGAGTAAATCATTAGCGTTAAGTGTTCGTGAATGGGATGTTGTCACGAAACGAAATGAGTATCATGCGACTAATGATTGCGTCCGCTGTTTACCATACAAATAGGTAAACACTGTTTAGATGCTTTTACATCTTATAGAGGAGGTTTACCGTATGGTAAAACACATAAAATGGGTGCCGTTAAGCATTATTCTCACGGTATCGGCATTGATTGCTTACGTTAACCCTTTAAATATGACACTAGAACAAAGTCTTTTATTTTCTAGTTTGATATGTTCTGCTGCTCTTTGGGCAACGGAGGCAGTACATAAAAGTTTAGCATGTCTATTTTTTTTGATTATGGTCGCTATATTCGGAAAAACAAATATGGTTGATATGATTAGTTTTGTATGGTCAGATACGAATATCTTGATTATGACGACAATGCTTTTATCAGTAGGTATAATGAATACTGGTATTGTGCATCAATATGTTGAAAAGATTTTTAAGAAAAGTGCAACGAATAAGATTGCACTGCTTAGTGTACCGTATTTATTCGGGCTACTATTTGTATTTCTTGTTCCCCAAGCATTTGCGAGAGTGATTATCATTGGAACAATTTTGAATGGATTACTTGTGGCAAAAACACCACAGGAAGAACGAGCGAAACAAGCTATTATTTTTAACGGATTTATCGGTGTTGTTATGACGTATATGTTTTTTAACAATGGTGATATTGTACTTAACCAAGCAGCACTGACGTTTGCCGGAGAGCATGTCAAGCAACGACTGACATTTGAGCATTGGTTTGCATTGATGTCAGTTCCAACACTAATAGCGTCTATTGTAACGATTGTGACTGTCTATATCGTGTTTAAAAATGACTTATCTTATTTCCATTTAGGTATGATTGCACCAACAAAGCAAAATGAAAAACAAATACCAAAAAGAAATCAATCCATTGTTTTATTGACAATGGTGGCGATTATTTTTTGTTGGATGACGTATAGATGGCACTCTATTCCTGCATTTATTCCAGCTGTAGCAGGCGTTTTGGTAATGTATGGGGGACGTGTTATTAGTATAAAAGATTTAAAAGCGATAAATCCACATTTTGTGTTATTTTTAATGACCGTATTTAGTATTGGAAAAGTACTAGGACAAAGTGGCATTACGGCTGTTATTTTTCAAACATTGAAGCAGTTTATTCCAGTTGAACAGTCTAATATATACTTGTTAATGATTGCTTTACTTGTCATGGTTTTACATTTGTGTATTGGTTCATCTGTGGCAACAATGTCGGTAGTACTACCAATTCTATTACCACTTACACAAGAAGTAGGGTATCGACCTGAAATCATAACATTGATGACGTATATTATTGTCAATATTCATTTCTTATTACCATTTCATCAAGCAACGGTCATGATTGGAACGGCAAAGCAATACTATTCTGAAAAGTATATGCTACGTTTTGGAATGGCGATGACAGTCGTGACATTTATTTTACTGGCATTTGTTTATATGATATGGTGGAAAATAGTGCATATTTTATAAAAAACAGATACAACATCATTGCGATGCTGTATCTGTTTTTAATGTATCGAATAAATAGCGCATTGGTTTTTGTAGGACGGGATGAATATAGTGCGGAGCAATATCACACATTGGTTCAAGAACAAATGTGCGTTCTTGAATATAAGGATGAGGGACAATTAAATTGGATTCATAAATGATTTGATTATCGTAGAACAAAATATCAATATCAATTGTCCGTGGTCCCCAGTGTATGTGTCGTTCACGTCCTAACTCTAACTCAATATTTTGTAAGTGTTGTAGTAATGTTTGTGGTTCATAAAAGGTTTCGATTTCGATAACTTGGTTTAAAAAGTCAGGTTGGTCTGTTAAGCCCCATGCTTTTGTGCGATACAAAGAAGAAAGTTTTGTTACTTTTATGTACGCATTATTTAATTTTTGTATAGCTGTTTCTAAAAGTACTTGTGAGTCACCAATGTTTGATCCTAAACTTAAAAAAGCACGATGTCTTTTTCTGACAATATCAACATAGACGCTCTCCACAGGTAGAGTGATAGGAGCCCATGGTTTTTTAACACGTACATGTGCTTCATCAACGATTGGATATGTCGATAAAATAAAGTGTGCAATCTTTTCTGCACATGTTTCAATTAAATCATACGACTGTTGCTGAAATAATGTTGTGATATGTTGTGCGAGTTCTCCATAATGAACAGAGGCTGTTAAATCATTCGATAAAGCCGCACGTTGTGTGGATAAACCTAGTTTTAAATCTAAATAAAATTTTTGTCCGAGTGTTTTTTCTTCTTGAAAAACACCATGATTGGCAAAAATGAGTAAGTCGGATACGACAATATAATCCATAATATGCTCCTTTAAAAATGGCTAAATGAAAAGTCAGTGAAAAAACATCATCATGATGTTTTTTCACTGAGAGTGTTATAGTCCCATTAATTTATAAACTTCTTGTTTTAATGTTGTATCTGTTTCAAAAATCCCACGACTAATAGAAGTCACAGTAGATGTTCCGGGACGTTTGACGCCACGCATATTCATACACATGTGCTCTGCTTCAATAACGACTAAAGCACCGGATGCATTTAAATATTCCATAATTGCTTCGGCGATCTCTAAGTTTAATCGTTCTTGTAATTGTGGTTTTTTGGCATAAACATCAACTGTACGTGCTAATTTAGAAAGCCCTGCAACACGACCAGTTGGCATGTAGGCAATGTGAACCTTCCCCCAGAATGGTAAGAAGTGATGTTCACACATTGAATAAAATGGAATATTTTTTTCAATGACGACACTACTATCAACCAATTCAAATGTTTTTGATAAATGATGTTCAGCTGTTTGGTTTAGACCACTAAAAATTTCTTCATACATACGTGCAACTCGTTGAGGTGTTTCGAGAAGTCCTTCTCTGGTTGGGTCTTCTCCCACGGCTTCAATAATCATTTTAACGGCTTCTTCAATTTTTTGTTTGTCCATTTTATACCTCGTTGTTTGATATTACACCTCATTTTATCAAACTAAAAAAAGCAAGTCAATGAAGGGTTGACAAATCTTTTATAGAGCGATAAACTGATAGTAACGCTAAACATTAAACTATATTTTTATAGAATAATTTAGTTTCTCCTGTAAAAAGTTGCGGATATTTTCCGCAACTTTTTCGTTTTTTCTTTATTCATTTAAGTCAAAGTCGGTTTCTAATTTTTGAATGAGCGCTCGTAAAATATCTTTATTAACAAGATATTTGATAGGTTGCTCTTGCGAATGTTCATCGTTTTGAAAAATCAATAATAAATTAGAAGCTAGTTTATTTGTGTGATAGGAAACAGCAGCACTGGTCATTTTAAGTGTTTCGGCAATGTCTTTTGTTTTTGTGCCTTTTGATAGTGCTAACATCACTTTATAGCGTGTTGCATCACCTAATATTTTAGCAAGTTCGTGAAATGTATCATCATCTAATTGTTCATTAGCTGTGTTTAATAATTCTACCATGCGTGTCCCAATGAGTAGAATTGCTGGTTTATTTGATAAAGTATCTCTCCCGTTAAATAAAAAATAGGCGAAAAAGGGAGATAAAACACAAACGGTACAGGTGTCTTTTTTTGTGTCGTGATTTAATAATTGATTGTCAAAAATAGGAATTTGATTGATTAACGCTTCAGCAGTTGTTAGAGATGAACCGAAATTTGTGCGTTCTTCTTGCATTTGTTGATAAAAAGGATCATAAATCGTTTCGATTTTTAGAAGTAAATCGCATAATTGGTCAATCATTTCTTTAGGTTGATACAGTATGTTTGTGAGTTTCCATTTATCTGAATCAGATAATGCGTCAGCTGCTTGTGTAATCAGTCGATAAACATCTTCTATGGTATTTTGTTTTTTTATTTTTCCTTCATGGAATAAATATGCTAGTCCCTCAATAATCTGTTCGCTTGATAAGGTACGTAGAATATTTAATCCTTCAGTAAATGTTTGTACGGTTTCTGGTACATATACATTAAATAAGTGTAATGCAATTTTAGGAAGATTTTTGAAATAGAATTTTTTAATATCGCTTTTCAAAGGTTGTAGACATTCTAGCACATCATCTGTTTTTATAGGAAGATTACTTAATAAAATATCTTTTTGTTTGACGCTTAAGAGTGTTTCTTCGTCAATAAGTAATTCGGGTAAACAACAAATTTCAATAAATTTACTATAAAGTGGATAATAATGTAATTGCATGGTATCGATCCTTACTTTTTATTTTTCTTCTATTGTATCAAATTTTGCATAAAGTAGAATATATAATACTAATAATAAAGAAAATCCTAATAAAGTCCACACGATAATGTAAGGTGGGATAAATGTAATGAGTGTTGACACGGTTACACCAAGAACTAAATACCCAGATTGTAGAGCGGTTCCTAGTCCTCCTAGTGTTGTTGCCAATGAATCTTTGGGTAGAGAATTAAGTATAATGGCACTAAATTTTGGGTTTAATGCACTTGATAATAAACCTACTAACATAAGACCAAAAACAACAATATAAATATTTCCCAATCCGAATCCTAAGTATACGATAACGGGTGAGATAGTGGCACATTTTAAAAGAGTGGTTAATGACGTATTTTTTAAAAGTGTCATACCTAATACACTACCGATGATACCTGAAATGGTGATGCTTGTTGACATAATGACTAAAGTTGTTTGTGAGTTAATGATAAAAAAGTTTGGTAAATCGTGAATATAGCGTAACATGAGTGTGTTTACTGATGAAAACACGGCATTTAAGAAAATAGCAATGATACAAGTTTTAAAAACGATAGGTAAACTTTTTACATTTTCATAGGCTGTTTTTAAATTATTGAAAAAATGTGATTTATCTTTTGTAGAGTGACTTACTTCTTTTGGGACGAGTTTGTTTAATGGTTTATAAATACTTAACATAATAAGTGCAGATACTAAAAATGTGCCGGCATTAATAAACGCAATGTGTTGATAAGAAAACCAGGTAATAAATAGACCACCCAATGACAAAAATCCGATACGACTTACTTGAGAGATAGCTTGTCTAAAAGACATGGCTTGTTCACGGTCTTCGTCTGAGATGATGTAGATAGAAATAGGTGTAAAAAGTCCTGATTCGTACTGTCCAGAAATATCAGAAAAGAAGTTCAAAATAGCAACAATGATAACAATCCATAAAGCTGGTTGAAAGCCCATTAGTATACCGACAATGGAGTAAATCATTACTCTAAAAAACAGTGTTGCTAAAATGGTGTTTAGTTTGTATTTTGTTTTATCTGCCCAGTAGCCTGTAAAAACTTCGGCTAGCGTTGGTAAAAGTTCTGAGATGGAAATTGCTGAGATAGCAAGTGTTGCATCGGGTAGAACTAATACATAGTTCATCAGTGCCAAGTAAAAGAGTGTATCTCCGAAATTGGATAATAAATCTGCTGTGAAACTTGTCATGAATAGTTTGTTTTGTAAAATACGTTTCATATTAAAAAACTCCTTAATAAAAAATTAAACATTTATTTAACAAGAGTATAACTCTAAGAAGTAATTAAGTCAACGTTTAATTTTTGTTAAGCGAGTTTTTAATTATAAATAGGTAAAATATCTACTGTTGAATAATTTCTTGATAAGATTTATAGGCATGAGGTGCTTCGTCGAGTGTGGACATATTCATAGCAGTTGTGACAATAGATGCTATTTATTTTATAAGGATGATTTTTTCACTTAGCTACATGTAGTTGTTTATCTGCACCGCGAGGAGTGGAACAATTCCAGTCTTTGTTGCCCAAATTCTACAATTGAAAGAACCGTCTTTCATATTGAGTGGACTAATTAAATGTTCGTTTAATATCGCTGAGGGTGTTCCTTTCTTATCATATATTATAAGAAAGTATTGCACTGACGTGTGAAAGCGTCAGTGCAATACTTCTTGCTATTTATTGAGTATTTTGCTTGTTTGTAATGAATAGTCGAATACGTTCCATACTTTCTTTTAAAATATCCATACTTGTTGCATAACTAATGCGTATGTAGTTTTCGCCACCTTTTCCAAAAACAGATCCTGGGATAACACCGACTTTTCCATGAACGGCTAATTCACGTGCAAATGTTTTGTCGTCCATATTCAAGTGTTGTGGAATACGTGGGAATACATAAAATGCACCGTCTGGAGAAGCGACATCAAATCCCATGTTGGATAGTTCTTTGACGATAAAATCACGTCGTTCTTGGTATGCTTGTTTCATCATTGCAATAACGGCATCTCCGTCATTGAACGCTGTGGCTGCAGCAATATGGGCAAACTGAGATCCAACAGGCGTGCTAGATTGATGTGCTTTAAAAATAGGTGTAAATAAATCAGGAGGGCAAGCGATAAATCCAATGCGCCAACCTGTCATAGCATACGTCTTTGAGGCACCATTTAAGAGTATTGTTCGGTGTGGTAAATAACGAGCGATTGAATCATGTTTTTGATCGTAAACAAGTTCGCTATAAATTTCATCACTAATCACAATTAAATCTAATTCGTCTGCTGTTTTAGCGAATGTTTTTAAATCTTCGGGACTATATGTGACACCAGTTGGATTTGAAGGATAATTTAAAATAACCACTTTTGCAT
Source organism: Carnobacteriaceae bacterium zg-84 (assembly GCA_013874835.1). Lineage (NCBI taxonomy): Bacteria > Bacillati > Bacillota > Bacilli > Lactobacillales > Carnobacteriaceae > Carnobacteriaceae bacterium zg-84. The sequence continues at coordinate 1,782,435 of CP059430.1, read as the reverse complement.
TTGGGTGATTGATTTTTGCTTGCCTTAAAGCCTCTGGTGTTAAAATAAATTGTGTGTGAGAGGTATCCACTGTCACGACTTCACCGTGATTGATAAGTGTGCATAATTCATATTGTGGAAAAGCAGGTGTTGGAATAATAACGGCATCTCCAGGGCTGATGAGTGCTTGTAAAACAGCGGCAAGTCCTTGAGATTCCCCAGTTGTAACGATAATATGAGAAGTATCATAAGATAAATCATATCGACGTTTTAAAAAGTGAACAAAAGCGTCGATAAGAACAGGCATACCTTTTGATGATGAGTAACCATTAAATCCATCATCAATAGCTTTTTTCCCAGCCTCTTTAATAAAATCAGGTACATCAAAATCAGGTGCACCAATGGTTAATAAATGAATGCCTTCTGTTTTTGCAAATAGTTCGTTATATGCCAAAATTTCTGAAGGGACAATTTTTTCTAATGCGATATTTGTCATTACAATTCCTCACTTTCATATCTTAAGAATACTTTAAAAAGATATTTAGTACAAGGTTTTTTTCATAAACGTTTCATTTTTTCTTAGGTCATAAAAGGAAGCTAATTTTAAAGCAAATATCTATTTCAATAACACGCAAAAAGCTTGAAAGCAACTCGTTGAATATGTTGCTTTCAAGTCTTTGCTATTTAAAAAGTATACATATTTTTTCCGGCCCACTATGATGGTATCGTCTTTGTACTTAGAGTGATGAAATACTTTTTTCCATGTGATAATAAAGATGCCCTAAAAAATCTATTTCATAAACTGTTGAAAAACCAAGACGTTCGTACAGTTTTTTTGCTTGAAGATTATCTTGTTCGCAATTTAAACCAACGCGTTGATAAGGAGCGACGATGTCTTTTAATACATCAAAAAATGCTGAAGCAATCCCTTGTCCACGATAATTTGAATGAACAACTAAAGAGTCTAAATACCATTCATTGTCGTGACTTTCACGATTACTTTCGTATTGACGTATGTTTAGGTGAGGAAAATGTGCATCAATAAAGGTATGAAAATGTTCATCAAATTGTCTTTCGTCTTGACCGGCATATCCATATAATACGCCAATAATTTGATTTTCTTTTTCGTAAACCCACGCATTTTTGTAACTAAATTTTGCGTGTTCGTCCGCTAAAATATGTAACATTGTTTTTTGAAAAGTATCCTTATCTAGTAGACGTAGCAATGGATAATTCATATCTTCCCAAATAATATATATCAATGGATAAATGGCATCAATATCTTGTTTCGTTGCTTTTCGTATCATTATAAACCTCCGTTCATACTTTTATTATATCTTATTTATAAAAAAATGTTATAATGTAATGAATAAAAAGCGGAGGTGTAGTGATGACAACAAAAGATAAATGGATGAGTACGATTTGGCTTATACTTTGCTTTTTTGTATTACAAGGCTTTATTTCTGTTCTTTTAGTTACAAGTTTTACTATAGACTGGTTTATGGCTCAAGCGATAGCACAAATGATTATATTTCCTTTGATGTTGAAGATTATGTCTTGTTACCGTATGGAACATTTTAAATTTTCTTCGATAACACTAAAAAATATTGGCTGGATGTTGCTTATAGGTATTGTGTGCCATTTTTTGACAGGCTATATCGTTGAATTGTTGCCTAAAGAAACATTAGTTAATCAAGAGTCGATTGAAACATTGGCGACAAAATCTAGTGAAGTATCTATTTTTTTAGCTGTTGTGATGATGGGACCTATTATAGAAGAACTATTATTTAGAAGTTTATTTATTCAAAATATTTTTAAAAATAAAAAATGGATTGGTTTTTTAGTGGCAACCACCTTATTTGCTTTAGCACATGCGGGTGTGACCGTAACCTCTTTTGTGACTTATTTTATGTTAGGTATACCGATGGGGCTTATTTTAATCAAAACAAAATCATTAGAGTGTGCTATATTGTGGCATCTCATCAATAATTTGCTAGCTGTATCCGTTATGTTTGGCTGGATTAGGTAGAATATGAAATGGAGTAAAACATGATTGTTGTAGAAAATTTATCATATGCATATAAAAAAGAAGATGGCACAAAAGAACATCAAGCGTTAGATAATGTGTCTTTTCACGTAAAAAAAGGAGAATGGGTTGCCATTGTTGGACATAATGGTTCTGGCAAATCAACATTGGCAAAATTATTGAATGGCTTGCTTGTGGCAGATAGTGGAAAAATATGTATTGATAAAACAGAATTATCCCAAGAAACAATTTGGGATATTCGTCAAGGTATGGGTATGGTGTTTCAAAATCCTGACAATCAATTTGTGGGTGCAACGGTGGAAGATGATGTTGCCTTTGGTTTAGAAAATCAAGGTGTACCTAGAGAGGACATGCAACAGCGTGTGGAAGAAGCTTTGGCATTAGTAGGGATGAGTGATTATAAAGATAAAGAACCTGCACGTTTATCGGGAGGACAAAAGCAACGTGTGGCGATTGCTGGTGTTTTAGCGTTGCATCCCAATATTATTATTTTAGATGAAGCGACGGCTATGTTAGACCCTAAAGGGCGTAAACGTGTGATTGATGTTGTACAATCATTACGTCAAACATTGGATATGACGGTTTTATCTATTACGCATGATGTTGAAGAGGCATCTCTTGCTGATAGATTATTCGTGATGAATGGGGGGTGCCTTTTATATGAGGGAACCCCGGCCGACATTTTTGGTACGGTCACAGACATCGAAACATTAGGCTTAGAATTACCGTTTGCAGAAAAAGTAAAACGAGCATTGGCGGAAAATGGGATACGTGTCCCAGAGCAATATATGACATTACAAGAGTTGGAGGAATGGGTATGTCGATTACTTTTGAACAAGTAAACTATATTTATCAACCCGATACACCTTTTACTTATACGGGTTTACAAGATATATCGTTTTCTATTGAAAAAGGCACTTATACAGCAGTTATTGGGCAAACAGGAAGTGGCAAATCGACACTTATTCAACATTTGAATGCTTTATTAAAACCTACTGAGGGAATGGTGAGCATTGAGCAATATACAATAACAAATCAGACAAAAGAAAAAAACTTGAAAATGTTACGAAAATTGGTTGGTATTGTATTTCAATTTCCGGAGTCGCAGTTATTTGAAGAAACGGTATTAAAAGATGTAATGTTCGGTCCAATGAATTTTGGAGCTAGTCAGGAAGAGGCTGAACAAAAAGCGAAGCGAGCGTTAAGCATGGTGGGGATTGATGAGAGATTTTTTACGCATTCTCCTTTTGAGTTGTCTGGTGGGCAAATGAGACGTGTGGCGATTGCAGGCATTTTAGCCATTGAACCGGATATATTGGTGCTAGATGAGCCGACGGCTGGATTGGATCCGCGAGGGGCTTTGGAAATGATGACATTATTTGATACATTACATAAAGAATATGGATTAACGATTGTGTTAGTAACGCATCAAATGAATGATGTGGCATTATATGCAGATAATGTTGTTGTTTTAAAACAAGGAAAAATTGAAAAAATGGATACACCAATACGTGTTTTTAGAGATAGAGAGTGGTTGAAAAATCAAGAAATTGATACTCCTCAAGCTATGGCGTTTGTGCAATCTTTAAGACATAGAGGGTGTGATGTGGAAGATGTTTTAACTTTTTCCGATTTAATTGATGTACTAACGAAAGCATTAGGAGGTCGTTCATGTTAGACAATGTGATATTGGGTAGATATATTCCGGGAAATTCACGCATTCATCGACTTGATTCACGTGCAAAATTATTGGGAACGATTTTCTTTTTGATGATTGTTTTTCAAGCTAACACCATTTATGATTATCTTTTATTGAGTATGTGTTTACTGTTAACAGTTAAATTATCAGAGGTTTCTTTTTCTTTTTTTTGGAGAGGAATTCGTCCGATGTTGTGGATTATTTTAGTGACAGCTAGTTTACAAATATTCTTATTACAAGAGGGAGATATTCTTTTTTCTTTCTCTTTTGTGAGTGTAACAACACTTGGTATTTGGAATGCATTGTTTGTGACGTTTCGATTTATGTTAATTATTGGTGCAGCGACTGTCCTATCATTAACAACTAATCCACTTATGCTGGCAGATGCCATTGAACGTTTAATTCGTCCTTTGAAAAAAATCGGTGTGCCTGTTGAAGAAATTGCGTTGATTATGTCGATTGCAATGCGATTTGTGCCAACGATTTTAGATGAAACCAAAACGATTATGAATGCACAGCGCTCAAGAGGTGTGGATTTTAATGAGGGTAGTTTTATCAAGCGTATTAGGGCGGTTATTCCAATTTTAATTCCTTTATTTGCAGTACAGTTACGACGTGCTGATGAATTAGCCAATGCTATGGAAGCTAGGGGATACCAAGGTGGTGAAAACCGTAGTAAATATCGACAGTTACAATGGGCAGCTCGTGATACATTCCTTTTTGTTTTGTTAATAGTTCTTAATATTATTGTATTATGTATATAGGTCATTGCACATGATTTCAATGAAAATTGTATTCAAAAGAAAAAATAGAGAAAATTCGGCAGAATAAGAAATATCGTAAATAATTAAAGTATTTGTGTGGTATGTATAATCGTTTTGTAGGTCAAAGTTCGTATTGCTTTGTTTCTTGATAGTCGATAAGTATATGTGACATACATATTTCATAAGATATTTGAGAACGGATTTTTTAATATAAAAGTGTTTTAAGAAAGTATTTATTTTTTAGTATATGTAATCTTTTATACTTTTAAGATTGGCGTTATTTTAGATTAAATGGCTCAAGTTTTTGAGCTTTTTTATTTAGTCTTGAACGTGTGTAGTGTTTTTCTTCATTTTACACTTTTATTATAGAACTAGATTTTTGTTCATTAAACTGTATTAATAAATAAAGTTGATAGATATAATGTTACATTGATTGATTTTGTGACAATTTTTCTTAGATTTAGTCTTATTACTCATAGGATAATCCTTTTATAATGAATTTTTGATGATGTGTATCGCTTATGAGATATTGTGCCAACTTATATTAAGTTAATTTTTTATAGATTATTATTTATTGTTTGATTGAAAGTGATTTTTTAAAAATATAAGGATTGACAAATTCGTAAGGGGGAGGGTACAATGTTTTAGTCTTATTTATAAAAATTATAGATAAAATAAATTAAAGAAAGGAGAGATTTTATGAAACGATGGATACAGATTTTAGGTATTTTGTGTTTAGTTTTTGGTAGTGTGACTCAAGTAGCACTTGGTTCAGAAGTGTATACACAAAATACGGTCGTTTATCAACATGTGGATATGGCTCAATTATCTAAAGTAGACAAATCCAAAATAGTCTACGCATCTCCTGATTTTTCGGTATATAGTGAAAATGCGCAAGTAGTTCTTGTTTATAAACAAACAGGGGAGTGTGTGGTAACACCAAAACAAAAACTAAGTGTTTTACCACATACAGGCACAAAAGAAGTTACGACAACTTTAATTGTATTAGGTAGTTTATGTTTAATTGGGGCGATTGTATTAGGTAAATGGCAACGTAAACGTTCAAAAATGATTGCGTTATTCTTGATTTTTTCAGGAGCTAATATTGGTTTATTATATACAAATCATGTGTATGCACATAGTTATTTAATGAATAATGTGTCGACAACAGTTCAAAATGGGCGAGTAACACATACACCAGAAAATATTCATGACTGCTATGAGTATGTTGGGTATATTCTTGTGAAACAATACAAGCCATATTATACGACAACAAAAGGTACATGGTCAGTACCGGAAGAGCCATTAAGTTATACATTACCGACACTAAAAATCTCATCAGTACCAGATGAAGCACCAAGCTACGACTTACCGACATTGGAATTGAAGTCGTCAGTACCAAACGAGGCACCAAATTATAGCTTGCCAACGATGAAAATCTCATCGGTGCCGGATGAAGCGCCAAATTATGAGTTGCCAAAATTGGAATTGAAGTCATCGGTACCAAATAAAGCACCAAATTATGAGTTGCCAACTGCGAACCCAGATGATTTTACTACAACAATTTTGAGAACACGTATTAATACAACCGCAACAGAAGAATTCGGTACAGTGGCTCCACCGTGATAAATGTAAAAAGATTGCTATTTTATGAAAGAATAGCAATCTTTTTTATTGGAATTAGTACGGTAGCTTTTTCTTTGATATGAGTTATGTTATACTAGACGGAAGAATAGTTTTTTGGAGAAACGTTTATGAAGAAAATAGCAAAAGGTATGGTAAAAGGATATCAGCACTATATTTCCCCGTTGTTTCCTCCAAGCTGTCGTTACGAACCGACGTGTTCTAACTATGCTTTAGAAGCAATTGAAAAACATGGAGCATTAAAAGGATCACTGATGGCAATGGGTAGAATTTGTCGATGTCATCCTTTTATTAAAGGTGGCGTAGATCCGGTTCCGGATTATTTTACATTAAGAAGAAATCAGTTTAAAGAAGATATATCAAATGGAGGTGCCCAAAATGGAAATGGGAATATTGAAGAACACATTTAAAATGCGACGAGATGTACTTGTTCTCTATGCATTTTTTAGTGTTATTTTATTATTGTTGTGTTTAGTTTGCCAGTATATTAAAGCGTTTTTCAGTACTTATCCGAGTATTTCTTTTATGTTTTTATTTGTACAATTAGTGAGTATTGGACTGATTGTGGCGATGTGGTATATCGCGGTTAGACAGCATCAGAAAACGGGTGTGTTTGAATTTTACGAATTGGGTATAAAAAATAGTAAAACAGAAGAAACGTATTTTTATCATGATATTATTAACTATTCATTTATTCCACAAACAAATAAACAGGCAAAGGCATTAGTGTTTGAAACAGATCAACATGAACAAGTTATTTTATCTGCAATGCTACCTCCTCAGGCTTTTGAATTATTTCAAGAGGATCATACAGCTGTTTGGAAATCATTTGTTCAAGAAGAATTAGAAAATGGGGAAATGTTTTCTGTTGATTTATACGAAGATGTCACATCTTTTAAAATGTCATTAACACCAACGCAAGAGCACGAACTTGTTATTTCTAAAGAGGGTATTGTCTTACATGATGTCTTTTATGAATGGAATGCGTTAAATTGGTATGATGTGTCATGGCATGGTATGTTAGCCATTCAAACGAAAGAGTATAAGGTAATTTTCTTAGAACCAATGACAAGTATATCAAGATACTTTTTATTTATTAGTATACTAGATGAGTTTTTACCGTCTAAAGTTGGGTGATGTGTGTGAAAGATAAAAAATTGATTTATATATTAAGTGGTTTATTACCAATCGTTGTGATGTTTATTGTATACATTTTTTTAGGTGTTTATCCATTTGGTTCAAACACCTTAATGGCGATTGATTTTGCAAGTCAATACATTGACTTGTTTGCTTTCTTTAGAAGAAGTGTTTTATCTTTAGATTTTTCAGGTATTTTTTATTCGTTCTCCAAATCTATTGGTGGAGATATGATGGGTGTGTGGGGATATTACTTGCTTAGCCCATTTAATTTTATTTATGCTTTATTCCCATTTGATGAAATTCGATTGGCAGCGACAGTAACATTGTTATTACGTTATGGTTGTATGGGATTAACATTTTGTCATTTTCTTGTGAAGCGTTATGACGCTTTGAAAAAACGTCCTTTATTAGTACCGACTTTTGCAACTTTGTATGCGTTGTCTGGTTTTGCTGTAGCGTATCAAATGAATCCGTTATGGTATGACGCTTTAGTCTTTTTACCATTGATTATCATGGGGGTTGAGAATGTACTAAGCGGACAAAAAGGGTATAAATATACATTGATATTGGCTGTAATGATGATTTGCCAATATTATATGGCATATATGATTTGTTTGTTTATTATTTTGTATAGCCTATTTTATATGGCGAAAATTTATACAGGAAAAACACTCAAAGAGAAATTAAAATCTTATTTTCTCCCTATTTTAAAATTAGCAGGGTATTCATTTCTTGCTGTGGGTATAAGTTTTGTGTTTTTGTACCCTATTATTCAAAATTTACTCATTAGTAAAGGTACCTATACAGATCCATTTGTTTTTTCTACAAAAATAGAAGCAGATCCGGTATTACTTTTATCAAAATTGATGATTGGAGCATTTGACCATGATCAAATGCCACATGGATTACCGAATATTTATCTTGGTAGTATTGCATTGATAGGCTTTATTTTTTACTTTATGACAAAAGTATTTCGTAAGTCTGAGCGTATAGCTGCTGTTGGTGTTTTTGGTGTGTTTTTATTATCCATGATTTTTAATATGATACATAGAATATGGCATTTAGGGCAAGAGCCAGCGTGGTTTTATCATCGTTTTAGTTTTTTGATTTGCTTCTTTATGGTGTTATTGGCATATCGAGCCATTAGAGAGTGGCAACGAGTGGATTTAGCAGGAGTATGTCTTTCTTCAGGCATCATTATATTAGTGAATGGTATTGTATATCAGTCATCACAATCTTTTATGTCCGTTCCTCAACAAATTTTATCAACACTGTTTTGGATGTTTGTTGTTGTGATGTTCTTTATGAAAGAATATAAATGGTCGAGTATTGTCTTATTGGCAGTAACATGTTTGGAATTAGGTGCTAATGCGTATATTGTACAATCACGAGTAGGGTATGCGGGTGCCTATCGTTTAGAAAATGCACAAAAGACAATAGAGAGTGCGATTGACCCAATTCGTCCACCGAAAACAAATTTTTATCGTATTGAAAAAATATTCCAACGCTCAAATAATGATCCGTTTATGTTTGACTATCCGGGGTTATCTCATTTTAGTTCGAATATGGAAGTTGACACCATGGACTTATTTGATGCGTTAGGTTCATCAGGAGCCAATGCATCAACAAATTATACATCGGGGACACCTTTAACAGATGCGTTATTTGGTATTCGTTATTTAGTCCAAATGAGAAATTTATCAGATGAACAAAAACAAAGTGAATATATTTACAGTTTTTCAAGAGAAACGACGAGAAAAGATCTCTATCAATATTATAATGCTATTTCTGAAACAGATCGTGTACGTGTTTATGAAAATAAACGTTATTTTTCAGTAGGATTTGGCGTTAATGAGGGTTTATTAAATTTAACGCTTGAAGATAATAAACCTGCAGAAAACCAGATGGCTATTTTACAACATCTTTCTGGACAAAGTATTCAATATTTTAAACGTGAGGCATTTAAAGAGATTACACTAGAAAATTTAGAAGCAACCAATCCGAATGATTTAGCTAATTCATCTTTTAAACGATTGGATTTATCAAAACCGGGTAAAATTCGCTATACATTTGTTCCGTCAACGGATAATGCTTATTATTTATCTTTGCCGGGGATGCTTAGTGAGCAACGGTCAGATATGGCAATTTCTTTAAATAAAGCAAATTATGAATATCATGGAATGTTTGATAAGCAGCAACTTTGGAATGTGGCTTACCAACAAAAAAATGTAGAAACCACTTTTGAAATAACCTTTACAAAAGCAAATGAAGTGTCGTTAAGAAATGTTGCCTTGTGGGAAATGGATAATAATGCTGTTGATATTGCGATTGGGCCTAAAACAAAACAAGGAATGACTGTGACAAATTGGGGTAATAACACCATGGAGGGAACGGTTCATTTGACGGATAATAGTACACACCTATTATTTAGTATTCCTTATAGTGAAGGATGGTCTATTTGGGTAGATGATGTTAAAGTACAACCACAAAAAGTTTGGAATAGTTTAATGGCAATTCCAATGGCAAGTGGACAACATCGTATTAAAATGGTCTATGTGCCTAAAGCATTTAGTGTAGGGCTATTGGTAACGGTCGTTTCTTTGGCGATACTAGGTGGCATGATATATGTAGGAGGTAGAAAAAATGAAGCTATACAATACTTTAACAAAGCAAAAAGAAACATTCGTTCCAATAAATGAGGGACAAATCAGCATGTATGTTTGCGGACCTACGGTTTACAATTATATTCATATTGGGAATGCAAGAAGTACGGTAGCTTTTGATACGATTCGTCGTTATTTTGAATATAGAGGCTATGCCGTAAAGTATGTTTCTAATTTTACAGATGTTGATGATAAAATTATTGCCAAAGGGCATGAATTAGGTTTAACACCTAGAGAGGTTGCGGATAAGTTTATTGAGGCGTTTTATGCGGATACATCTTTATTAAATATAAAAAAAGCAACGTTAAATCCACGTGTTATGGACTCTATTGACGATATTATTGCTTTTGTGGAAGAATTGATTGAAAAAGGATTTGCTTATGTTTCTGGTGGAGATGTATATTACCGTACAAGTACGTTTGATGCGTATGGAAAACTAAGTGGACAATCTTTGGAAGATTTAAGAGCGGGTGCTAGTGAACGCACCATTGATGATGAAAAAGATAAAAAAGAAAATCCATTAGATTTTGCCTTATGGAAATCTGCTAAGCAAGGAGAAATTAGTTGGCAGTCACCGTGGGGTGAAGGTAGACCGGGTTGGCATATTGAATGCTCTGTAATGGCGACGAAATATTTATCAAATACGATTGATATTCATGCCGGTGGGCACGATTTAATTTTCCCTCATCATGAAAATGAAATTGCACAATCTGAAGCTAAAACGGGTAAACCATTCGCGAACTATTGGTTACACAATGGATTTGTAACATTCGATGGCGAAAAAATGAGTAAATCTTTGGGGAATTTTGTGTTGGCGCATGATTTGTTAAAACAAGTTAATCCACAGGTGGTACGTTTGTTATTGGCAAGTGCGCATTATAGACATCCTCTTGCTTTCTCAGAAAATATTATCCAAGAGGCAAGTAATAATCTTGAAAAATTAAAACAGGCATATCGAAATTTAGCGCATCGCTTAGAAACAGCAAGTGTAGAAGTAGCTGAAAGCGATGAGGTAATGCGTCAAACGGTGCAATCCCATGAAGAACAATTTGTGATTGAAATGGACGATGACATCAATATTCCAAATGGCTTGACGGTTATTTATCAGCTTGTTAAAGATATGAATATTTATAGCGAAAAAGAACATATCAATCATGATGTTGCGGTATTTGCGTTGGAACGTTTGAAAACATTGGTAAGTATTCTGGGAGTTGAGCTGGAAGAAGAAACACTGTTAGATGATGATATTTTAGCGTTAATTGAAGAACGTCGTGTCGCACGTCAAGAAAAGAACTTTAAACGAAGTGATGAGATACGTGATTATTTAAAAGAACAAGGTATTGTCTTAGATGATACACCTCAAGGTACTCGTTTTAGAAGAATATAGAATACAGGATAAACCGATACTTGAAAAGGTCGGTTTATCCTGTTCTTGTCATAGAATGATGTGCTATAATACATCGAAGAAAGTGAAAGAAAGGAAGATGATATGCAACGTTATAAAGCGATTGTTTCTTATGACGGGACAGACTATGTTGGGTTTCAAAGACAGCTTAATGGAAAGAGCATTCAAGAAGAATTAGAAAAAGCGTTATATAAAATGACAAAAGGGATGTCAATAGGCGTTGTGGCGTCTGGAAGAACAGATTCGGGGGTACACGCAACGGGGCAAGTCATTCATTTTGATTATCCGGCTATTTTGCCCATTCAGCGTATGCAAAAAGCATTGAATAGTTTATTGCCAGAAGATATTCGAATAGATTCAGTTGAAATAATTTCGTCATTATTTCATGCGAGGTATCATACATGTGGAAAACAGTATATGTATCATGTTTCCTTAGGGGAGTATCAATCACCTTTTAAAAAGCGATATGCCTTACACCATCCGTATCGTGTAAATATAGATAAAATGAAACAAGCGTTACAAGATGTTTTGGGTGAACATGATTTTACGAGTTTTTGTTCAACAAAAACAGATAAAGAAAATAAGATACGTTGTGTGACAAAAGCCGATATTGTATACAAGGAAGAGGAACAAGAATTGATTTTTATTTTTGAAGGGAACGGCTTTTTATACAATATGGTTCGTATTTTAGTTGGGACAACGTTACAAATAGGAGATGGATTAAAACCTGTTACGGAACTAAAGCGATTATTAACTGTTAAAAATAGGCAAGAAGCCGGTCCAACAGCAGCTCCGCATGGTTTATATTTGACAAGTGTTTTTTATAAACCAGAAAATCAGTGGTTTCAAACGTATGAAGAAAATAAAGGGATGATGGTAGTTGATACAACTAACTGAATATATAAAAGCAGTGAACGGAGGTCTGAAAACGTCCGTTCACTGCTTTTGTATAATGGAGTATAGCTCCTGTTTATTTAATTTTTTTGTTTTCTTTTTTTATAAATAAAGAATCCTATAACAAGAATAACAATGGCTAATAGTATATATTTAAAAAGACTTGAAAAATGGTCAATATTATCCGCTGCCTCATGCCAACCTGAACCGGCAGCAGAACCAATCCATACCATTAGTATATTCCATAAAAATGTTCCAATTGTTGTATAGAGTGTAAATGGTACTAAATGCATGCGACTTGTACCCGCTGGGATAGAAATTAAACTTCTGACAACGGGAATACAGCGTGTGAATAATACAGTAATTGCACCGTGTTTATTAAACCATGAAATCGCTTTGTCTACATCGGTTCGTTTAAAACCAAAGATTTTACCAATTTTTCCATCAAGAATATTTTCGATAGTTTCTTTTTTTAGTAAAGCGCCTAAACCGTATAAAACAATGGCACCACCTACAGCACCGGCTGTTGCGGATAAAACAACACCCATAAAAGTCATGTTTGTTGTTAGTGTCATAAAACCACCAAATGTTAAAATGATTTCTGACGGAATGGGTGGGAAAATATTTTCCAGAGCAACCAGTAAGAAGATTGCTAGATAACCATGTTGACTCATAAAGTCTGTAATCCAATTTTCCATAATAAAACTCCGTTAGTTGATATTATTTTTGACATAACGTCATTATACTAATAAATGATGAAAAAGTCATTTAAAAATAATACCCCATAAAACTTAAAGTTTTATGGGGTATGGATTAAGCCATTTTTTGATGAATTACTTTTTCGATAATGTAATCGGCTAGATGAATGTTGCGAACGAGTAAAGGGCCGTGGAAGTAACTACAAAAGACATTTTTGTACCGAGCGCCCTCGGTTTTATCTTCGTTATTATTTCCAAAACCTTTTTCGACAATTCCTAAAGGTTGGACATTTTCACCTAAAAAGGTACGTCCATTATGATTTTCATATCCTTCATAAGTAAAGCCGGTTTCTTCATCATAAATGGTAATATCTCCTATATAGCGACCGTCTTGATTAGTAGTATAATAATCAATCGCTCCAATACCTTCTATGCGTTCTCCAACGGCACTTGTGTAATAATGGCCTAAGAGTTGGTATCCTCCGCAAATCGCCACGACAACACCGTTGTTTTCGATATAAGAGATGATAGCGTCTTTTTTGTGTTGAATATCTTTTGAAACAATACGTTGTTCATAATCTTGGCCTCCACCAAAGAAAATGAGGTCGTAGTCGTCGGGATTGAATGGGTCATCTAAACTGACAATGGTTGTGTCGACATTGTATCCGTGTTCTCTTGCTCGCCATTGGAGAATTAACAAATTGCCATTATCGCCATAAGTGTTTAATAGATTGCCATATAAATGACAAATACGAATGGTTTTCATTAGTTGAGTTCTCCTTTCACATATCCTTGTAGAGATAGTTGTTTTCTCAATTCAAGCATTGCTGTGTAGGTTGCCAAAACATTTATATGTTTGGTTGGGGCATGCTTAATGTGCTCTATAATATCTTGTATTGATGCAGCAATAATCATATTTTCTTTTTTAAAACCTGCCACTTCCAAGCGGAGTGACATTTCTTGATGACGTTTTCCTCCGACAACTAATTGTTGGATAGGCATATCTTGTAATTGTTCGTATTGACCGTCCCAAATCCAACTGACATCCTGTCCGTCAGCATAATTGTCATTCAAAACAGAAATCAATGTAAATGGATTTTTTTCAAATTGTAAAATATCCAGAACTTGATTTAAACCTGTTGGATTTTTAATAAGATTAATGAGCAGTGACTTATCGTCAACGTGAATGATTTCTTGTCGACCAAAGACACGTTGGGTTTGTTTAAAGCCTGTTTTTATGTCCTCAACGGAAATACCCATTAAAGAAGCAATGCTGTATGCAGCAAGTGCATTGTAAATATTGTATAAGCCTGAAATGGGTAAGGTAAATGTATGTCCGTCAATATCAAAAACACTTTCTTGTAGTGTCAATAAATCAATATTTGTCACAGCATAATCAAGATTAGGACGCTTAAACTGACAGTTTGGACAATAATACTTTCCTAAATTAGAGTAACTAATCGAGCGATAACGCAATATTTTTTCACAGTTAGGGCATAAAATACCGTCTGTATTGTAGTGTGCTTGTAAATCACTGTCTTCTTGATAATTAAATCCAAAAAAGACACGTTTGTTTGGCAATGAGGCAGAATGAAAAATAGGGCTATCTCCATTTGCTACCACAATCGTTTCTGGTGAGAGCATAATACCGTCTAAAATTTTTTGATAAATGGTATAAATTTCACCAAAACGGTCCATTTGATCTCTGAAAATATTTGTTGTCAAAATGATTTTTGGTTTTAAATGTGGTACAACATAGACTAAATTAGCTTCATCAACTTCAAGTACAGCAATTTTTTTCTCTCCTTTTTTCGCTTTATGTGATAAAAAGGCAGATACAATCCCTTGCTTCATATTAGAACCGGTTGAGTTAGTTAATAGATTTGGGTATTTTTGTTTCAGTGCTTGTACAGTCAGTGCAGTTGTCAATGTTTTACCATTTGTGCCTGTAATAATAATCGTTTCATAATCGTGTGCTAATTCTGACAAGACGTCTTTATCAACAGAAAGTGCTACTTTCCCGGGATAGCTACTACCACTTTTTTTCAAAAGTCGCAATGTTTTTAATGTTGTTTTTCCGATAAAACTAGCCAATTTTCTTTTTAAGTACATAGTAAACCTCCAATACATTAGATTGATTATATCATAGATATATCAAGACCGATAGTTTATAAGTTGAGAATAAAGTCTTTTTTAACATTTAAAAAACGTTCTAAATCATTTAGGAGTTGAAAGAGCATGGCACGTTCTTCAAATTCCTCTCGTGTTTGGGGTAGTGGTGCATCTTTAAGCGTTGTATAACATTGTTCAATGTCCTGAATAAGCGTTTCAGCTGTATTCCATTCGGTTACTTGTTGCGCTGTTTTTTCAAACAGATAGATAACGTGTTCTTTTTGATGCACGTTGACAGGGCGAACATAGGTAAACATATAAGACAGAAGAGTATACTGTTGTTTTCGCATTAGAATATATGACACATTATAATCACTTTGTTTATGAAAAACTTGATTATCTCTTTCGTTTAAAATAAGCGTTTCAGCTTTGATTAAGTCTGTATAAAGTGTATGTTGTATAGAATGTACCATATTTATTGTCGCTGTGTCACCACTGGATATTTGTGCATTTAAAAGAATAGCAAGTTGTGTTAATGTCACTGACAAATGTTCTTCGATACGCTGTTTTAATTCAGCAATATCTTTATCTTTTTTTGGCATGTAGCTATTGATGATACTTGCAGTTAAAATGCCAATGGATAAAATGGCAAATTCGTTTAAAAGAACAGTATAGTCAGTTGATTGGAGCGTGTATAAATGCCCAACTAGCACGCAACTAGGAACAAGTGCTATCTGCCCTTTTAGATAATAGGTCATAGGCACAAATACGAATAGGAAAAGTCCCCATACCCAAAAATAAAAGCCGAATACAAAAAATAACAAACTTGATAAACCTAGTGCTAAACATGCAATGTATAGACGTTTTTTCGCGTTATTTAAAGTGGATAGAACGGTGTCTTGTAAACTCAGCATCGCAATTAGCCCGCATGTTAGGCTATATTGAATGGAGAAAAGATCTGCAATAATGGTAGCAATAAGTGTTGCTACAATGGTTTTAAAAATTTTTAAAGACATATAAAGTCCCCTTTCCGTCCTTTTTATTGTATACAAATCTGAAAGGAGCGTCTATAAAAAGAATTGCGGTTTGTTCGGTTTTTATAGTATCATATAAAATAAACGAGAGGAGGTAGTTTATGAATGTGAAACGAATGGCAATGTTAACGTGTTTGACAGTGTGTATATTGTCAGGTGCTATTTTGATAACTTTATTATGTAAACCTTTATTTTTATGGCAGTTATCGAACTTGGATACCCAAGTGTTAGTAGGGTTAACACATGAACAAGTAAGTCAAAATTATGATGTGTTGTTGGGGTACTTACTAAATCCTTTTCAATCCGTTTTAGCCATGCCGAATATTCCCGTATCAGCGCAAGGGGCATTTCATTTTTTTGAAGTCAAACAACTATTTTTATTAAATAATGGTATTTTTGTATTGTCTTTAGTAGGAAGTATTCTTGTATTGTTTCGTATCAAAAAATATCAAGATGAGGCATGGTTTAAAGGCGTGTATCGTATCATGATTTTTTTACCGATTGTCATTGTGATTGTATTGTCCATGGGGTTCAATTACTGGTTTGTTTTGTTTCATCATGTCTTTTTTAATAATGATGCATGGCTATTTAATCCAGTAACAGATCCGATTATTTTAATTTTGACAGAGGACTTTTTCTTGGGATGTTTTATCATGGTGTTTGGTATTGTCGAAATTAGTTTTATAGTTTTATGGTGGTATTTTAGAGGCTCTTCGTCAAATTGTGTTGGTGGAGAGAAATAGTGAGCATATTCGTGATAGTGGTAGTATTTATCCATTCACTGCCTTTTTAGAATGATGTTATCTGAAGATTTTACTTGAATAAAGCAAAAGCGATGTAGCAGATATTAAAATAATGTCTGCTTTTCATTTATAAAAATGCTTTCTTGTAGAATCATGAAGAGGGAAACTGACATATAAAATCAGTTTTCCTCTCTGTTATATTGGATTCCTTTATACAACTTAGGATGTGTGATAGTTTTTTAATTTGCGAAAAAAGTATGTTTTGTTTTCCATTGTTCTAGTTTGATGCCTACCCAAAATGAGTAAATACCTAATGTAATAATGCTTAGAAGTAACCATTTTATCCAATTTCCAAAAAGTCCCATAGCTGTTCCGGTAAATATTAGTCGGTGTCCTTCTATGACAGTATGTTTTGTTTTCCAACGGTAGATTAAGCATACCGCCCAAGGATAACAAATACCAAGAGTTAGAACTGTGATTATGGTGCCGAAAAGTATGTGTCCAACAAGGCTGAGTAAACCTCCGTCAAAGTAGCTTTGTTTCATTATGTTCTCCTTTGTTTTTTATTGATAGTGAGAGTGTAACAGTAAATAGCTAGTTTGTAAAATAAAAGTTAAGTAATGAATAATAAAAAAGAGTTATAGATAAATAGTTTAATAGTTCGGCAACAATTCCGTTTAGTAAAGGAATGGATATGTAAATTAAATAAGAGATAAATGGATTTTTGAAAAAGAAGCGTCTGTACCATACTATTAGAATGGTATATGGGGATTGCTTTGTTTAGGGTATGTAGTAAACAAAAAAAGTATGCCATATCATGACATACTTTAATAGATGACGTTTCAGGAGGGATTCGAACCCCCGACCGTTCGCTTAGAAGGCGAATGCTCTATCCTGCTGAGCTACTGAAACAGAACCACTTAATTATTATATGTGTTTTTGTATCATAAGTCAATATTTTTAGTCATAAAAGTGGTTATTTGATACTCCAACCGCCGTCAATGGTGAGAATGTGCCCGTGAAGATAGGCGGCGCTTGAGCTAGCGAGGAAAATAGTTGCGTCGGCAATTTCATTTGGAAATGCCCATCTTTTTGCTGGTGTTTGTTCAGCTACCCATTTTGCTGTATCTCCAGTGCCTTCAAAGTCGGCTTGTGTCATGGATGTTTTGATAGCACCAGGAGCGATGCCATTGACACGAATACCTTTAGAGGCGTAATCGTATGCTAATTGTTTTGTATAGCCAATAACAGCGTGTTTACTTGCTGTATAAGCTGCTCCGCCACCGCCGGCCAGAAAACCGGCTATAGATGCCATATTGATAATGATACCTTGTTGTTTTTTTAGCATGTTATTTAATACGTGATTTGTGA
Organism: Carnobacteriaceae bacterium zg-84; assembly: GCA_013874835.1. NCBI lineage: Bacteria > Bacillati > Bacillota > Bacilli > Lactobacillales > Carnobacteriaceae > Carnobacteriaceae bacterium zg-84. The sequence goes on along the minus strand of CP059430.1, from coordinate 1,764,242 downwards.
TTAAAAACATACTTTTTACATTGGTTGTCATAATACAATCCCATAGATCTTCGCTAGTCTCTAAACTAGGCATGTAATTATCTAGGATACCGGCACTATTGATAAGAATATCTATGGATTTTGGTAGTTTGGCAATATCCTCTCGAAGACAAACATCACCAATGATATGATGATAATTAGGATGTGTTATCTGACTTTTTTGTTTATCAAATCCGTATACAATGGCGTTTTGTTCTAAAAAAGCTTCGGCTTGTGCTTTTCCAATACCGCTAGAGCTACCCGTAACGAGAACGTTATAATTTATAAACATTTAGTCCACCAAAGTCCAATCTGTTGCAAAAATGTCGCATACGGTAGGGTTAAACATACTATAATAATCACTTTCTGTTTGGATAATTAAATAAGGTGTTGATTTTTCAACGTACGGAAGGGATTCTTGACGTTGAATAAATCGTTCTCCACCTTTCCAGCCGGTTCTGACTACTTTTTTGCCTGCTTTGATATAGGGTAAAATTTCTTCAAATGTCATCTTTTTTCTCCTTTATTTTGAAAGCATATAAAATATAATATGCTTTTAACTATATTATATAATATTATTTTTAAACAACAAGTCAGTCTTTAGCAGGATAAAAAATTTTTTAATTATGCTATACTAATAATGTTCAATGAACATAATAGCAGATAAATGAGGAATAGAGATGGCGAAAAAATTAACAAGATCAAGAACGGATAGACGTATTGCCGGGATATGCGGTGGTTTAGCTGAATATTTTAATATAGATGTCACAGTGATACGCATCATTGTTGCCATTAGTTCTATAATAACTTTTTCAACAACATTATGGATTTACATTTTAGGCATACTGATTATTCCTTTGGAATCGTATCAAAAAAGTAGACACTATACTTATTACCAAACATATCAAAAAACAAATACTAGAAAAGACGTCACACCGACAAAAGATGATTTTTAAGAAGTACCTACGGAGTACTTCTTTTTTTATGTAAGAATTGGTATACTTATGAAGATAAAGAGTAAGGAGTTAACATCATGAAACTATATGAACATGAGCGCTTGGATACATTGATAAAAGAAAATATTCAGATTATTCAAAGCAAGAAAGTTTTTTCTTTTTCTTTAGATGCGGTTCTCCTTGCACATTTTGCTGAATTGCCTAGGAATAAAAAAGCATGTATTTTAGATGCGTGTTCGGGGAATGGCGCGGTTGCTTTTATGATATCTGCTAAAACAAATAATCCTATTTATGCCATTGAATATCAAGAAATTTTAGCGGATATGGCACAACGTACGGTAACATTAAATCATCTCGAAGATAGAGTAAAGATTATTCACGGTGATTATAACGATGCACAAAAGTGGTTTGATAGAGGATCTGTTGATGTTATCACATGTAATCCACCTTATTTTACAACAGAAGATTATGCAAATATACATGAAGAAAATGCGATTGCTTTGGCAAGGCATGAATTAACCATTACACTGGATGAGTGGGTATCCACGAGTAGTCAATTATTAAAAAATGGTGGAAAGTTGTATTGTGTTCATCGTCCCGATAGATTGCTTCAATTATTAACAGTATTAAAAAGTCATCAATTAGTCCCTAAAAAGATGTGTTTTGTGCATCCGAAAAAAGAAAAAGATGCCAATATGGTATTGATTGAGGCAGTTAAGCAAGGAAAAGAAAAAGGGATTAAGATAATTCCACCTATCATTGTGTTTAATGAGAAAAATGAGTATATCGAGCCTGTTAGGAGTATTTTATATGGAGAGTAAGAATCATTATTTTTATGTACTAATGTGTGCGGATAATACATTTTACGCTGGATATACAACAGATGTTGCTAGAAGAGAATTAGAGCATAATACATCGGATAAGGGAGCAAAGTACACAAAAACAAGACGTCCGGTAAAAGTTATTCATGTTGAAAGTTTTCCAACACGATCCATGGCAACAAAGCAAGAAGCAATGTTTAAAAAATTAAGTAAAAAAGAGAAAGAAGCGTATATAAAACATGCACATTCAAAAGAGTTTTGAAAATAGCCAAAGTGGAATTTTATATTTAATTCCAACGCCTATTGGGAATTTAGAAGATATGACCTATAGAGCGGTTCGTTTGTTAGACGAGGTTACTTTGATTGCCGCTGAAGATACTAGACAGACAAAAAAATTATTAAATCATTTTCATATAAAAACACCTCAAATAAGTCTGCATGAACATAATATTATGGAAAAGATTGACTATTTAATTGATAAATTACATCAAGGAGAAAGTATTGCGCAAGTGAGTGATGCGGGTATGCCGTCCATTAGTGATCCAGGACATGAATTGGTACTTGCTTGTCTTGAACAGCATATTCCGGTAGTGTCAATTCCAGGAGCGAGTGCAGGACTAACGGCGCTGATAGCGTCAGGTTTATCGCCTCAACCATTTTATTTTTATGGTTTTTTACCTAGAAAAAAACAAGAACAGATATTTGTGCTTGAGCAATTAAAGTCACGAGAAGAAACGCTTATTTTTTATGAATCACCACATCGGATTAAAAAGACAATACAAGTGTTATCTAATGTATTTGATGAAACGAGGCAGGCTGTTATTTGTCGTGAATTAACGAAACGATATGAAGAATATATAAGAGGCAGTTTAAAAGAAATTCAAATATACTTAGAAGAAATCGAGTTAAAAGGTGAGATATGTTTATTAGTGTCAGGAACATCGGATGAGGATAGTCAGGAAGAGATGGTAGATTTGCCGTTGAAAGAGTGTGTTTTACAAGTTATGCAGGAGCAAGATCTGACAGCGAAAGAAGCCATTAAGTACGTGGCGAAAATGAAAAAAATGAAAAAGCAAGATGTTTACCAAGCGTATCATCAAGAATAGGAGAAATGTATGGAAACATTAGTATTAGGTGGGTATACAAAAGGACGTAATAAAGGAGTATCTTTTGCAACATTAGATACAGATAAAAAGAAAATAACGAATGTTAAATTAGCTCTTGAAATAGAGTCCCCAACATATGTGACAACAGTGGGAGATTTTGCCTTTTCTGTTGTGAAAGAAGGGGACTGGGCAGGTGTTGCTTTATTAGAAAAACAAGATGATGTGTATCGTCAAATTGCAGCGGCGTTAACAGAAGGTGTCAATCCACCATGTTATGTGTCATTTGATAAAAAGCGTCAGTTGATTTTTAGTGCAAACTATCATCAAGGTTTTTTTGATGTGATAGCTATCACAGATGATGGATTAGATGTGGTTCAGTCTGTGCAATTTGAAGGATCAAGTGTACATGAAAATCAACAATCATCTCATGTACATTATGTGCAAATGGATAGAGCAAGTGAGTATTTAATGGTTTGTGATTTAGGGACAGATAAGGTGCATGTGTTTGATGTGAAAGTAAGTGGAGAGGTAAAAGAGGTGTTTTGTTATCAAACAAAAGCTGGATTTGGACCAAGACATCTTGTTCAACATCCAACATTACCTATTGTTTATGTATTAGGTGAATTATCTAATGAGATTGATATTTGTCGTTATGAAAAAGGTGTTTTAACGCATATAGAAACGGTGTCTTTATTACCAGAAGAATATACAGATTGGAGTGGAGGGGCAGCGATTCGGGTGACGAGCGATGGACAGTTTGTGTATGCGTCTAACCGAGGACACGATAGTATTGTTGTATATAAAGTTAATAATAGTGGCGTTTTAGAACCAATTCAATGGATAAAAACAGAGGGAAAAACACCACGAGATTTTCATTTTAATCAAACAGAAGATTTTATTATTATCGGTCATCAAGATGACGATGTGTTATCATTGTTTAGCCGAGATACTAAAACGGGTGTATTGACATTACAAGATAAAGAAGCGATTGCTCCGGAGTGCGTCTGTGTGACACCGTTATGATGATGTAGAAACCACCAAAAGATGAGCGTTCATCTTTTGGTGGTTATGTTATATTTTGTAACATGATAAGGGAGTTTTTTCTTGAAAGTATGTAAAACTTTTTATATGATAGCATAATAATGTAGCATTACTTTACATAAGAGTGCTATAATGTGACTAGGTCCTAACACTTGTATAAGTGTTCTTCATGTGAAGGAGAGTTTTATGAAGGGTAAAGAAATACGACGTTCAATGCCGGTTTTTCCGATTGGGACAATGATGACACTGACGGACTTAACAGCTAGACAAATTCGATATTATGAAGAACAAGGGTTGATTATACCAAAACGTTCTCAAACAAATCGACGTTTGTATTCTTTAAATGATGTTGATAAATTGTTAGAAATTAAAGATTATTTAGCAGAAGGTCTAACAATTGTTGCGATTAAAAAGAAATATACAAAAGTTGAAAAAGAAAAAGAGCAACCTGCTCAAAAGTTTTTAACAGATGAAGATGTTAGACGTATCTTTTATCAAGAAATGATGAATCAACAAGAGTGGCGACATGATCGTTAATTTAAATAAAGGACGAGAGAAAAATGAAAAAACAAATCACGCGAGATACAGTATTAAAAGATGTTAAAGAAAAAGATGTTCGATATTTAAGATTAATGTTTACGGATATATTAGGAACAATCAAAAATGTTGAAGTACCTATTAGTCAGTTAGAAAAAGTATTAGCAAATAAAATGATGTTTGACGGCTCATCTATTGAGGGCTTTGTGCGTATTGAAGAAAGTGATATGTATTTGTATCCAGATCTATCAACATGGCTAGTTTTTCCGTGGGATAATGGGCAAGGAAAAATTGCACGTTTGATTTGTGATATTTATAATCCAGACGGTACTCCTTTTGAAGGAGATCCGAGAGCGAATTTAAAGCGTGTCTTATCTGAAATGAGAGAGTTAGGATTTACGGATTTTAATTTAGGGCCAGAACCAGAATTTTTCTTATTTAAGTTAGATGAATACGGCAATCCAACGATGAAATTAAACGATGAAGGTGGCTATTTTGATTTAGCACCAACGGATTTAGGGGAAAATTGTCGTCGTGATATTGTGTTACAATTAGAAGAGTTAGGATTTGATATTGAAGCAAGTCATCATGAAGCTGCGCCAGGACAACATGAGATAGATTGGAAGTATGCTGATGCTCTTGATGCGTGTGATAATATTCAAACATTTAAATTGATTGTAAAAACGGTGGCACGTCAGCATGGCTTACATGCAACGTTTATGGCAAAACCTGTTTATGGGATCAATGGTTCGGGGATGCACTGTAATATGTCTTTATTTGATGAAAACGGAAATGTGTTTTACGATAAAGATGCCCCAGACGGATTGAGCGATACAGCAATGCATTTTATTGCAGGGTTATTGGAGCATGCTCGAGGTTTTACAGCTATTTGTAATCCAACAGTTAATTCATACAAACGTCTTGTGCCAGGGTATGAGGCACCTGTTTACGTAGCTTGGAGTGGGCAAAATCGTTCGCCGTTAATTCGTATTCCAGCCTCAAGAGAAAATTCGACACGTGTAGAGTTGAGAAGTGTTGATCCAATGGCAAATCCATACTTAGTATTGTCTGTGTTGATTAAGTCTGGATTGGACGGTATTGTGAATAAAAAAATGCCACCAGCAGCAGTTAATCGTAATATTTATCAAATGTCTGCTAAAGATAGACTTGATAATGGTATTTTAGATTTACCGGGTAATTTATTAGAGGCTATTGATGAATTTGAAAAAGATGAAGTTGTTAAAAATGCTTTAGGTAAACATATTCAACAGAATTTTATAGCAGAAAAAACATTGGAGTTTCAATCTTATCGTACACAAGTGACGAAGTGGGAACTAGAACGTTATTTAACGCTATTCTAAAATACTATCTAATAAAAACTGTCTATTGTGTGGCAATCACAAATAAGGTTGGTTTCTAGTTAGAAAAGCTGTTTATACAAAAGGTATCTTTATATAAAATGAAGTGAGAAGAGATAGTAAATGATAGAACCATTTGCTATCTTTTTTGTGATATAATGGTGTTATTAAAAGAAAAGGAGATAGACAATGGCAGAAGCGTTAGAATTAGTCATTATTACAGGAATGAGTGGTGCTGGTAAGACAGTGGCAATGCAAAGTTTTGAAGATTTGGGATATTTTTGTGTCGATAATATGCCACCGAGTTTGTTGACGAAATTTTGGGATATTGTAAAAGAGAGTGGCAAAATCACACGTATTGCGCTTGTGATAGATTTAAGAAGTCGTGCCTTTTTCGATGAAATTATGGACTCCATTATTGATTTTGACAATACAGCGCTTGTGAGAACACGTATTCTCTTTTTAGATTGTCAAGATGAAGCGTTAGTATCTCGTTATAAAGAAACAAGGCGTACACATCCGCTTGTTGGGAATACGGGATTAATAACCGACGGCATCAGCCGTGAGCGTCAGTTGCTTGTTGATTTAAAAACACGTGCACAAATTGTGATTGATACAACGAATATTTCTCCTAGACAATTAAGAGAAAATATTATGACGCAATTTAAGTCGGATGATCGTGCGGTGTTTCATATTGAAGTGATGTCATTCGGATTTAAATATGGTGTGCCGATTGATGCCGATATTGTTATGGATGTGCGTTTTTTACCAAACCCACATTATGTTCCTGAGCTAAGGTCATTGACGGGATTGGATGAAGAAGTGTATGATTATGTGATGAAACAGCCTGAAACGAGTGAATTTTATAAGCGTTTTGAAGGGCTGATTGATTATATTGTGCCAGGGTACAAAAAAGAAGGAAAAACATCTGTGGTTATTGCTATTGGTTGTACTGGAGGGCAACATCGTTCTGTTGCATTAACGGAACGTTTGGGCAATAGTTTAATGGTAAGTGGTTATCCGGTCAATATTACACATCGAGATAAAGATAAACGAAAAGAAACGGTGAATCGCTCATGAGAAAAAAGAAAGTAACCATTATTGGTGGTGGAACAGGGCTGCCGGTTTTATTAAAAGAATTGAAACAGTATCCAATCGATATTACGGCGATTGTGACAGTAGCTGATGACGGAGGAAGCAGTGGCATTATTCGAGATTATGTCAATATTATTCCGCCAGGAGATATTCGTAATTGTTTAGTGGCTTTATCGACATTGGACGATGTTTATTTAGATATTTTTCAATATCGTTTTAATTCCGAAGATAAATTTTTTGCAGGGCATGCTATTGGCAATTTGATTATTGCGGCATTAAGTGAAATGCGTGATAATATTTTTGATGCTATTCAAGAATTGTCACGTATGATGAAAATTCAAGGGCAAGTCTATGCGGCAGCTAAAGAGCCTCTTGTTTTACATGCCACGTTTATGGATGGAACAGTCGTTAGTGGTGAGTCTGCTATTGCTAAGGAGAGAAAACGTATTAAGCATGTTCATGTGACGACGAAAGACGGTTCTATTGAAGATGCGCATGCCTCAAGTGATGTGGTTAGAGCAATTGAAGAAGCAGATATGTTAGTGTTAGGTCCGGGAAGTTTGTTTACAAGCATTTTACCTAATCTAATGATTCCGAATGTATCTGAAGCGATTTTAAAAACACAAGCGCAAATTGTCTATATTTGCAATATTATGACGCAATTAGGAGAAACAGAATCCTTTACAGATGCCGATCATGTACGTGTGTTGCATCGCCATTTAAAGCAGATGTTCATTGATACGGTTCTTGTTAATACAGAAACTGTACCAGATGATTATTTAAATCAACAAAAAGGCGAAGAGTATTTATTACAAGTGAAGCACCATTTTGACGGTCTACGAGGAGAAGGATGTCGTGTGATTTCGACAAATTTCTTAGAAATGAAAGAAAATGGTGCGTTCCACGACGGTAAAAAAGTAGTTGAAGAGTTGATGACACTATTAAACAGTGTATTTGAAAAATAAAAAATAGTGATAAGAAAGGTGGTGATAACATGTCTTATGCGGCTCAAGTGAAAAAAGAATTAACGTCTTTAGAAGTTCATAAGGAACATGCCAAAGCGGAACTTGCAGCGCTTATCCAAATGAATGGGGCAGTCAGTTTGTATCAGCAAAAGTTTATTTTAAATGTGCAAACAGAAAATGCAGCTATTGCTAGACGTATGTATACGTTATTGAAAGATCATTATGATGTTGAAAGTGAATTACTTGTTCGTCGTAAAATGAAGTTAAAGAAAAATAATATTTATATTGTACGTTTAAAAACAGGCACAAAAGAAATTTTAACAGATTTAGGTATTATGGACGGTTTGTTTTTCCAAACAAGAGTACCTAAAAATATTAAAAATAATGAGCAAAAAGTAAAGTCATATTTACGAGGGGCGTTTTTAGCAGGAGGTTCTGTTAATAATCCTGAAAAGAGTAGTTATCACCTTGAAATTTATTCAAACTATGAAGACCATAGTCAAGATATTTGTGATATGATAAATCGCTTTTATATGAATGGTCGTATTATTGAACGACGCAATGGGTATATTGCCTATATTAAAGAGGCTGAGAAAATTGCAGATTTTCTTGTGCTTATCGGTGCATTAAATAGTATGATGAAATTTGAGGATATTCGTATTATTCGAGATATGAGAAATTCGGTTAATCGGATTGTGAATTGTGAAAATGCCAATTTAAGTAAAGTTATCAATGCCTCAAGTAAACAAATTGAAGCGATCAATTACATTGCAGAAAAAGTAGGTCTGGACGAATTGCCACCAAAATTAAAAGAAGTGGCAGAGCTAAGACTTTCTTATCCAGAATCTAGTTTAATGGAAATCGGAGAGATGATTGTTGGAGAAACGGTTTCTAAGTCAGGAATAAATCATCGTTTACGAAAAATTGTTGCATTTGCAGATAAACTAAAAAAAGAAGGTGTTTAAATGGCATTGCAAGATAAAGATTTTATTGAAAAACAAATTGAGCAGCTAACAAATGGATTGAGTAAATTTATTGATGTTGAAGCATTATTTGATAAAGAAAAAGAGAAAAAACAAGAAGAAACAAAAGAAGATGATGAGTAGCAATCATCTTCTTTTGTTATTTTGAGATAAAAATACTTTTGAAAAAAGGTTGAGAATGATATAGTTAGTTTGATAAAAATGTAAAAGAGGTATAATATGTTAACACTTGCGTATATTGGGAATGGGAAAAGTACAAATCGTTATCATCTGCCATTTGTCAGAACATTGAAAGATAAATTTAAAGTGAAATATGTGTATGTTCGTCATTTTAAATCAGAGTGGGAAAAACAGCCTTATGTCACTTATACAACAGATTTAGATGTTTTATTAAAAGATACTACCGTAAATCTTATTGTCATTACAACGCCTATGGCATCACATTATGAATATGCTAAGTTGGCATTGGAGCATGGGAAGCATGTTTTAGTTGAAAAACCTTTTGTGAAAACAGCTAGAGAAGCTAAGGAATTATTTCAGCTAGCAAAAGAAAAAGGGTTAATATTGGAATGTTATCAAAATAGACGTTTTGATAGTGATTTTTTAACTGTTCAAAAAGTAATAGATAGTCAAAAATTAGGAGATATTTATGAAATAGATATGCATTTTGATTATTTTAGACCTGAAGTATCACAAGGAACGGAAATATTCAATGTAGAGGATAGTTTTGTGTACACGCATGCTTGTCATACATTGGATCAAGTGATTTCTTGTTTTGGAGTACCTACAAGTACGCATTTTGATGTTCGTCAACTTTTAGGTGAAGGACGTATGAATGATTATTTTGACATTGATTTATATTATCAAAATATGAAAGTATCTGTTAAATCAAGTTATTTTAGAATAAAACCAAGACCGAGTTTTGTTGTTTATGGAATGAAAGGTACATTTATAAAAGACAAAAAAGATAGGCAAGAAGAGCATTTGAAGTATTTTTATATGCCAGAGCATGATGATTTTGGAGTAGATACCTTAGAAGATTATGGTGTTTTAACGTATGTAGACGATTTGGGATGTATCCATGAAGAAAAAATTGTATCTGAGAAAGGTCATTATAAATATTTTTATGAGCATTTACACGATACGATTGTGTTGGGTAAAGAAAAACTAGTCAAAGATGAGGAAACTATATTACAAATAGAATTATTAGAAAAAGGTGTAGAGAATTTATGGTAGATAATAAGGAACCCATTTTTTTAAAGCCTGTGTTACAGGAAAAAATATGGGGAGGTAACAAATTAGAAACAGAATTTGGTATGCTCTTACCTAGTCAAAAAATAGGAGAATCATGGAGCATTAGTGCACATCCGAATGGTGTATCAACAATTATATCTCCAAAAATGTTTGAAGGTATGGGATTGGATACATTTTATCAAACATATCCAGATTATTTTGGTGGTAAGGTAGAGGAGCGTTTCCCTTTGCTTACAAAAATTTTAGATGCTAGTGATGATTTATCTGTTCAAGTACATCCCGATGATATTTATGGGTTAGAACATGAGGGAGAATTAGGGAAAACAGAATGCTGGTATGTGATTTCAGCAGAAGAAGGATCCAAAATCGTTTATGGGCACACAGCTCAAACACAAGAAGAGTTTAAAGAAAAAATTGAGAAACAAGAATGGAAAGATTTATTTCTTGAAATACCTGTTCAAGCTGGTGATTTTTTCGATGTGCCTCATGGTACCATTCATGCAATCGGGAAAGGTATTGTGATATTAGAAACACAACAAAATTCAGATACAACCTATCGTGTATATGACTATGATAGAGTGGATGAACAAGGTCATCAAAGGGACTTACATATTCAACAATCATTAGATGTGACACGATTTCCACATCAGCATCCAGTTTTGAAAGATGCTAGACACGATATAGAAGATGGTTATGTGCATCATTATTTGAGTAATGACTATTTTAGTGTTTGGAAATGGCAAGTAGATGGACAAATGTCTATTTTTTTAGACGAAGGCTATTATTTGGTGACTGTGATAAAAGGAGCAGGAAAAATGAGAATAGATGAGAGAGAGTATAAGCTCTCTTTATCTCATTCGTTTATTTTACCATTTGGGACACAAGAAATTAGGTTGACTGGAGATTTAGAACTAATTGCATCCAAACCAAATAGGCAAGTAGATTAAAACTACTTGCTTTTTTAATTATAAACACATAGATATATTTAAAAAATGGTGGATTTATACCAAAAGGGATTTTTTACTAGATAAAGATTTTTTGAAAATAAAATGGCTCTTCGTCAAATTGTGTTGGTGGAGAGAAATAGTGAGTATGTTGGTAGTGAATGGCATTAACCATTCACTACCTTTTTCACATTCTTTTTCTGCCACTGAGAATGGTGTTGTATGATTAAAATACGCAATCTAAAATAAGAAAAACGTCTGTAGCCATAGGCAATCCGTTTGATGACTTTAATATGATTGTTGATAGCTTCTGTGATACCGTTTGAATAAGGTGTGGTAAAAGCTTGATAAATACCATTCTGATAGGTTTTAAAAATATCAAATTTCTTTCTAAACCACTCTGGTAATGACGGGTCAATATGATGAATAACCTCCATAAATAAATCAAAATCTCGCTGTCTATAAGCATATCTCAACTCTTGTACAAACTCATATGCTTGTTTTAAAACAGGACTATAGTCTAATAATCTATCAAGGACTTGTGCGTGTGTCAGATATGTTTTAAAGGATTGGTGATAATGATAGTCTGTATCATTTACATCAAAGGCATCTTTTAATAATAATTTCCAGTATTTCTTTAAGTGTTTATAAGCCTTTTCTTCTTTTTTAAAGGTGTTCATTTCTTTTATACGTAGTGTATTTAAATTCCGATGTATATGTTGTATGATATGAAATCTATCTGTGACAATAACGGCATTAGGAAAAACCTTCTGAATAAGTTTGCCATAATTGGCATTCATATCCATAACAAGATAGCGAACGCTATGTCTTGCTTTTTTAGAAAATTGTTTAAAATAAGTGATTAAATGGTCTAATTGGCGACTAGGTAACACATCAATAATACGGTGTGTCAATCCGTCTACACAGATGAAACTCATCTTCCCTAAATGAGATGTCACAGACTTAAATTCGTCGATACATAGTACCTTAGGTAGATAATGAAAAGACGGTTTAACTTGTTTTGTATATTTATCTAAGACACGTTGTACGGTCACATCAGATACAAAGTGGTCTTGGCAGATATGTTTTCTTGAAATATTTTTCGTTAAATCAAGTGCAATAAGTTGTTTTAATTCTTTAGAAATACAACAATGTTTATCGACTAAAGAACACGAAGAAGAACAGGTTTTTAGACACGTTTTACAGCGATAACGGGTTCTTTTAAGAAGTAAAACAGTTTTGATTTGTCTAAACTTTGGTAATAATGTTTTCGTTTGATATGTCCCATGTTTGATGAGTGTTTTAGCATGACAATGTGGACAGGTGTGGCAAGGCTTTGTCCAAGTACCTTTAATAAAGTGGTGTGGAATACCATTTATTGTTTTTTCTTCTAACCAATGTTCATCAGCTATGAAAGATTTATCTGTTAATGTTAATAATTTTTTTGTATAATAATCCATGAGAAATACCTCCTTGTTTAATTGTGGTGATTTAATCATACAGGTATTTCTCTTTTTTTGTCCACTTTTATATACAAAATCGTGTTGGTGGATTATTCCCACCAACACGATTTATTATAGAGCCAATAAAATTTGAGAAAAAATACACAAAACGTTGATTTTATGCGGTTTTAATATATCAACTTTTCAGAAAATAGGACGTGCCATTTTCTGAATTCATTTATTTAACAGTGATTTTACGGTACTCTGTTACTTTTCTCTCATCATTTTATCATTCTAGAGCATTGAATAAAAAAAACTATTTACATTCGTATTCTTTTTGATATTCTGAAATAGAAATTATTTATAATTTCAGAAGAAAAATCAAAGGAGGTATTTTGATGGTAGGTATTATTATTGCAAGTCATGGAGAATTTGCATTAGGAATAAAACAATCTGCATCAATGATTTTTGGTGAACAAGAACAAGTTGAAGCAGTTGCATTTATGCCGAGTGAGGGACCTGAAGATTTGCAACGAAAACTTCGTGAAGCAATGGCTAAATTTGACACTGAAGAAGTGTTGTTTTTAGTGGATTTATGGGGTGGTAGCCCATTTAATCAAGCAAATATTTTGTTTGAAGAATCCCCAGAAACAAGAGCAATTGTTGCAGGCTTAAATTTACCAATGTTAATGGAAAGCTATGCAAGTCGTTTTACAATGACAAAAGCTCATGATATTGCTAAAGCGATTCTTCCAACAGCTCAAGAAGCTGTAAAAGTAAAACCTGAAGAGCTACAACCAGTTGTTGAACAACAACCAGTAGCACAAAAAGAAGAACGTCTAGGAGCTATTCCTGAAGGGACGGTACTAGGTGATGGACATATTAAATTTGTTCTTGCTCGTGTCGATACGCGTTTATTACACGGACAAGTTGCAACAACATGGACAAAAACAACGAACCCTGATCGTATTATTGTTGTATCTGATAAAGTATCTCAAGATGAGTTACGCAAAAAACTGATTGAACAAGCTGCCCCTCCGGGTGTAAAAGCACATGTTATTCCGTTGAAAAAATTAGTAGAAGTCACAAAAGATACACGTTTTGGTGACACAAAGGCATTATTATTATTTGAAAATCCACAAGATGTGCTAGCAGTTGTTGAACAAGGTGTCGATATTAAAGAATTAAACATTGGGTCAATGGCGCACTCTGTTGGAAAAGTGCTTATTAGCAGTTCGTTATCAGTTGATCAAGAAGATGTTAACACGTATAAAAAATTAGCTGATTTAGGTGTTAAATTTGATGTTAGAAAAGTTCCAGCAGATAAACAAGCAGATTTATTTAAATTGATTTCTGCTAAAGCATCTGAAGGCTTATCATTATAATAGGAGGAAATTATGGAATTTAATGTAATTTCAACAATTTTAGTTCTCGTTGTAGCATTTTTGGCGGGTATGGAAGGTGTTTTAGACCAATTTCAATTTCATCAACCGATTATTGCGTGTTCATTAGTTGGATTAGCAACAGGACATTTAAGTGAGTGTATTATTTTAGGTGGGGCATTACAATTTATTGCAATGGGTTGGTCTAATATTGGTGCTGCTATTGCACCAGACGCAGCGTTTGCTTCTGTTGCTTCAGCGATTATTTATGTAAAAGCAGGTAATTTTGATGTAGCAGGACGCCAAGTAGCGATTGCTTCAGCGATTACATTAGCAACAGTTGGTCTAGTGTTAACAATGGTGATGAGAACTGTTTCTGTTGTACTTGTTCACCAAGCAGATAAAGCTGCAGAAAAAGGTAATTTTAGAGGCGTAACAATGTGGCATTTAATTGCCTTAGCAGGTCAAGGATTACGTGTAATGATACCGTCAGGATTATTACTATTTGTACCTTCTGAAACAGTAAAAGATGTATTAGGTTCACTACCAGCATGGTTTACTGAAGGTATGGCAATCGGTGGAGGATTTGTTGTAGCTGTAGGGTATGCAATGGTTATTAACTTAATGGCAACAAAAGAAGTATGGCCATTCTTCTTCCTAGGATTTGCATTAGCACCATTAAACGAATTGACTTTGATTGCAACAGGTATTATCGGTCTAGCACTAGCTATTATCTACTTGAATTTATCTAAAAATGGTGGGAATAGCGGTGCAGGTGGTTCACAAGTTTCTGGTGATCCTTTAGGCGATATTTTGAATGATTATTAAGAGGAGGTATAGAGTATGACAGAAAATAAAGTAACATTAACAAAAAAAGACCGTCGTCATGTTATGCTTCGTTCACAACTTTTACAAGGTTCTTGGAACTATGAACGTATGCAAAATGGTGGTTGGGCATACGCTTTAATTCCTGCTTTGAAAAAATTATATACCACAGAAGAAGAACGTTCAGCAGCGTTAAAACGTCACTTAGAGTTTTTCAATACACATCCATATATTGCAGCACCAATTTTAGGGGTAACATTAGCTTTAGAAGAAGAGCGTGCAAATGGTGCAAGTATTGATGATTCTGCTATTCAAGGGGTTAAAGTCGGTATGATGGGACCTTTAGCAGGTATTGGTGATCCAGTATTCTGGTTTACAGTACGTCCAATTTTAGGTGCGATTGCAGCATCATTGGCAACTGGTGGCTCTATTATTGCCCCATTATTCTTCTTTATCGTATGGAATGTTATTCGTGTATCGTTCTTATGGTATACACAAGAGTTTGGGTATAAACAAGGTTCAGAAATCACAAAAGATTTATCTGGTGGTTTATTACAAACTATTACAAAAGGAGCATCTATTTTAGGGATGTTTGTTATGGGGATTTTAGTACAACGTTGGACGTCTATTAACTTCCCAATGGTAGTATCAACAGTAAAATTATCTGAAGGAGCGTATGTGGAGTTCCCGAAAGGTAACATTACTAGTGAACAATTACAACAAATTTTAGGAGAAGTGGCAAGTGGAAAAGCAATTTCTCCAGAAAAAGTCACAACATTACAAGATAACTTGAATCAGTTAATTCCAGGTTTTGCAGCGTTATTATTAACGTTCTTGTGTATGTGGTTATTGAAGAAAAAAGTAAACCCAATTCTTATCATCTTCGGATTATTTATTGTGGGTATCTTAGGACATTTAGTAGGTATTTTCTAAGACATGAAAGGATAATATGAAATGGTCGTATCACAAAATACAAAAGTAGATTTTACAACAAAAGCAAATTCTTTTCACAGTGGCATTACAGCTAAAAATGGTTCCATTTTAATTGGTGATAAAGCGATTGAGTTTTATTATGAAAAAAATCCGAATGATTTTGTGCAAATTCCATGGCAAGAAATTGATAAGGTAAGAGCTCAACTGTATTTCAATAATCGTTATATTCGTGGCTTTTTTGTTGACACTAAGAAAAATGGTAGTTTTAACTTTGTTGTCAAAGATGCAGGCAAAGCATTAAAAATTATGCGTGAATATTTAGGTAATGATAAAATCGTCAAAAATGTACCGTTTCTTTCTTTAAAATCCTTATTTAAAAGAAAATAATAGAACTCTCTATAAAGCCGTATGACTTTATAGAGAGTTTTTTTGTCATAAGAAATAAAAAAAGATGAAAAATCTTTTAAAATTAGGTATGATATATGAGATATGAGAATGATAAGGAGCGAGATAGATGACAAATTATCCACAATTAGAAACACAAACACAAAATGAAATACAAGTGTTGATGAAAACAACCAAAGGAGATATTGTTTTACGCTTATTTCCAGATGTTGCGCCAAAAACAGTAGCGAACTTTGTAGGTTTAGCAAAACAAGGTTATTATAATGGTGTTATTTTCCATCGAGTTATTTCAGACTTTATGATTCAAGGAGGAGATCCTACTGGAACAGGTATGGGTGGTGAATCGATTTATGGAGAAAAATTTGAGGATGAGTTTTCTTTAGACGCATTTAATTTTAATGGAGCATTATCTATGGCAAATGCTGGACCAAATACTAATGGGAGTCAATTTTTTATTGTTACAGCTAAACATGTGCCGGCACATATGTTATCACAATTAGAAAAAGGAGGTTGGCCAAAAGAAGCGATTGAAGAATACGCTAAAAATGGTGGGGCACCTTGGTTAGATCAAAGACATACTGTTTTTGGGCAAGTGAAAAGTGGCATGGATGTTGTGTATGCTATTGAACAAGCAAAAACAGGCGCTCAAGATAGACCGTTAGAAGATATTGCCATTTTATCTATTGAAGAATTATAAGGTGTTGCCTATGTATAAAATTGGTGACATTATAGAAGGGACAGTGACAGGGGTTCAACCTTATGGAATTTTTGTTAGTCTTGGCCAGGACGAACAAGGTTTAATTCATATTTCAGAATGTACACATGGATATATACAAAATGTACAAGGTTTTTTGACTTTGGGGCAAACGGTACGTGCCATGGTCATTGATGTTGATGAATATACAAAGAAAATTAGTTTGTCGTTACGTGCGTTAGAAAAAATTCCGGTTCCTAAGCAAGTGGTACGAAAAAAAAGACGGCGTGATGTTTATACTAATCAATTAGGATTTGAAACACTGCGTCAAAAATTACCTGAATGGATTGATGAAGCTCAGGAGTTAATCAATCAACAGACACATCAAGAATAATGGAGGTAGAAACATGGGAAAACATATAACATTTGATTATAAAAAAGCACTCTCTTTCTTTGGAGAGCATGAATTACGTTATTTACAATCAGCTGTATCAACAGCAAATAAAGATTTACGTGAAAAAACAGGCGCAGGGTTTGATTTTACAGGTTGGGTGGATTTACCAGAAACATACGATAAAGAAGAATTTGCACGTATTAAAGAAGCTGCTAAAAAAATTCAATCTGATTCAGATGTTTTAGTTGTGATTGGTATTGGAGGTTCATATCTAGGTGCTAAAGCAGCCATTGATTTCTTAAATCACAGTTTTTATAATTTAGACCCGAACCGTAAAACACCACAAGTATTCTTTGCAGGAAATAGTATTAGTTCAACCTATTTATATGACTTAATTGATATTATTGGTGATAGAGATTTTTCTGTGAATGTGATTTCTAAATCTGGTACAACAACCGAACCAGCGATTGCTTTCCGTGTATTTAAAGAGTTATTGATAAAAAAATATGGACAAGAAGAAGCAAAAAAACGCATTTATGCTACAACGGATGCCGCACGTGGTGCATTGAAACATGAAGCTGATGCAGAAGGTTATGAAACATTTGTTATTCCGGATAGTGTAGGTGGACGTTTCACAGTTCTAACGCCTGTGGGATTATTACCAATAGCTGTGACAGGTGCTGATATTGACGGACTGATGTCTGGTGCTAAGCAAGCAATGTTAGATTATCAAGAGGATGCTTTAGAAACAAATGAAGCGTATCAATATGCAGCAATTCGTAATATTTTATACCGTAAAGGTAAAGTGACAGAGTTGTTAATTAACTATGAACCAAGTTTGCAATATTTCTCTGAATGGTGGAAACAATTATTTGGTGAGTCAGAAGGAAAAGACCAAAAAGGCATTTACCCATCTAGTGCAAACTTCTCAACAGATTTACATTCATTGGGACAATACATTCAAGAGGGACAACGTAACTTGTTTGAAACAGTTATTAAAGTAGATAAACCAAGACGATCTGTTACAATCCCAGTGACCGAAGAAGATTTAGATGGATTAGGTTATTTGCAAGGAAAAGAAGTAGACTTTGTGAATACAAAAGCTTATGAGGGTACATTATTGGCTCATACTGACGGAGGTGTTCCAAACCTATTGGTTACAATTCCAGATACAAGTGCTTATACATTAGGATATTTGATGTATTTCTTTGAAATTGCGGTGGCTATTTCAGGTTATTTAAATGGTGTTAATCCATTTGACCAACCAGGAGTTGAAGCATATAAGAAAAATATGTTTGCATTATTAGGGAAACCTGGTTTTGAAGATTTAAAAGCAGAATTAGAACAAAAATTATAAAATAGAACAAAGGTAGTGGAAAATTAGTTTTTACGGCTCTATGTCAAATAGGGTTGATGACTCATAAAAGGTAGTGATGTAATGAATGTTACGTCACTATCTTTTTATTTTAAGTCACAAAGTGATGTACGGCTCACCGACATGTACACGATACATGTCTCTTCCCCTACGTTGTGCGGGGAAGGAGTTATTCGTACGTCACTTTTGACTTAAACTATTAAGCAACTAGTGAAGTAGATGGCACGGTATATGGTACATATAACTTACACATGAATAAAATACGATTTCTAAAATGTGAAAAGTTACGATAACCATAGGCATTTCTCTTAAGTACTTTAATTTTATGATTGATACCTTCAAGTGCACCGTTAGTCAAATGATGGTAGATAAAGGTGTTTTTAATATAGGGTAAATACCCTTTGAACGTTCTTAATACTCTACGTAAACCAGGAGAAATAGCTTCCTGTTTAGCCCATATGAGTATTTCTTCAAATCGGTCAAAATCTCTATTATGTAAAGCATCTCTTAATTGATGAACGACATCGTATGTAGCTCGTAGTTCGGGGACTTGTTCCAATAAATAATCGACTATCCCTTGTGTATGCGTCATCCAATCAAACAGTGGAAAACGGTGATAAGGATAACTACTTAGGGTATCTGTGTTACTTAAAAACAACTTCCAATAACGTTTCATTTTGTTGTATAAACGGCGATTGTTCTGATGTAAAGCTTTCATTACATGCACTCTGTGTTTTGTTAATTCACGATTTAATGCTTGTACAATATGAAAAGGGTCGATAATGATATGTGCGTTAGGAAATACTTGCTTGGATATCTGAATATAGGGGCGAAACATATCAATCGTAATTGTTTTAACAGCTTTTCTTGTCTGGGTATCGTATCTAGCAAAGTAGTCTAATAGCGTGCTGGATTTACGGTCGTGTACAACGTCAATCAGTTGATGAGTCAGTGCATCACAATAGATAAAACTCATGGCACTATCAGAAGATTTTACTGACTTGAATTCATCAAAACATAGGTGTTGAGGTAATTGCGTGTTGTGATTTACTTTTAAAGTAGAGGCGACCTTATCAACAATACGTCTGACCGTATGTACAGATACATTGTGTTGTTTAGCGATGTACGTTTCTGAAATGGTTTCTGTTAAAGTATCCATTATCTTTTGTTTTAAACGGTTTGTGATAAAACAATGCTTATCCACAATAGGTGTTTCCGCTGTAAATGATGATTGACAGGATTTACAATAAAAACGTTGTTTAGTGAGTGATAAATAGGCGTTTAGTCCTGAAATTTGGCATAAAGACAGTTGCGATTGACGTGTCCCATTTTTTACAATGCCATTGGTTGCGTGACAATTTGGGCAACAATCTGGTGTATAGGTTAATTTACCGTATAAGACCAATGATTTTTTATGTCGAATGTCACACTCTGATATGTTTTCATGATCAAATGTGATGTTTTTATCCTTTAATTGTAGTAAGATTTCTGTTATATTAGACATAGGCAATTTCTCCTTATTATTTGGTGGTACTTTTAATTTAAGAGAAAATTGCCTTTTTGTCTACATAAAATTAGGGTTGGTGGCTTATGCCATCAACCCTAAAAATTATACAGCCGTTTTTACTACCTTTTTCATTTGATATGATGTCTGGTACCATGCACATTAGTATTCTTTTTATAAAGAACAAACGTTTTGTACATTATTTGTTCGCATTCATATTGATATTCGTATATATCGAATAGATATGAGTGAATTTATTTGTTATAATTAGACAAATTGATTTCTTTTTGTAGTTTTTTTCACTAAAGTATAGTAATATCAATATAGAATATTTAAGAAAACGAGGGCATTGAGATGAGTGAAAATATAAGTAAAATTCCAAATGCTACGGTTAAACGTTTACCTTTGTATCATCGTTACTTACAGTTATTATTAGACTCTGGTAAAACAAGAATTTCATCTGCTGAATTAAGTGAGATTATTAAAGTAGATAGTGCGACTATACGCCGTGACTTTTCACATTTTGGAGAACTTGGAAAACGAGGGTATGGGTATGATGTTGAGGCTTTATTAGCCTTTTTCAATAAAACATTAAATCAAGATCGACTGGCACATGTGGCGCTTGTTGGTGTTGGGAATTTAGGACATGCGTTGTTAAATTATAATTTCCAACAAAGTAATAGTGTGCGTATTAGTGCAGCGTTCGATGTGTCAAAAGACATTGTTGGTACAATTCAAAGTGGTGTACCTATATATGATATGAATGATATGGAAAAGCAGTTAAAAATACAAAAAATTGATATTATCATTTTAACGGTACCACAAACTGTTGCTCAAGAAACAGCAGAAATAGCCGTAAAAGCAGGTGTAAAAGGGATTTTAAACTTTACACCACTACGTTTATCTGTGCCAGAAGGTGTACGTGTACAAAATGTTGACTTAACAAATGAATTACAAACATTGATTTATTTCTTGGATAATGTTGAATAATACAAAATAAGGAGGAATCGTATGGCAAAAGACAAGAAATCTTTTTATTTAACAACGCCTATTTATTATCCGAGTGGGAATCTGCATATAGGGCATGCTTATACAACGGTTGCAAGTGATGCAATGATACGTTATAAAAAATTACAAGGATTTGATACTTATTTTTTAACAGGAACAGATGAGCACGGACAAAAAATCCAGCAAAAAGCGCAAGAGTCTGGAGTTACTGAAATAGAATTTGTAGATAATATTATTCATGGTATTAAATCGTTGTGGGAATTATTGGATATTTCTTATAACGATTTTATTCGTACGACACAGACAAGACATAAAGAATCTGTTCAAAAAATCTTCCAAAAATTAGTTGATAATGGAGATATTTATTTAGGTGAGTACGAAGGGTGGTATTCTGTATCTGATGAGGAATATTTTACAGAATCACAATTACAAGAAGTGTTTCGTGATGAAAACGGAAAAATGATTGGTGGTATTGCGCCGAGCGGTCATGAAGTACAACTTGTGAAAGAAGAATCTTACTTCTTTAGAATGAGTAAATATGCAGATAGATTATTGGCATATTATGAAGAACACCCAGATTTTATTCAACCAGAATCACGTCGTAATGAGATGATTAACAATTTTATTAAACCGGGTTTAGAAGATTTAGCGGTATCGCGTACATCGTTTGATTGGGGTATTAAAGTACCAAATGATCCAAAACATGTTATTTACGTATGGATTGATGCATTATCAAACTATATTACGGCTTTAGGATATGGTTCAGATGATGAAACACTCTTTAACAAATATTGGCCAGCAGATGTGCATTTTATTGGAAAAGAAATCGTTCGTTTCCATACGATTTATTGGCCAATTATGTTAATGGCACTTGATTTACCATTACCTAAGAAAATTTTTGCACACGGTTGGTTATTGATGAAAGACGGGAAAATGTCTAAATCAAAAGGAAATGTTGTTGATCCAAATACATTAATTGAACGTTATGGATTAGACGCATTGCGCTATTATTTATTACGTGAAGTACCATTTGGTTCAGACGGTATTTTTACACCAGAATCTTTTGTAGAGCGTATTAACTATGACTTAGCAAATGATTTGGGGAATTTATTAAATCGTACGATTGCGATGATCAATAAATATTGTGGCGGTGTGATTCCAAGTTTTACACAACCTGTTTCTAATTATGATTCAGAACTGATACAAGCGTCAAAAGATATGATTGATGAAGTCGAACAAGCAATGGATAATATGCAATTTTCAGTGGCATTAACAGCTATTTGGAAATTTGTTTCTCGTACAAATAAATATATTGACGAAACAACACCATGGGCAGCAGTAAAAGACGACACAAGACAAGAGGAATTGGCACGTACAATGAACTATTTAGCAGAAAGTTTACGTATCATTGCTGTTTCTTTACAACCGTTTTTAATAGATACACCAAAACGTATTTTTGAGCAACTATGTATTGAAAATGAAACATTAAAAGATTATCCGTCTATGCACACATTTGGTGTTATTCCAGTCAACACAAAAGTTGTGGAAAAAGGAGAACCGATTTTCCCACGTTTAGATATGGATATAGAAGTTGCGTATATTAAAGAACGTATGGCAGCAGGAGCACCAGTAAAAGAAGAGGTAGAGGTTTTTGAACCTGAAAAAACAGAATTAAGTTGTCAAAAAGATGCGATTGTTTATGAAGATTTTGATAAAATTGAATTAAAAGTCGCGCAAGTTGTTGATTGTTCACGTGTTGAGGGCGCTGATAAACTATTAAAATTCAGACTAGATGCAGGTGATAAAGGAGGACATCGTCAAATACTATCTGGTATTGCGCAATGGTATCCAAATCCTGAAGAGTTTATAGGGAAAAAAGTTGTGATTGTTGCAAATTTAAAACCACGTAAACTAAGAGGGTATATTAGTCAAGGTATGATTTTATCTGCTGAGAAAGACGGTCAACTACAAGTTGTTTTTGCTCCAGAAGAATCACAAATTGGTTCAACAGTAGCGTAATGAGTAAATGCAGCGTTAAACCGAACTCGGTTTAACGCTGTTCTTTTGATTAGGAGTTATCATGAAAGATTTTAAAGTAATTGATTTACATAAAACATATGGCATTAAAACTTTATTAAATGGTGTTTCATTTCATATTCGTGAAGGTGAACATATAGGACTAATTGGACAAAACGGAACTGGAAAAAGTTCTTTGATGTCTATTTTAAGTAGAGAAGATGTAGCAGATAGTGGAGAGATTGAATGTGCCAATGACTTTAGAATTGGTTATTTAAAGCAAAATCCATTTTTATCTGAGCAGGATACGGTTTTTGAAGCGGTTTATAATGGAGATGCACCTTTATTACAAGTGGTTAAACAATATGAGCAGGCTGTTTTGGCACTAGAGCAAGACCCTGAAAATCCAGTTTATCAAAAACAATACACACACGCAGAGCAGCAGATGACGCAAACGAATGCTTGGCAGTACGATGTTCAAATTAAAACGATTTTAACAAAATTAGGTATTCTAGACTTAACGCAAAAAATTAGTACACTTTCGGGTGGTCAGAGAAAACGTGTGGGATTAGCGCAAGTGTTAATTGAAGAGCCTGATTTGTTACTTTTAGATGAGCCGACAAACCATTTAGATTATGAAAGTATTGAATGGCTTGAACAATATTTAGCGCAGTATAAAGGAGCATTGATTTTAGTCACGCATGATCGGTATTTTTTAGAACGTGCTGTAACCAAAATGTTTGAATTGATAAATGGAAAAATTGAGGTTTATGAGGGAAATTACGAAACGTATTTAGAGCAAAAATCTCAAAGACAAGCTATTCAAGAGCGTATGCACGCTAAAATGGAAAAATTGTATACTAGTGAATTAGCGTGGATGCGTCAAGGAGCACAAGCAAGAACGACAAAACAACAGGCACGTATTCATCGTTTTAAAGAGATTGAAGAACAAGTCAAAAATAAAGTCGAAACACAAACGATGTCATTGAATGTAGAAGGCTCACGATTAGGAAAACGTGTCTTTGAGTGTGAACAGGTTACTTTAACCGTAGGAGAACATACAGTTGTGGAAGATTTTACATATATTGTTCAAACGCATGATAGATTAGGAATTGTTGGAGAAAACGGTGTTGGTAAAACGAGCTTGCTACACGCATTTGCACAAAATCTACCCTTTACAAGTGGTTTATTTAAAGTTGGAGAAACTGTTAAAATTGCCTATTACAAACAATTATCAGACGACTTGCCAGAAGATAAACGAGTGGTTACTTATATGCAAGAAGTAGCAGAGGAAGTTGAAGTGGGACAAGGGCAAAAAATGAGTGTGACAGAATTACTGGAAACATTTTTATTTCCTCGTCATATGCATGGTGCTCTTATCGGAACATTATCGGGAGGAGAAAAAAGACGTTTATATTTATTGCAGTTGCTTATTCAAAAGCCTAATGTATTACTATTGGACGAACCAACAAATGATTTAGATATTGCGACGTTACAAGTATTGGAAGATTACTTAGACACTTTTTCCGGGGCTGTGATTGTTGTGTCACATGATAGATATTTTTTAGACAGAACAACAGATAAACTTATTGTATTAAATGGGAATGGACAATACGATACATTTATTGGAAGTATGACGGATTATTTAGAGAAAAAGAAAATAGAGAATGTCCATGAAAAAAGAGAAAGGGCAATATCATTCGTTGAACAAGAACAAAAAACAGTGAAAAAGCGTATGACGTATCAAGAGAAAAAAGATTGGGAAACGATTGAGGATGATATTACTCATTTAGAACAAGAAATTGCAAAAATTCAGGAAGAAATGGTACAACAAGCAAGTGCATTTGATATATTGCAGTCATTACAGCTTGAGCTAGAAGAGAAAGAAGCCTTACTCTTAGATAAAATGGAGCGCTGGGAATATTTAAGTACATTTTATGATGCCTAAAAATCTATATTGAAAACGGTTATCATATCTTTTATAATGAACAAAAATGATAAAATAAATGGAGGAACTATGTTAAAGAAAAGTTTTTTAACAGCTTTGTTGTTATTTGGTATTTTCTTTGGTGCAGGAAATTTAATTTTTCCACCAGCATTAGGATTATATTCTGGACAATATTTTTGGCCTGCAATGACAGGGTTTGTATTATCAGGAGTGGGTGTCGCTGTTTTAACTCTAATTATTGGAACACTTGGAAAAGATGGCTATAAAAAAGAAATAGAGGGGAAAATATCAAGATGGTTTTCTGCCTTATTTTTATCTGCTTTATATTTAACGATTGGTCCATTTTTTGCTATTCCACGTACAGCGACAACATCATTTGAAATTGGTGTAAAAGTATTCATACCTGAAAATAGTTTACAAATAGGTTTGTTTATTTTTACTGTATTGTATTTTGGATGTGCGTATTTATTATCGGTTAATCCAAATAGTATTTTAAAAAGTGTTGGTAAAATTTTAACACCGATGTTTGCTCTTATGATTGTGGTTGTGATGGTATTAGGTATTATGAAATATCATCAAAATCCAGTGTCAATAGCTAGTCCAGAGTATGTTCAAGCGCCTTTTTTAACAGGATTTATTGAAGGATATAATACCTTAGATGCATTAGCAGCCATTGCTTTTTGTGTGGTTGCGTTACAGACATTGAAACAGTTTGGGTTTCAATCAAAAAAAGAGTATTTACAAACTATTTGGGGTGTAGGTATTTTAGTAGCAATTGGATTTAGTGTTTTTTATGTAGGATTAGGGCTATTAGGAAATAAATTTCCTGTTCCACAAGAGGTTTTGTCTAATAGTAACATTAACAAAGGGGCTTATTTATTGACAGAAATTACGAAAGATTTATTTGGTTCGGTAGGCCAATATTTCTTAGGAGGTATGGTTATTTTAACGTGTTTTACAACAACAGTTGGTTTAATTGTATCTGCCAGTGAATTTTTTAGTGAATTATATTCAAAAATTAGTTATAAAATGTATGCAAGAGTATTTACATTAGTAGGCTTAGTCATTGCTAATTTAGGATTAAGTAATGTGATTAAATATTCAGTTCCAGTTTTATTGATATTATATCCGATTGCGATTAGTATTGTATTGCTTGTGATTGTGAATAAGTTTGTCCCAATGTCTAAATTTGGTATGCAATTAACCGTGGGAGTGGTTGTATTCATTTCTATTTTCTCTGTGATTAAAGTGAGTGGTATTTCAGAGGTATTGGCACAGTTGCCACTGACGAAACAATCATTGGGTTGGCTATTACCAGATATAGTCTGTATGCTGATTGCATGTGTTTTGCCTAATAGACAGCTCGGAGAACCTTTTGATTTTTCAGTTATGGTACATAAATAAACAAACAACGTGAAGTGACGAGGTTACTTCACGTTGCTTATTTTTAGGGTATAATTATTATTCAATTAGACTAAGGGTGTACATCTTGCATAAATATTAAAAAAATGATATAGTTTTGTTGTATAGGTCTTTAACGTTATTCCGTGAGATAACAAAGAAAGAATTGAATAATCAAATTTTTCAGGCCGAATACCATTATTTCGGGCTTTTTTTATGCCCAAAAATATAGGAGGAAAATATGGAAAAGAAATTATTATTAGACGTGCATCAAAAGCCGGAATGGAAAATGGGATTATTATTGAGTGTGCAACATATTTTTGCGATGTTTGGTGCAACGATTTTAGTACCGATTTTACTGAACATGTCTGTATCAGTAGCGTTGTTTTGTAGTGGATTAGGGACATTGATCTATATACTTGCTACAAGAGCAAAAGTTCCTGTTTATTTAGGTTCTTCGTTTGCGTATATTAGTGCAATGAGTTTAGCTATTCAACAAAAAAATGGGGATATTTCAGCGGCACAAACAGGTATTATTTTAGTTGGTTTTGTTTATGTATTGATTGCCGGTGTGATTAGTGTAATTGGGACAAAATGGGTAGATAAATTATTACCACCTATTGTGATTGGACCAATGATTATGGTTATTGGATTAGGTTTAGCAAATTCAGCCGTAACAAATGCAGGTTTTATAAAAGATGCTGATTTGAAACAAATTTTTGTTGCAGTCGCAACATTTCTAGTGACAGCTTATATCAATACAACGGCAAAAGGCTTTTTCAAAATTATTCCGTTCTTACTAGGTATTTTAGCGGGATATATTGTCGCAATATTTGTTGGATTAGTTGATTTTTCTGCCGTAGTGAGTGCACCATGGATTAGTATTCCTGATTTTTCTTTACCATTTGCAACACCATGGTTTAAATCATATACATTAGATTTTGGAGCAGAATCATTGGCAATCGTTCCGATTGCGATTGTGACGATTTCAGAGCATATTGGAGATCACACAGTATTAGGTGAAATTTGTAAACGACAATTTTTGAAAGATCCAGGATTAAAATGGACGTTAATTGGAGATGGTGTAGCAACCTCTGTATCAGCCTTTTTGGGAGGACCAGCTAATACAACATACGGAGAAAATACGGGTGTCATTGGTATGACACGTATTGCTTCTGTATCTGTTATTCGTAACGCTGCATTGATTGCGATTGGGTTGAGTACATTAGGTAAATTTACAGCACTTATTTCTACTATTCCAACGGCAGTTATCGGTGGGATGTCTATTCTTTTATATGGAGTTATTGCAAGTAATGGTTTAAAAGTGTTGATTGAAGCAAAAGTAGACTTTGGTTTATCTAAAAATTTAATTATCGCAAGTGCAATGTTGGTTTTAGGACTTGGTGGAGCGGTTTTACAAGTAACACCAGAATTGACACTATCAGGGACAGCACTAAGTGCTTTAGCGGGGATTATTTTGAATTTAATTTTACCAAATAAAAAAGGCGAAGCAGGAAAAGAAGTGTTATAGATAAGAGGCATCTTTGATACTAAATAGATTTTACACAAAAGACGTATACGTTAAATAGTCACGGGCTATTTAACGTATTTTTGTAAGGAATATCCAAAAAGAGCAGTGTTTTATAGTGTACATATATATTGATAAAATGTATTTTTTAATAAATTATAAAAAAATTACGTTTTATCATAGACAAAATTATTCAAAACTTGCTATACTTTTAGTAACTATAAAATTGTATAGGCAAGATAGGAGGATAGTGCTATCACTGATAGCTTTTATATGGCAAAAGTAAATAAAAATAGTGCAAAGCACGCCACCAATCGAGTGTTTATATGGTTGCTTATTAGTAGTGTGTTGGCAGGCTTATTGGTTTTTCAAATATGGCAAAATGTGAAACAAAATCAAGAATTTCAACAAACCCTTAAAAATGTTCAGGCGGATAAGGAAAAAGCTGAAGTTCAGAAAATGGAATTACAAGCCCAAGTGGATTTGCTAAACGATGATGATTATATTTTGAAACTCGCTAGAAGCAGAGGATTTATGGGAACAAAAGATGAAATCATTTTTAATATTCCAAGTGAAAACATGTTATTAAAGCAAGAACAGAAAAGGGAAGAGCAAGAAAACAAAGAATAAACAATTTAATGTATAGTGGAGGAAATATCATTTTATGGTAGTTGAAGTAGGAAATAAATTGTCTGGTAAAGTGACAAGCATTACAAAATTTGGAGCATTTGTACAGTTGGAAAATAATCAAACAGGGCTTGTGCATATCAGTGAAGTGTCAGATACGTTTGTTAATGATGTCAACGATGTGTTGGCTGTTGGAGATACAGTGAATGTAAAAGTGACAAATATTTCTCCAGATGGAAAAATTAGTTTATCCATTAAACAAACGATTGAAAAACCAGCTTCTGAACAATCTAAACCTAAATTTAAAAAACAACAATCCGAAAACCACACAAGTTTTAAAGAACGTCCGTCATTTCAATCAAAAGCACCACAAAAACCAAAAGAAGTAAAAAAACAAGATGATTTTGATGCGTTAATGAGTGCCTTCTTAAAAGATAGTGATGAAAGATTGCTTTCTTTAAAACGTAATACAGAAGGAAAACGTGGTGGACGTGGTGGACGTCGTAGTTAAAAAAGAACCCCTATCCTAGCCTATTGTTAGGAGGGGCTTTTATCTTTTATTGAATGGAGATTATTATGACAGTAGAGTTACCGCATTTTTGGAATAAAACGAGCAAGCTCTTATTGGCGATTTCAGGAGGAGTAGATTCCATGGTATTACTTGATTTATATATACAGTTAAAAAATCGTCCTAGAGCATTGGTAGCTTATGTCAATCACGGTATTCGTCAAGAGGCATATAAGGATATTCAACTTATTCAGAATGTTTGTCGAAGGGAAGGTATTCCGTTCGTAACCAATGAGGATATTCCAACTCTTCTTTCTGAGGACGAAGCAAGAACGTATCGCTATGGATTTTTGAAAAAAATTGTTCAAGAGCACCAATGTACGCATCTTGTGACGGCCCATCATTTAGACGATCAAGTTGAAACAATCATGATGAAACTCGTTCGAGGGAGTAGTCTTGAGAGCTTGGTAGGTATGCAACAAGTACGATTTTTTACTGAAAATTGTCAACTCGTTCGTCCTTTATTATTATATGGAAAAGAAATGTTGATGGACTATGCAAAAAATCATAGAATTGACTATTTAGAAGATAGTACCAATCATTCTGATGCTTATACAAGAAATCGTTTTAGACACCATATTTTGCCACTATTAAAAAAAGAAAATCATCAATTTTCAAAACATATAGAAGATTTTTCAAAAGAATTAATAGATGTGCTACAGATTGCTAATGAGCATATCGTTCATACGTATGAGCATGTTGTGCAAAAGAATTGTATTCAAGGAGAAACATTCAGAACTTTGCCAACTTATCTACAAAAACAAATTATTGTTAAATGGCTTCGGCAACATCAACTCGTGACAAAGAGTGCTATTGAGGACGTTTTGAATCTACTTAATCATACAGCAGGAGAAAAAGTGTGTGATTTAAAAAATGGATGGCAATGCGTTAATCGTTACGGGAATGGATTTCTAGAACGAAAAACGAATCACCAGTATAAAGCACTAAATATGACCGAAGATGACACAGTGGATATACAAGATTATTGCTTATATGTGTCTGATAGTACAGAGCATGCTATTTGTCCGGTATCCATAGATGATTTGCCATTGACTATACGAACACGACAAACAGGAGATAAGATGTGTTTAGGTACTTTTTCAAAAAAAATCAATCGTATTTTTATTGACGAAAAAATACCTAAAAGTGAACGAGATAGTATTTATTTAATTGTAAATAAAAAAAATGATGTTTTAGCGATTTTAGATGAGCGTTGTCAACGATTGTCTAATTTTAGAGAAACTGGTAAAATAAGTGAGCGATATATTATTTATAGAAAGAGAGAAAAATCATGATACATGAAGATATTGAAAAAGTTCTTGTGACAAAAGAAGAATTAGAAGAGTGTGTAAAACGTTTAGGTGAACAATTGTCAGCAGAATATGACGGGAAAAAGCCTTTAATCGTAGGAGTTTTAAGAGGGTGTATTATGTTTATGACAGATTTAGTACGAAATATGTCTATTCCTTTAGAACTTGATTTTATTGATGTGAGTAGTTACGGGGATGAAACAGAGTCTTCTGGTTATGTCAAAATCTTGAAAGATTTAGATACATCTGTTGAAGGACGTCACTTGATTTTAATTGAAGACATTGTGGATACAGGTAGAACATTGATGAAATTGAAAGAATTGTTTGAATACCGTAAAGCAGAGTCTATTAAAGTCGTGACCTTATTAGATAAACCAGAAAGACGAGTTGTTTCATTAGATGCAGATTATGTAGGTATTGAAATTCCAAATGAGTTTGTTGTTGGTTATGGATTAGATTATGCTCAACTATATCGTAACTTACCATATATCGGTGTATTAAAAGAATCTGTCTATTCAGAAAAAGACTAAGACTAAAGGTTGATTTTTTGCAAATTGATGTATTTTTAAAATCAATTATGCTAAGATATAACGTGACGCTGTTAGCGTAAGAATAGATTGAAGATAGTTTGAAACATGACAATATGGCATGTAGGAGGTATAAATGAATAAAAAACGCTTTATAGGAAGCAATGTGTTGTATTTGCTCTTGTGTATAACAGTCGTTTGGGGCTTTTTCTCTCTGGCAACGGGCGGGAGCACGTCATCAGGGCAAAATGCCATTACAACGACAGAATTATTTGAGCAATTACAAAAAAATAATGTCAAGAGCATAAAAACACAACCTGTAGATGATGCGGTTGAAGTTACGGGTGAGTTGAAAGAATCTATTGATGTTAAAGCTGTTGAAACAGGTATTTTTACAAACTTTTTAGGTTCTGGTCAATCTAAAGTTAAAAAGTTTAAACTTTACATTAGTAATTCTGAATACATGAAAGAAACGATTGAAAAATTATCATTGGAAAAAGGTGTAGAAGTCAAAGCAGAGCAAAGAGATCAATCAGGTATTTGGATTTCTGTTTTAGCCAATTTAATTCCAACAGCTGTTCTTATTTTCTTCATGTTTAGCATGATGGGCAATATGGGTGGTGCCGGAGGCCGTAATCCAATGAGTTTTGGGAAATTACGTCCTGAAGATACACAAGGTAAACCAAGTAAAGTACGTTTTACTGACGTTGCCGGTGCAGAAGAAGAGAAACAAGAATTATTAGAAATTGTTGAATTTTTAAAAGACCCTCGTAAATTTACAGCCTTGGGAGCTAGAATACCTTCTGGTGTTTTATTAGAAGGCCCTCCAGGAACTGGTAAAACATTATTGGCAAAAGCAGTTGCCGGTGAGGCAAATGTACCATTCCATTCTATTTCAGGTTCTGAGTTTGTGGAAATGTTTGTTGGGGTTGGTGCAAGTCGTGTGCGTGATTTATTTGAAAAAGCAAAAAAATCTGCACCAGCAATTATTTTTATTGATGAAATTGATGCAGTAGGTCGTCGCCGTGGAGCTGGTATGGGTGGCGGAAACGATGAGCGTGAACAAACATTAAACCAAATGTTAGTTGAAATGGATGGGTTTGAAGGTAATGAAGGTGTTATTGTTATTGCTGCAACAAACCGTTCAGATGTTTTAGACCCAGCCTTGCTACGTCCAGGACGTTTTGATAGAAAAATTTTAGTTGGTAATCCAGATGTGAAAGCACGTGAAGAAATTTTAGCTGTTCATGCACGAAAAAAACCAATGGCTAAAGATGTTCATTTAAAAGATATTGCAGAAAAAACACCGGGATTTTCAGGTGCTGATTTAGCAAACTTATTAAATGAAGCAGCACTTATTGCGGCTCGTTTAAACAAAAAAATGATTGATGCGGAAGATATAGATGAAGCACAAGATCGTATTATAGCCGGTTTGGCAAAACGTGATCGTGTGAGAACAGAAAAAGCAAATCGTGTTGTTGCTTACCATGAAGCAGGACATGCCATTGCCGGTCTAGTATTAGCATCTGCACAAGATGTCCATAAAGTGACGATTGTACCACGTGGGCGTGCAGCAGGATACGTGATTTCTGTTCCAAAAGAAGATCAAGTTGTCTACTCAAGAGAAGAATTATTCCATAGAGTAGTTGGTTTGCTTGCGGGACGTGCAGCAGAGGAGTTAATTTTTAATGAATCTTCAACAGGTGCAAGTAATGATATTGAACAGGCATCTCAAATTGTACGTTCTATGGTTATGGTTTATGGGATGAGTGATAAGCTTGGTATGGTTGATTATAAATTAGATAATAATGGCTTTATGACAAATAGACATTACTCTGATAATACAGCGAGTGCGATTGATAAAGAAGTTATTGATATTATGAATCAAGCAAAACAAAAAGCACGTCACATTTTAGAAAAACATAAAACACAATTAGATTTAATTGCGGAAAAATTAATTGAACTTGAAACGATTGATGGTCGTGCAATTAAAACATTATTTGAAACTGGAAAAATGCCAGAAGAGGTTGACTATCCAAGTGAAAAAGTAGTGGAAGAAACATCAGAAGAAAATATAAAAGAACAAGAAGCATAAACGAATGAATGCGTTAAGTGGCACGTCGTGCCACTTAACGCCATTTTTCATGAAAGGAATATATAAATATGTCGGATTATTTTGTAAAAGCATTGGCATTTGACGGGCAAATTCGCGCATTTGCTGTTGATGCAACACAGACGGTTAAAGAAGCCCAAAAACGTCATGATACGTGGCATACTTCAACGGCTGCTTTAGGTAGAACGATGATTGGCGCTTTATTATTAGGCTATAATTTAAAAGGAGAAGAAAAATTAACGGTTGAAGTCAAAGGAGATGGACCGGCGGGTAAAATTGTAGTCGATAGCAATGGTAGTGGACAAGTAAGAGGATATATTCAAAATCCTAATTTATCCTTACCGTTAAATGTATATGGCAAGTTAGATGTACGTGGTGCTGTTGGCACACAAGGAACGCTAACCGTTCGTAAAGATTTAGGATTAAAAGAACCTTTTTCTGGGCAAGTACCAATTATTGATGGAGAATTGGGTGAAGATTTTACATATTATATGGCACTTTCTGAACAAACACCGTCATGCGTTGGTGTGAGTGTTTTAGTGGATACCGATGATAGCGTCAAAACAGCCGGTGGATTTATGATACAAGTGATGCCAGGTGCCACTGATGATGTGATTACTGAGATAGAAAATCGTATTCAAAAAATGCCTCAAATTTCAGATTTAATGGATTCAGGCTGTAAACCAGAAGAACTATTAGAATGGGTACTTGGAAAAGAGCATGTGAATATTTTAGAAACATTACCAGTTGCTTTTCATTGTGACTGTACACGAGAAAAATTTGAAGCAGGCTTATTAACACTTGGACTAGAGGATTTAAAAGAAATTAAGGAACAAGATAAAGGCGCTGAGATTGTATGCCATTATTGTAATGATAAATATTATTTTTCTGAAGAGGATTTACAAGAATTGATACAATCAATTGAAACAAAAGCATAAAGAATGAAAAAAACAATGTTTATACTTGCTTAACATTGTTTTTTTATGTATGTTATAAAGGTAATCATAAGCGAAAGGAATGTATTGTATGTTATCACGTTACACACGTCCAGAAATGGCAAAAGTATGGTCAGAGGAAAATCGTTATCAAACATGGTTAGAAGTAGAAATTTTAGCTGATGAAGCTTGGGCAGAATTAGGTGAAATTCCAAGAGAAGATGTTGAAAAAATTAGAAAAAATGCAACATTTTCTATTGAACGTATTTTAGAAATTGAGGAAGAAACAAGACATGATGTGGTGGCATTCACACGTGCTGTATCAGAATCTTTAGGTGATGAAAAAAAATGGGTGCATTATGGATTAACGAGTACAGATGTTGTGGATACAGCTTATGGCTATCAGCTAAAACAAGTTAATGATATTTTAAGAAAAGATTTAGAGAACTTTTTGAATGTATTAAAAGAAAAAGCAATTACCTATAAAGATACGGTATGTATGGGACGTACGCATGGTGTACATGCAGAACCAACAACATTTGGATTGAAAATGGCACGTTGGTATTCTGAAATGAAGCGGAATATCGAACGTTTTGAACATGCAGCCAAAGGTGTAGAAGCAGGAAAAATTAGTGGTGCTGTAGGGACTTTTGCAAATATTCCAACAGAAGTAGAAGCGTACGTTTGTCAAAAATTAGGCATTCGTCCTCAAGAAGTGTCAACACAAGTTTTACCACGAGATTTACATGCAGATTATTTATCAGCAATAGCTTTAATCGCAACAAGTATTGAAAATTTTGCTGTTGAAATTCGTGGATTGCAAAAATCTGAAACAAGGGAAGTTGAAGAATATTTTGCTAAAGGTCAAAAAGGATCTTCGGCTATGCCTCATAAACGTAATCCCATTGGTTCAGAAAATATGTGTGGTATTGCTCGTGTTATTCGTGGGCATATGGTAACAGCTTATGAAAATGTTGCTTTGTGGCATGAACGTGATATTTCACATTCCTCAGCAGAACGTATTATATTACCAGATAGTACATCACTGTTAAATTATATGTTAAATCGTTTTGCAAATATTGTAAAAAATTTAACGGTATTTCCTGAAAATATGAAACGTAATATGGATGCAACATTTGGTCTTATTTATTCACAACGTGTTTTACTGAAACTGATTGATAAAGGGATGAGTCGTGAACAAGCATATGATTTGGTTCAGCCTTGTACAGCAAAAGCATGGGATAATCAAACAGCTTTTAGACCGATTTTAGAAGCTCAGTCAGAAATTATGGCTGTCTTAACGAAAGAAGATTTAGACGATGCTTTCGACTATCATTACCATTTAAAACAAGTAGATACTATTTTTAAACGAGTAGGATTACTCGATTAGTATCTTTTGTTACATTTATATTACAAAGTGAAAACAATTTCGTAAAAAGGCATGTATTCAGTATATATTGTGTTAAAATGTATAACGTAACAATATATGTATGATTTTGTCATACTCACGAAGCGAGGAATAGACTTGAATAAGAAATTATTGACAGTATTGGCTGTTGCATCATTAACTGTAACATCAGTTGTAACACCTTATATGGCTTATGCCGAAGATGTAAATAGTCAAATTGAGAAAGCAAAAAATCAAGTTGAGAATTTAACAAATAAGTTAAGTGAAGCTGAAAAAGAATTGGCAAATGTGTCGGCACAAATTACTGAAGCAGAAGAAAAATCTGCTCAATTACAAGAAGCAATGACACAAACGCAAAAAACGTTAACAACATTAACAGAAGATATTAAAACTTTAGAAGAAATTATTGCTAAACGCACGGTTAAATTACAAACACAAGCACGTGCAGAGCAAACAGAAAATACATTAGAAAACTATCTAGGGGTTATTTTAAGTTCTCGTTCTATTGTAGATGCTATCGAGCGTTTCAATGCTATTTCTGCATTAGTAACATCTGGAGCGGAAATGCGTGAACAACAAGTACGTGATAAAGAAAGTGTTGAAAATAAAAAAGTAGAAGTTGAGAAAAAATTAGTAGAACAATCTCAAAATGCAAAAGAGTTAAGTGACTTACAAAATGAATTATCTGTAAAAAAAGCAGAACGTGAAGTATACGTTTCTTCGATTGCCATTGAAAAAGCAAGTGCTGAGAAAGATAAAAAAGATTTAGAAGCAAAACGTGACGAAGCAATTCGTCAAGCAGAAGCAGCTAAAAAAGCAGAAGCAGAACGTATTGCGAAATTAAAAGCAGCACAAGAACAACAAGCAAAAGAGCAACAAACACGTAATGCTTTGGCAGCACAACAAGTGGGGCAAGGTATTGCGACAGCGACATCATCTCAACAATCGATTACATCACAAGCAGATGTATCCATTGGTGCAACATCAAGTGCTAAAGGTCAAGCTATTGCAGCAGCAGCCTTGGCACAATTAGGTGTGATGCAAGATTGTACAAGATTAGCAACGAATGCATTAAGAGCAGCAGGTATCAATTATCATGGTTGGCCAATTGGTTATATGTCATTGGGAACAGTTGTTTCAGCAGCTGAAGCTCAACCAGGAGATTTGATTTATTACGCAAATGGTGGTATGGGCTTAGCACATATTGCTGTTTATATTGGAAATGGTAAGGCTGTTCATGGTGGATGGAATGGAAATACAACAGTTGTAAATACAGCTTATGTTGGTTCAGGTCCAGTTTTCATTCGTGTAAAATAGTTGAAAAAGACCACTAAAGATTTCTTTAGTGGTTCTTTTTATTTTCTGTGTCAAATCGTGTGGGTGGAGAGATTTAGATAATGAAAGGCATTTATTAGTTATTTAGTACTTTTTTATTTTTTAAATAGTATGTTAGGAAATCTACGGAATGATTTTGATAAAAGCATGTATGATTATTTTCTACTATATCTAATATGTGTGCTAGTTTATTTGAAAAATATGGTTATGCTCATAAAATGATGATAATGGCTATATTTCTATTTGTACTATTGAAAATGCATCGTATAATGACAGATATTTCTTTTATAGTGGTGAGCGAGTGAGTATTTTTTAATTGTATAAAATGTATATTTTTTACGTATTGAAACAAATAAAAACGCTTATTAAAAAAGGATTATTTATATTTTTTATTTTTTAATGTAATATAACAAAAAGTTAGCGTAAAAGACATAATAAATGGGATTGTTTCTTCTGAAACATAAGATTTTTAATCGTAGAGAGCTTAAAATAATAGAACATTAAGAAAAAATAATTTTCTTATAAAAAATTATAAAAATTTTATTTTTTTTAAAGACAAATAAAAAATAATGTGCTATAATTTATCAAGTCAAAGGATTACGTCCTTTGATTGGGTATAAAATGATTGTTCCCCCTTTTTCAATCATTTTATGCTTATGTGTCATAGTTTGATAAAAGTCATTTATCATTGCATAGAATTCTCCCCTTTTGTTCTATTGCTGAATGATAATGAATTTTTTCTAACTATACTTGTTTGTTCTAAATCTTATCCCCTTTTGATTTAGACCCCTATTATAACCGTAAGAGTAGTTAGTTTCTAACTGCTCTTATTTTTTATAGCGATATGAAAAGAGCCGACCGCGTGGTCGGCTCTTTGAGTTTATCATAAATCATGTTGATAGAGGGAATTTACTAATGCGATTTGATGAAGAGCTTATTTTTGTTGTCCGGCATGAAAGCCACTTAAATAACCTGTGACAAAAGCAGATGTAATATTGTATCCACCGGTGTAACCGTAAATATCAAGTACTTCTCCACAAAAGTATAGGCCTTCTTTTAATTTAGACATCATTGTTTTAGGATTGATTTCTTTTGTGTTTACACCTCCGCCAGTGACAAAACTTTTTTCAAGGGGTAAAGAGCCATTAACCGTAAAAGTGAAATGTTTTAGTAGATGACAAATATGTTTTATGTCTTGATGAGATAATGTTTGTAATGGCGTTTCAGGTATAAGATTGGCTTGATTTAAGTAAAAAAGAGCCAAACGTTCAGGAATGTATTGTTTTAAAATGGTTTTGATTTCTTTTTTACTTTGTTCTTTTTGGTGTTTCATAAAGTCCTGTTCAAGCTGCCCGATAGATATATCTGGTAGACAATCTAAGTGCATGTGTATGTCATTTTTCTTTTGTTTTTTTTGTTCTTTGTATACAAAGCTGGAACATCTTAGTACAGCAGGACCCGAAATACCAAAGTGCGTAAAAATCATATCCATTTGATGAGAAATAATTGGTTTTTGTTTTTGGTTTAGTACACTCAATGAAATATTTCTTAAAGATAAACCTTGTAATGTTTTTTGTTGAATAAAATGCTCACTTGATGTGAGAGGGACTTCAGTTGGGAATAAAGGAACAATCGTATGTCCTGCTTGTTCTGCCCATTTAAAGCCGTCGCCTGTTGAACCTGTTTTTGGGATAGATTTCCCCCCAGTAGCAATAATAACGCTTTTAGCATGAATAGTTGTTCCGTCTTCCAGATGAACGCCACATACTTTATTTTCGTCAAATAAGAGATTAGAAACAGTATTTTTTGTTTGTACATGTATGCCATGTTGTTTAATCAAAGAAATAAAAGTATCTAAAATAGTTCTTGCTTTATCAGTTGTTGGAAACATTCTACCGTGATCTTCTTCTTTTAAGGTCACGCCATTTTCCTTAAAAAATTTAATAATGTCATAATTATCAAATTGAGAAAAAGCACTATATAAAAAACGTCCGTTTCCTGGGATATGTGCTACAATTTCTTCAGCAGGGCGATTGTTTGTAATGTTACAACGTCCTCCACCTGTTAATAAAAGTTTCTGTCCTAAAGAAGCATTTTTTTCTAGGAGTAAAACTTTGGCACCCGTCTTTGCAGCAGAAACACAAGCCATTAATCCGCTTGAACCACCACCAATGACAATTACATCGTACATTATTCATTTCCTTTCTTCTGTCTATTCTTACATACTATCATACCAAAAGAATAAAAAATGTGATATAGTAAATCTACGTGAAGAAGGAAGAGGGCTAAAAAATGAAAGTCAGTCAGATGTTTGTAGATATACCGGTCATTGAATATATTGGGAATGTAAGTCTATTAGAAACGGCGATAGAGGATTTAAGTTATAATACGAAAACAGTTAAAGAAAAGACAATATTTTTTGCATTAAAAGGTAGAACGAGTGATGGTACGACATTTATACCCCAAGCGTACAAAAAAGGATGTCGGGTATTTGTTGGACAAACACGTGTACAAGTGCCTGAAGATGCACTACTGATTCTTGTTGAAGATAGTCGATATATATTAAGTAAAGTATCCTCTTTGTTTTTTGAAGAACCGTCTAAGAAAATGACAGTAGTAGGCATTACGGGAACAAAAGGAAAAACAACGATAACAACATTACTTTATAAAATTTTGAAGGATGTAGGCTTAAAGACTGGAGTTATCGGAACGAACGGTATTTATTATGGAGATACATATTTACAAACGGCCAATACAACACCAGAAAGTTATGAATTACATAAAGTGATGCATCAAATGCTCCAACAAGGGATTACAACCTGTTTTATGGAAGTGTCTTCCCAAGGGTTGATGATGAGCCGTGTCGAGCATATTGATTTTGATATAGCTATTTTTACCAATATGGCCTATGACCATATTGGAGATTTAGAGCATCCGACTTTTGAAAACTATTTGCACTGGAAAACACATTTGTTTGATTTAACAAAAATAGCAATTGTCAATCATGATGATAGGTATGTTAATCACTTTATCAAACAAAACCAAAAAGTGTATACGTATGGATTGGATAACAAGAGTGATTATCAAGCGACAGAATTACAGTATTTATTTGATAAACGTCAAGTGGGCATGTCTTTTGCTTATCACAAACAACATGTAACGAAATCTGTTTTACTACCTGTGCCAGGAAAATTTAATGTGTATAATGCTTTAGTTGTTTTAGCTGTTGCAGATATTTTGAATCAAGATGAACAAAAGGTTATTTCTTTATTGAACCAAACAACAGTAGCAGGACGTATGGAACTCATTCCAAATCATAAGCAAGTATTAGCTGTATTGGATTATGCCCATAATGGATTTAGTTTAGAAAATGTTATTTTGACATTAAACCATTATAACTATGAACGATTGATTATTTTATTTGGTTCTGTTGGAGATCGTTCACAAATTAGACGAAAAGAATTAGGGGATGTTGTGTCTAAATATGCAGATATTGCGATTATTACATCGGATAATCCAGGACATGAAAATCCTCAACATATTATTGATGATATTAAACAATCCTTTACAGACACAAATTGTATTGTGTATGAAGAAATTGATAGACAAAAAGCTATTGAACTTGCGGCTTCATTAAGCAAAAAAGGAGATATTGTCGTCTTTGCTGGAAAAGGACATGAAACATATCAGTTAATAGGCAGTGAAAAAGTACCATTTGATGAAAAGCAATTTATTATAAATTCATTTGAAAAAGAGGGAACAATATCTATTTAGAAAAATAGTGAATGACAATAGTCATTCGCTATTTTTATGTGTAAACTCAATGTATTATCCCCTCCTATTTATTGAGTTTTTGTAAGTGTATTGGTATACTTATTATAGAATGGTCTTAGTGTATCTAAAAAGGCATATAGACGAAATATAAGGAGATTAACGATGAAAAAAATTTTAGTAGTAGATGATGAAAAATCAATTGCAGAAATTGTGAAATTTAATTTAGTAAAAGAAGGTTATGATGTTTATGTAGCTTTTGACGGAGAAGAAGCGATTGAAATGGTAAAAAAAATATCTCCTGACTTGATGCTACTAGACTTAATGTTACCAAAAATTGATGGTTTAGAAGTTTGTCGTACGGTACGTCAAACGCATGATATGCCAATTATTATGGTAACAGCTAAAGATTCAGAGATTGATAAAGTATTGGGATTAGAATTAGGTGCAGATGATTATGTGACAAAACCTTTTTCAAATCGCGAACTTGTAGCGAGAGTAAAAGCGAATTTAAGAAGAAAAGCAACTAAAGCTGTTGTGGAAGAAACATCTCCTGCTAATGAAATTGTATTGGGAGATTTAATCATTCATGAAGATGCATATATCGTATCTAAACGTGGAGAGGAAATTGAATTAACACATCGAGAGTTTGAGTTATTACACTACTTAGCAAAACACTTAAATCAAGTCATGACTCGAGAAGATTTATTACAAACCGTTTGGGGATATGACTATTTTGGAGATGTGCGTACAGTCGATGTGACCGTTCGTCGTTTGCGTGAAAAAATTGAGGATGTTCCAAGTCATCCAACTTGGTTAATGACACGTCGTGGTGTTGGCTATTTTGTGAAAAGTAGTGAACAAGAATAGGATAGAGATATGTTTAGAAAATTTTTATTAAATTTAAATTTTCGTTCCATCCATTTTAAAGTACCAGCTATTTTTGGATTGTTATTTTTAGTATCGTTTCAATTAGTAGGTGTCTTTTTTACACGACAATTAGAAACACAGTTAATTCAAAACTTTGAAACGCAAGTAACAGGACAGACGAATTTCTTAGCCAATAGCGCTACTGCTGTTTTGCAAGAAATAAACAAAGAAAAACGTATTGAAAAAAGTTCCGAATTATTTCAAGCAACACAAGGGCAAAATATTTTAAATATTCAAATTGTTGATAAACATAATGAAGTGGTTGATGTAGCCAGTCAAGTGAATCGTGATGTTGTCGGGAAATTGACCGAAGAACCTGATGTGAAAGAAGTACTACTAACAGGTGCCTCTAAAAAATATCAATATTCATCTTCTGAAGGGAATCAAACCATTTTACGTGTTATTATGCCTGTGATGTCACAAGATAGAACGTTAATGGGTGTTGTCGTTGTAGACGCTAATATTTCTAGTGTGTATGTGCAACTACAAGAGATTTCATCTTTATTTTTAAACGTTATGGTCATTGCATTATTTGCGACAGTGGCTATTGCTTTTGTCATTTCTAGCAGAGGAATTGCAAAACCCGTATCAGAAATTAAAAATAAAACTGAAAAAATTGCTGAGGGAGAATACGACTCTGGCGATGTTACAGTATATGGAAACGATGAATTAGGGACATTGGCAAATTCAATAAATAACCTAGCTATTCGGATTAAAGAGGCAAATGCGTCTATCGAAGCGGAGCGTCAACGTTTAGATAGTGTGTTAAAACACATGAGTGATGGTGTGGTTGCCACAGATAGACGTGGGAATGTTGTGATTATCAACGAAGCAGCTTTACGTCTATTAGATACTAATGAAGAAGATGTTATTAATGCGTCTATTATGGATGTATTTGGTATTCGTCAAAAATATACATATAGACAATTATTACAAACGCAAGATGAATTGATTTTGTCGTCTGTTAGTGAGGGAGAAGAAACGATTATTCGTGGTGAATTTTCTGTTATTCAAAGGGAATCGGGTTTTATTAGTGGATTGGTATGTGTGCTGTCAGATATTACAGAACAAGAAAAAATTGATCGTGAGCGTAAAGAGTTTGTGTCGAATGTATCACATGAATTAAGAACACCACTAACAAGTATTCGTAGTTATACAGAAGCGTTAATTGATGGGACGTGGAAAGATGATGTACTGGCACCAAACTTTTTAGAAGTTATTCAGTTTGAAGCAAATCGTATGATTCGTATGGTTGCAGATTTATTAAACTTGTCAAAAATGGATGCAGGTATTCAAAAACTAGAGCTTGAAATGATTGATGTAACAAAATTGTTAAATCGTATTTTAGATAGATTTGATATGCTCTTATCAACAGAAGACTATGCACATAAATCTCATAAAATTGTACGAGAAGTAAAAAACCATACGTTATGGGTTGAGGCAGATCAAGATAAGTTAACACAAGTTATCGACAATATTATGGACAATGCGATTAAATATTCTCCAGACGGAGGAACTATTACATGCCGTTTAGTAGAAACAGATGACAATATTGTTGTGAGTGTCACAGACCAAGGTTTAGGTATTTCACGTAAAGCATTGCCGCATATTTTTAAACGTTTTTATCGCGTTGATAAAGCTCGTTCAAGAGCACAAGGCGGAACGGGACTAGGGTTGGCTATTTCTAAAGAAGTAATTACACTTCATGGTGGGAATGTGTGGGTAACCAGTCAAGAAAATAAAGGGTCAACATTTTTTATTTCATTACCAAAAGTAACGTTCTATGGCGATGAGGAGGAATGGTGATGAAAGTTTCACGATTTTATACAGTCATTTTAGCTGTTTTAGTGGCGATAAGTTTAGTGTGTACATACTGGGTTATGTTTAAACCAAAACAAGATAAGGTGGATACCACAACGATTGTAACAGTCGCAAAAAATGATAAACAAATTGGTGCGTTCTTCAAACCTAATCAAATGCTTATGTATCACAATGACACATTACAACTGACGTATGAAGAAGAGAGTATAGATGCTTTTGTAAATTTGTTAGATCATCAAAAGATGACTTTTTCAAGTGATAGAGTATTATCTTCGGCAGATTATTTAGCATTTTTATCTCAAAAAAGTGCACAATATATTTTTCCTGCACCAATGACTTTTCAAATTGCAAAATATTTATGTAATATAGATAGTGGCGATAAAATAGAAGAAACATTTACACGATTTGTGTTTGTTTTTTCAGATAGCAATACACTTTATGCAGTGAATGATAAAACAAAGCATGTGTATAGTTTTTCACTTGAAAAACCAATGAATTATGATACTTTTTACAGTCTTGAACAAAAGTATCGACCAAGTTTTTTTGATGTGGAAGCTGTACAAGGAAAAGATACGTACTATTATGTGTTATCGCATAATGAAATTTTCAAACAACGTATGTATTTATTAGAACAAATCAACCCAACACAGTATATAAAAACTTTATTTGGTTCAACAATTAATTTAAAAAATGAATCAACATCCACGGCGTATAGATACGTGAATAATCAATTTGATTTAACGATAGGTAAAGATACAGGATTGGTCTTGTCTACTCAGTATCGAACCTTTTCAACGCCACAATATTTACAAACCATTGCGACACAACTAGATTATTTTGAAAAATGGCCAAAAAGAGTATTGTTTGCAGGGCAAAATGGTGAAACATTGCATTTTAGAAGATATGTCGCTAAATTACCCATTATGGATACGGTAGAGAATTTTTCTACAACACGGTTAAAAGTAAGACAAGACGGTATTATTACAACCATGTCATCGTCGTATATTTTACAAACAGAATTATCCATGAAACGAAAAGATATTGCGATGATGTCGTTTCAAGATATGCAAGAAGCATTTGAACAACAAGATAAAAGTATGGCAGATATTGATGGTGTAGGTATTTTTTACACGATACAACCAAGTAAGACAAAAGTCATTACGCTTGTACCGGAATGGTATGTTTTTGTG
The DNA here is from genome assembly GCA_013874835.1 of Carnobacteriaceae bacterium zg-84. NCBI lineage: Bacteria > Bacillati > Bacillota > Bacilli > Lactobacillales > Carnobacteriaceae > Carnobacteriaceae bacterium zg-84. The sequence continues at coordinate 1,719,774 of CP059430.1, read as the reverse complement.
AATGACACAGCCAAACGACTTGTCGATTACTTGGCAGAGTGAGGTGGATATATGAATTTTAAGCAAGTACAATTCATTTTTATTATCACATTTTTATTATTAGATATATTTCTTTTGAAATTGTTTCTTGATAAAACAGTCTTTTATCGAACAGATGCCGTGGCATTCAATGTTCTGTCCGAATTAAAAAGTAAAAACGTTAAATTGGATAAACATATAGCGGATATGCTCGAGCAAGAATACACCGAAAAAAGAGTACCTTACATTAGTAGTTTAAGACAAGGTGAAGACCTATCGGTTGTCGAGCAAACTATTAAACAACAAACGGTAACGTATGATATTGAAAAAAGAAAAGTGAATGTCGTCTTTCATACACCTATTTCACTAACTTTAGAAAATGGACAATTAACTAAGCAAGACCAAGAACAAGTGAATAATATATTGCATAATGAATTGTTGGTTTACAATGGCGATAAATATAAACCTTTATATTATTCCGCTGTTCGACAAGAAATTGTGTGTGTACAATTTATTGATGACATGCCTATTGTAGATGATAATGCTAGAGTTGTGTTTGTGTTGAATGGCAATCATATAACAGGGTATACACAAACGTATACAGGTCAATTTACAGTAGAAGATGAAAGTCGTATTTTATTTAGTGAAAAAGATGCTCTAACAAGTTTATATGCGAGTGCGTTATTGCCTGAAGGAAGTGTTATTGAATTGATGACATTAGTTTATCAACGAAACACACCTGTTGAGGATATGTTTATTTATACACCTGTGTGGTTTTTAGATGTGAAACTATCTGATGGGACACGTAGTGTTTTGCGTGTTGATGCGCTCACAAATGTGCCATTAACAAATAATATAGAAAGTAACAAATGAAAGAGGTCATATAGTGGACGATTTTACAATGAAAATCAGTATGTTAGCAAGTGGTAGTTCAGGGAATGTGACCTATATTGAAACACCAAAAAAGAAAATCTTAGTAGATGCAGGCTTAAGTGGAAAAAAAATCGAACAACTATTACAACGTATCAATCGCAATATTGCAGATGTTGATTGTATTTTTGTGACTCATGAACATAAAGATCATATTCACGGTGTAGGTGTTCTAGCTAGAAAATATGGTATGGATATTTATGCCAATGAAAAAACATGGACAGAATTAGATAGATTGGTTGGTAAGATTGACGTGTCGCAAAAACATATTTTTAAAATGGGGACACGCATGACATTGGGAGATGTCGATATTATCAGTTATGGTGTATCTCACGATGCGATTGCTCCTCAGTTTTATGCTTTTGAAAAAGACCACAAAAATTTTGTCATGCTAACCGACACAGGATATGTTAGCCAATATTTAAGAGATGCTTTAACGAATGCCACAGCGTATTTAATGGAGAGCAACCACGATGTTGATTTATTACGAGCAGGAAGTTATCCATGGTCAACAAAACAACGTATTTTAAGTGATAAAGGGCATTTATCCAATGAAGACGGGGCGTTGGCTGTTTCAGATATGTTGGGGTACCATACAAAACAGATTTATTTAGGGCATTTGAGTAAAGAAAATAATATAAAAACATTGGCAAATGAAACTTTTTCTCATGTGTTAAAAGAAAAAGGACATGCTGTCAATCACGATTTTGTCATTCGTGATACAGATCCAGACGAACCAACGACATTGTTTACCTTGTAAAAGTTATCATTTTGTTACCTATTTGTTATGTTTTCTATTGTTTTATATAGTGACAAAATGTTATACTAATTAGGATATGTGAGAATTTTATATTATATAGATAGAATTATTGTTGGAGGAACTGATATGGGTATTGTGATATTATTTTTGGTGCTAATCGTGATTGTACTAGGAAGTTATGGAGTAGCACTTTTTATGAAAGGCAAACAAGTTCAAGCTGTTTCAGCATTAGATGAACAAAAAGTTGCTATTTTCGATATCCCAATAGATGACATCATTATTAAATTAAAAAATATGCATTTAAGTGGGCAAACAAAACGCTTGTCTGAAAGTTGGCAAGCACGTTGGGATGAACAAGTAAAAGAAGTATTGCCAAATATTGAAACAAGATTATCTGATGCAGAACAATATGCCGATCAATTAAGATTTTTCAAATCTCGTCGAGCGATTGATGAAGCCAGAGAAATGATTGATGAAGCAGAAAAAAATGTGTTTCAGATTGATGAAGCTTTACAACGTTTAGTGGACAGTGAAAAAGAAAATCACGAAGAAATTGAAGCGGTTAGCGAACACTATAAAACATTGCGTAATAATGCGCTAAAAGATAGTGTGAAATTTAAAGAAGCTTTTGAAACCATTGATGAGCGCTTGTCCAATATTGAAGCATCTTTCCAACAATTTGATACTCTAATGGAAGAAGCGGACTATATCGAGGCACGTGATGTATTAAAGCAAGCAGAAAAACAAACCATTGCTTTAGAAGAAATTCTACCAATGATACCTGCCTTCTACAATTTAGTAGACGTAGATTTTAAAGAACAACTTGATGATATTAAGCAAGGTCATGCACGCTTAGTAGAACAACAATTTAAATTTAAAGATATTGATTTAAACAAAGCGATTGAAACATTAGAGAATCTGATAGATTCAGCAAGAGAAGATGTGACAGCTTTAAATATCGGTATTGCAAAAGAGAAAAAACAAGATATTGAAAAAGAAATTGAACGTTTATACAATGTAATGGAACAGGAAATTGACGCAAAAGAGTACATTCAAAAAGCGTCTGTACGTTTAAATGCGCACTTAAAACAAATTTCTGAAAGTAATCGTTATGTGACATTGGAAATTGACCGTATTTCACAAAACTATGAATTAACGGATAATGAAGAAGAACGTGTGGCAGAATATAAAGCCCAATTAGACAAAGAGGCAGAGGCTTTAGAACATTATCAATCTTTATTGGAAAATCATGATATTGTCTTTTCAACAGTAAAAGAATATTTTATTGAACTGGCTGAAACATTATCACGAATTGACAATGAACAAGCAACGTTGATGAAAGAATTAGGTGATTTGCGTCAACGTGAACGTTATGTACGTGAACAGTTAGATATGTTTGAAGTCGATTTACGCAATATGAAACGTGCGTTAGAAAAACAATATTTACCAGGATTGTCCAAAACATACTTAGACTTATTCTTCGCTACAACGAAACGTATTGAAACATTATCTGAAAAATTAAATCGCATTAAAATCAATATGAAAGAAATTGATGAACATGTTGCTCTATGTACAGAAGATGTCGAGCAACTTGACGAAGCAACTGAAAATATTATTGACAATGCCGTTTTAACAGAACAACTCATTCAATATGCTAACCGTTATCGTATGGAACATGCCGCAATTGAAAAAGCTATTAACACAGCAATCAATTTATACCAACACCAATACAAATATGCCGAAGCAAAACAAACGGTTGCTAATGCATTAAGTAAAGTGGAAGCAGGTGCTGTCCAACGTGTTGAAAAACTGTACCAAGAAGATAAAAATAGACGTGTTTATTTATAATCAAACGAGTATATGAAACCCCAGAGAGAATCGACAGATTCTCTCTGGGGTTATTTTAAGTTCTTCGTCAAATCGTGTCGTGAAAGATAAAAATCTATTATTATAAAAATGATTCGTTTTAAATAATTTTAAGAAAAATATCTTGACTTTTGTTAAAAAAAGGTGTAAAAGGAAGTTGTCATGACAATAAAGAAAGAATGGATTGGTAATAATGTAAAAAATTAATTCCTTAGTAATAGTTGTATAGTTAGTAAGAGTGTCGTGAAAGTAATAATGCAAAAAAAGACAAAAATATATTTGATTTTAGTTGTGTGAGCAAGCCCTAATAAAATCAGCGATAGTAAATATATTTTTGCAACATTATCAATTCCACGTATAGTGAAATATATTGTGAAAATTGTAAGTGATAGAAGTAATATTGTTTTTTTCATTTGAATCTCCTTAACAAAAAATTGAAAGAAGGAATTAGTATGTCAAAAAAATTTATAGGTAAATTCATTTTGTTAGTTAGTTTGTTTTCTGTTTTATCAATAAGTCCTTTAAAAGTATATGCTGATTATAGCATAAATAATAATATAAGTGAACTTAAGAAAAATGGAATTGAAAATTTAAGTAATGAAAAAATAAATTTGTTATTTGAAGCTGTTGAAAAATTAGACCAAAAACTTATAGATAGTAAAAATATGGATGCTATACAAAAACATTTTTCTAAATATGGTATAGATTTTAATATCAAAAATCAATATAACAAATATTCTTTTGATAATCGCTCTAGAGATTTTTTTGGTGATATTTGGGGTGTTACAAAATGTGTAGGTGCGATTATTGTTATTGTAGGTTCAACTGCTTTAGGTGTTGGGCTATTGATTAAATTAAAAAATTTCATTGCAGCAGCAGGAGGTATTCAAGCAGCAGCTACCGCTATTATGGCAATAGCAAGAACAGGTTTCTCTCAAGAAAATATACAAAGATTTGGAAATAGTTTAATTGCTGCTGGAAGTGCTATTTTAGGGATACAGCAAATTCAAGATAATTGTACTGGTAAATAAGAAATTTGATATATATAAATGAACTGTACTTGATATATTTATTAGAGTTCATTTTGGTATATAATATAACTTATCAAATATATTCAATTATGAGATTTTTAATAAATGTTGTTGGAGGATAAAAATCACCAATATATAAATGACTCTGAGTATTTTGGATTACCTCGTAATGTGTTTTCAATTCTCTTAGTGTTATTTATTACTCTCTACCAATACGATTTAACGCAGAACCATAATAAACCGGAGATAATCGACATTCGATTGTCTCCGGTTTCCCTATAGGTTAACTTTTGGGTCAGCCACTTTTTACAGTATGTATTGTTAATATGTCTATATAGATGGTACTATACAAAGAAATGTTCTTCAGAATAACCATAAAAATGTATCGTATGCCCTTGTATTGTATAATGCATATTCCATATTGGCTGGGTTATAAGGGTTTGTGTATCAGTGTTATACTTTAATATAAAGCATGCTTCTGTCATGTTTTTATCCGTGATAACCATGCTTTGTTTTTCTTTATCAAAAATATAATTGAGTGTGTCGTCAAATCTTAGAGTATACCCAAAAGCTTGGCATTCTGTATAAGTATTCATCTAATCTCCTTTCATGCTTCCCATTTTGCTCGAATGTATATGTCTTTTCCTTTTATATCACAAGCCATATAATTTCCCTTGATGTCCAATGCGTCTGTATCAGCGTGGTAAGCAATCACAAGGCAAATATGTGGTTCTTTTTCATCGAAAAAAACGAGCATTTGTTTTTTTTCATCATACGTATATGTAGATGTATTTGAAATAATAAATGTGTATCCAAAACAAGACAATCTTTCTTTCATGTAATCTCCTTTATTTTATCAATAGATAATTGTCAGACACCACGTATGTCAACTGTGCATGATTGACAATGATTTTTTCTTCTTCGTGTTTTGTTAAAATGGCATACACGACTGTTTCGTCTTTGCTTGTCACAAGTGTGTGTTTTCCTAATACGACATGTAAATAGTCGGTATAACGAAAATCGTCGTGTTCGCAAAAGGTATGTATTTTTGGTTTTTCTATTCTCGGTGTACTATAAATATCAGGGTCAAATATGAGATATATCACATTTTGTTTTATGTTTAATGTTGCTTGAGTGTATAGTTGTATCTCTACACCTTGATTTTTTTTAATAGTAGCATAAATCTTGGGAAGTTGTTTATTGATAATCGTGTAGTGATGTTGTTTTTCATCAAAAAGACAACAAGAGTCATCATCAAGCTGTACACGATACGTGCCTATTTCAATCATCTTTGTTTCCTTTCTTGTCGGGATTAGAGGTTTAGCCAATGCCATTTCTGTCAAAAGGACCTACTCTATTTTCGTATTTGTCATATAGTTTCCAAAAACTGCCTCCATGTGTCCTGCTTTACTATTCACAGCTCTATCTCTTACCAATGTATATGAGGTAGAAGTATAATTACCTATTCTATCACTAACTTTAGAAATTCCGTATTTGTTAACAAATCTGCTAGTACTAGAGCTCTTGTTTTCATCTTTAAAATTACACTAAAATTTTGAATATTGTGTGTAGTTAGTGCTAATGCATATTTGCTATATTTAATAATAAATTAAAAAAAGATTAAAATCAATATCTTTCAAAAAAGAATTACTTTTTAAAACACACTATTTTTAAAATAGAAAATAGATGGTATAGCTATAAATATGACAACCAGTTGATGAAGTTGTTGGTTTTTTATGATAATTTTCACGAGCGGAGAATTTCTCATGCTTAGGGTATTTTTTATAGTCTACGTCTTTGAAAAAAATCCATTATTCATGTGTTAAAAAACTATTTTCTATTGACGAAAGCAAAGAAATCTTTTATACTCAAGCGGTAAGTTGAGGGACATGTTGTAGACAATTTAGAGAGCTTTTGAGTGGTGAAAGAAAGCACGGATACAATGCTACCCGAGATAAAGATGTTATAGAAATATGACCGTTTGCCAACGTTATCGGCATGAAGAGATGTAATGAACGAAAGTGTGCATTGCAAGTAGGGTGGAACCGTGCGGAAGTGCCCCTACATGCAAGGTGCACTTTATTTAATTTAGGAGGAAAAAATGGTTTTAACAAGTAAAGAAATACGTCAAAAATATTTAGACTTTTTTGCATCAAAACAACATGAGATTATTCCAAGTGCGTCTTTAATCCCAGTCAATGATCCAACATTATTATGGATTAACGCAGGTGTGGCACCGTTAAAAAAATATTTTGACGGAACAGAAGTACCAAACACACCACGTTTGGCAAATGCACAAAAATGTATTCGTACAAATGATATTGAAAATGTAGGGGTAACAGCACGTCACCACACACTATTTGAAATGTTAGGGAATTGGTCTATTGGAGAATATTTCAAGGAAGAGGCTATTTCATGGGCGTGGGAATTTTTAACAGATGAAAAATGGTTAGGTTTTGAACCTGAAAAATTATACGCAACATATTATCCAGAAGATACAGAAACACCAAATATTTGGAAAAAACAACCAAATTTTGATGGTTCACATTTAGTACCATTCGAAGATAATTTTTGGGATATTGGTGCAGGGCCATGCGGACCATGTACTGAAATTTTCTATGACCGTGGAGAAAAATATTTGGATATACCTGAAGATGATCCAGAAAACTACCCTGGTGGTGAAAATGAACGTTATTTAGAAATTTGGAACTTGGTATTTTCTGAGTTTAACCACATGCCAGATGATACATATCAACCACTGCCACGTAAAAATATTGATACGGGTATGGGATTAGAACGTGTAACATCTGTTTTACAAGATACACCAACAAATTTTGAAACAGACTTATTCAAACCAATTATTGACAAAATTGGTACATTAACTTCTATTCAATATGGTGATAATAAAACGACAGACACATCATTTAAAGTGATTGCGGACCATGTTCGTGCTGTAAGTTTTGCGATTGGAGATGGAGCATTGCCATCAAATGAAGGGCGCGGCTATATTTTACGTCGTTTAATTCGTCGTTCTGTTATGCACGGACAAAAATTAGGTATTCACCACACTTTTATGAAAGACTTAGTTCCAGTTGTTGCGGAAATTATGGGTGCATTCTATCCAGAAATTGTTGAAAAAACAGCCTTTATTCAAAAAGTAATCGGATCTGAAGAAGAAAAATTCCACGAAACAATTAATGGTGGATTAGAATTATTACAACATATTTTCAAAAATATGGATGAGAACAAAGAAACGGTTGTATCTGGACGAGAAGCCTTTAAATTATATGATACATATGGTTTCCCATTGGAATTAACGCAAGAATATGCAAGTGAACATCAATTCACAGTGAATACAGAAGAATTTGACATTGCGATGAACGAACAACGTGAACGTGCTAGAGCGGCTCGTCAAAAAGAAGAATCAATGGCTATTCAATCTGAAGTATATACATCAATTCATGTGCCAAGTGAGTTTGTTGGTTATCAAACACATGAAGCAATAGGAGAATTAAATGCGATTGTTTGTCATAACGAACAAGTGGATAACGTAGATGCTGAACAATATGCAAATGTGTTCTTCTCAACAACACCATTTTATGCTGAAATGGGAGGACAAGTTGCTGATACGGGTGTTGTGGAAACAATGGACGGACAAGTTGTTGCGATTGTTGAAAATGTGAAAAAAGCACCAAATGGACAACCAATGCATAGTGTTAAAGTAGTGTTACCACTACACGTTGGCACACAGTACAAATTAGTTGTTGATAAAGCACGTCGCCGTAAAATCACGAACAACCATACAGCGACACACTTATTGCACAAAGCCTTAAAAGATGTATTAGGCACGCATGCTAATCAAGCAGGTTCTTATGTTTCTCCAACTTATTTACGATTTGACTTTACACACTTTGGACAAGTTACACCAGAAGAACTAAAACAAATGGAACGTATTGTTAACGAAAAAATTTGGGAAGCATTAGATGTTGTGACGATTGAAACAGATGTTGACACAGCTAAATCAATGGGAGCAATGGCACTCTTTGGTGAAAAATATGGTAAAGTAGTACGTGTTGTCAATATTGGTGGTTATTCGATTGAATTATGTGGTGGTATTCATGTAGGCAACACACAAGAAATTGGTTTATTCCAAATTGTATCCGAATCAGGTATCGGTGCAGGAACAAGACGTATTGAAGCTGTTACAAGTCAAGAAGCATATGAACTATTAAATAGCTTTGAACGTACACTTGTTGACACAGCAAAAACAGTAAAATCTTCTGTGATGGATGTACCAACACGTGTTGGACAATTATTACAAGAACAAAAAGAATTGCGTTCAGAACTAGAATCATTAAAAGCAAAATTATTGAAGCAAGAATCAAATGCTTTATTTGATAATGTACAAGTCTACCATGATTTACGTATCATTGCAGTGGAAACACCAAATAAAGATATGAATGCATTAAGAGGACTAGCAGATACATGGAAAGAAAAAGATAGTTCAGATGTCTTTGTAGTTGCTACAGTACAAGATGACAAAGTGAACTTGCTTGTTGCCGCAAATAAAAAAGCCAATGAAAAAGGCGTGAAAGCAGGAGATTTAATCAAACAAATTGCTCCACTTGTGGCAGGTGGCGGTGGAGGTCGTCCAGATATGGCACAAGCTGGTGGTAAAAATCCTGCAGGTGTCAAAGATGCTTTAGCAAAAGTAATTGAATTATTAAAATAAAAAGAGAAAAAACATCACACAACCAATCTTGGTGTGTGATGTTTTTTAACATGATAATTAAGAAAATGTATAAAATATTCTACGATTTGTCTAAATATTTGATGAGTATTGGATGATAGGGTGTAGTTAATTATATGAAAAAATAAAAGCGGTATCATGAAAAAATCCCCATAAATATAGTTTTCTTATTTATATATTGTTATAATAAAATCAACAACACAATATTGGAGGGGTTTGTATGAGAAAATGGATACAAAAATGGATAAAGTGGTTAATGGTAGTTGTGCTTTTCGTAGGTATTTCACCGAGTTTGAAAGCGTATTCCGATCAAGAGAACTATATGCGTGTGTTTTCGATTGATGCAGGGCGTAAATATTTTTCATTAGAACAACTCAAACAGCTTGTCGATAAAGCACAAGAATTAGGCTTTACTGATTTACACGTTTTATTAGGTAATGATGGTTTAAGATTCGTTCTAGATGACATGGAAATTACAACAAATAGTAAAACGTACCCAAGTAATGCTGTCAAAGAAGCGATAAAAGAAGGGAATAGATCTTATTATAATGATCGAAATGGGGATGCTTTAACCCAAGCAGAAATGACAGAGTTATTGGCGTATGCTGCTTCTAAGAAAGTGTCTATTATTCCAGCTGTCAATAGCCCAGGACATATGGATGCGATTTTAGTTGCTATGGAAAAATTAGGGATTGCTAATCCGTTCCACACAAATAATGGTATAAGTTCCGATAGAACATTAGATATTACGAATACAGAAGCCGTTGATTTTACAAAACAATTAGTTAAAAAATATGCTAATTATTTTTCTGGAAAAGTACGTATTTTTAATTTTGGGGCAGATGAATTTGCTAATGACTTATACACACAAGGCACGAATGGATTTAAAGCATTACAATCAAAAGGACTTTATAAAACATTCGGAGAATATGTGAACGCTCTGGCACAGATTATTAAAGATGCAAATTTACAACCAATGGCGTTTAATGACGGATTTTACTATAACAATAGTGAAGAGGTAACGTTTGATAAAGATATTATTATTTCTTATTGGACATCGGGTTGGAATGGGTATAATGTTGCCTCTGCAAAAACATTGAGTGCAAAAGGACATAAAATTCTAAATACAAATGATGCTTGGTATTATGTGGTGGGTCGTGATTATTCAGGTAGTGGTTGGTATAACTTACAACAAGGATTAGATGGCGTTCAAAAAGCACCATTTAGACAAGTGGCAGGTACCACTTATAATCCAGATGATCCAAGTGCAAACGTGAATATTATCGGAAGTATGGTTTGTACATGGTGTGATACACCGTCAAGACAATATAAACCAAATTTAGCCTTTAGACTTATGCAAGCTTTTGCAACAAAAAATGCAGATGTGTTTGCTAAAAAACCGAATGCTGATTATGCAAAAGTGGATGCATTACTTGCACGAGTACCAAAAGATTTGACAATATACAACACAAATGTTGTTGATGCATTAACAAAACTAATTAATTCGATTGATCGAACAAAAACAAACGATCAACAAGAAGAAGTGAATGAATATGCTAAACAATTAGAAGAATTGTTAAATACATTGGAACTAAAACCTGCAGATTATACAGCATTAATTGAAGGTATATCAAAAATACCTCAAGATTTAGATAACTATACAGAAGAAACAGTTGAAAATCTAACGAATTTTATTAATAATATTGATGAAACAAAAAATATCACACAACAAAGTGATGTTGATGCATACGTGGAACAGTTAGAAGATTTAGTAAAAGCATTAACATTGAAAAAAGCAGATTACACAGCATTAGATAAAGTAGTCGCAACAGTACCAAAAGATTTGGATAGCTATACAGAAGAAAGTGTAAAAGCTTTAACAGATTTTATCAATGATATTGATAAAACAAAAAATATCACACAACAAAGTGATGTTGATGCATACGTGAAACAATTAGAAGATTTAGTAAAAGCACTAACATTGAAAAAAGCAGATTACACAGCATTAGATGAAGTAGTAGCGACAGTACCAAAAGATTTGGATAGCTATACAGAAGAAAGTGTAAAAGCTTTAACAGATTTTATCAATAATGTTGATAAAACAAAAAATATCACACAACAAAGTGATGTTGATGCATACGTGAAACAGTTAGAAGATTTAGTAAAAGCACTAACATTGAAAAAAGCAGATTACACAGCATTAGATAAAGTGCTAGCAACAGTACCAAAAGATTTGGATAGCTATACAGAAGAAAGCGTAAAAGCTTTAACAGATTTTATTAAAAATATTGATAAAACAAAAAATATTACACAACAAAATGATGTTAATCATGATGTGCAAAAATTAGAAGAAACGATTAAAGCACTTGTCTTGAAAAAATCTCCAGTATTACCACATCTACCAAAAGATGCAGAAATAGAATATATGATAATTGATGGAAATAATCAAACAATTTCAGCGGGACAAACACTTAGAATGGCATCAAATGCTGATTTTAATAAATTCGTATCTGTTATGGTTGACGGTAAAATGGTAGATAAAAGTATGTATACGGTAAAAAGTGGTAGTACGATTGTTACATTATCAAATATGTATACAGCAACATTAACAACAGGCAAACATCAATTAAGTATTGTTTCTCGTGATGGTAAAGCAGTGGGAACGTTCTATGTGAAAAAAGCAACTGTTAAAGAAAATGCAAATATAAAAACAAATAGTACACTGTCAAAAGAAACAACAAAAAATAAAACACTGGTGAAAACAGGAGAACAAATGGCATTGTGGACAATGTTCATTGGACTACTTTGTATTGGTGTTGCTGTATGGCTTAAAAAACAACATTAAGAAAATCAAAAAAACGCAATAAGTCACGCTTATTGCGTTTTTTTGATATAATAAATGTAATAAAGTCAAAAATAAGGAGAATAAGATGAACACATTAAACTATTTACAAGAATTGTTGGCAATAGCATCTCCAACAGGGTTCACAAAAGATGTTATTGAGTATTTGATAGAAACGACTGAAAAAATGGGATATAGAGCTAAACGTACCAATAAAGGCGGTGTTTTAGTAACCGTTCAGGGTAAAGATGATACTAAACATAAAGTAGTGACGGCACATGTGGATACTTTAGGTACTATTGTACGTGCGATTAAACCAGATGGACGATTAAAATTAGATAAAATCGGTGGATTCCCTTGGAATATGATTGAGGGAGAAAACTGTACAGTACATATTGCGAGTACGGGGGGGAAAGTAACAGGAACAATTTTATTACATCAAACGAGTTGTCATGTGTATCGTGAGGCAGGTACGATTGAACGTACACAAGATAATATGGAAGTACGTTTAGATGAGAAAGTCAAAAAAGCAGATGATACAAAAGCATTAGGCATCAATGTAGGAGATTTTGTTAGCTTTGACCCAAGAACTACCTTAACCGATACGGGATTTATCAAAAGTCGATTCCTTGATGATAAAGTGAGTGCTGCTATTTTACTGGCACTTTTAGAAAAATACCAACTAGAAAAAATAGTACTACCATATACAACACATATCTATTTTTCAACAAATGAAGAAATTGGATACGGTGCTAATTCATCTATTGATGAGCGTACAGTAGAATATTTGGCTGTGGATATGGGAGCAATGGGGGATGATCAACAAACAGATGAATATACTGTATCTATTTGTGTGAAAGATGGTTCTGGTCCATATCATTATGGATTTCGTCAACATTTAGTAGCGTTGGCGAATCAATATGCTATCCCATTTCAGTTAGATATTTATCCATATTATGGGAGTGATGCCTCCGCAGCAATGCGTGCTGGTGCAGATGTGAAACATGCTCTATTAGGAGCGGGGATTGAATCAAGTCATTCCTATGAACGTACACACATAGATTCTATTGTGGCGACACAAAACTTAGTGGATGCGTACATTCAAAGTGGGTTAGTAGAATAGAAAAATCGGCTACTAAGAGGAGTAGGGTATGAAGTGGCTATAATGGATATGCACCGACTAATACTAGACATAGACTTATGAATGGTGTGTATTCAAGATGTTCTCATAAATAATGAATATTTTATTAGAAAGGAAACGGAGATGCTAGATTTATTAAAAGACACTAAAGTGTGGACGATTTTATTTGCCATTGTATTTTATATCATCGTACGTACGATTTCGGATAGGCTTCTAGCCAAACGTAATAATTTATCTGTACGTTTTATTGGAAATTTATGTAAAACAGGAGCATTGATTTTTGGCTTTTTTCTTATTTTAAGTCAGTTTGAAAATTTTAGAGGATTTATTACATCTCTACTAGCTAACTCAGCACTTGTCGTGGCAGTATTAGGTTTTGCTTTACAAAATGTGATTCGGAACTTATTGGCAGGTATTTTATTGATACAATCAGATGCCTTCAAAATCGGTGATAGAGTACGATTATCCGATAAAAATATTACTGGTGTCATTGAAGAAATGAATTTACATTATACAGTGATTAAATTGTATACGAATGAGCGTGCGATTGTTCCGAATTATGTGATGAATGAAACGGTCGTTATCAATAATGACAAAAAGGATTCAACAACAAGCTATCCGATTTCCTTTTATATTCGATTGGATAAAGATTTAGATAAGGTCATAGATATTATTAAAGAACAAATTATTCGTCATCATCTCGTGCTGAATAAAGAAGATACTAAAGTGACGCTGGCGGAGTTGAGTACAACGTATGTTGAGGTGAAAGCTTTCATTTGGACACGAGATATTGAGGAAAGTTTTATTACGGTATCGGCATTACGATTGGATATTATTAAAGCCTTGCAAAAGCATGATTTAATTAGTGTTGAAACGACTCTTTCATAAGAATAAAATGACTAGTGAAAAACTAGTCATTTTTGTTTGTAAAGTATCTTGTTATTTTCCAAATAATCTCTTATAATAAGTGGACAATAATGGAGGATAGACGTGAAAGATAAAACAAAATTAGGGATTGCTATAGGTGTTTTAGTCACATTTATTATTGGTTTGGCACTCTATTGCATGCCGAATCCAAAAGTGATGTTTGTAGAAAATACGCAGCAGAGTACAACTCAAGAATCCATCAGAGAAACAGAAAGTGAAATATCATCAGAATCCGTAGAGAAAATAGAGGAAAAAGCAGTCAAAAAACGACAAAAATCAATGGAAGAAAAACAAGATGTGATGAAAGCCGATTTGGCAGAAATGGATGCGTATGGTTTGTATTATGACTACCCCAATTTATCTTTAGTAGATACTGTAAAAGCTTATTTAGACGAGTTTGGTATTGATTATAAGAGTATTGCTTTTTCTTATAAAGATATTGACACAAATGAAACTTTTTCTATGAATGATACACAGCCGATGACAGCTGGTAGTACATATAAATTACCATTAAATATGTTAGTAGTTGATGAAGTAGAAGCAGGGCGGTTATCTTTAGATGAGGCATTTGATATTACGGGAACAACCTATGAATACAAAGGGGAGCATGATACATACGTCTCAGTTTTTGGCGGAGCTATGACTATTCCACAAATGCAAAAATATTCCTTACAATATTCTGAGAATACCCCCGCCTACGCATTGGCAGATAGAGTAGGAGGCATTGAAGCCGCGTATGCCATGTTTGGACGGTATGGGCAATCCAAAGCAGATACTAAAACAATCGACTTGAATAATAAAACAACCACAGATTACTATATTCAAGTATTAGAATACTTGTGGAATGATAGAGAGAAATATCGTGATTTAATCATGTATCTTGGCTACTCTTTCCCAGACGAGTATTATAAGACATTTGTGAAAGTACCTGTGTATCAAAAACCAGGATATGTTCGTGAAGCTTTGAATGTTTGTGCGATTGTAGAAGAAAATAAGCCATATTTAGTATCTATCTATACTGCTGGATTAGGTGGTAGCACTATTCATAGTACGGAAGTAAGTGGTGTAGGTGCATATCAATTAGGTGCTTTAGCTTACGTAATCAATGAGTGGCACAGAGTGAATATGAATTAATAGTTCTTTATCAATTGTATTGGTAAAGAGCACATCACTTGGCAGTGAATGCCTTTGTCATTCACTGCCTTTTTCTTTTAGTATAAACATTATCAAAATACAGTTGCTTTATTCTCGATAGAGCTAAAATCTAAATAACGAGGGAAAATTGATATTATGAAGTGTTTATTTTCTTTTATTTTTACAGAGATTTTACTTGATTTACTACGAGAAAATCTTATAAACGAAAGGAGAGTATGCTATAATAAGCACAGGATACTGATTAGGAGATAAATATGGTTAATAAAAAAGTAGCAAAATATGAATTAGAAAGTAAACCACTGATTTATAGTTACCCATTAGCAGATTTAGAGGCGTGGTTTATTGAGAATGGACAAAAAAAATTCCGTGCCAATCAAGTGTGGGATTGGTTATATCGAAAACGTGTCAATTCTTTTCAAGAGATGACAAATTTATCTAAAGATATAATTGATTTATTAGAAGAAACATTTGCTTTTCCTGTTTTAAATGAAAAAATTAAGCAACAATCAACTGATGGGACACGTAAATTTCTATTTGAATTAGCAGATGGCTTACTCATTGAAACAGTATTGATGCCTCAAGAATATGGTTTATCTATTTGTGTCACAACGCAAGTGGGTTGTAATATTGGCTGTACATTTTGTGCCAGTGGTATCATTGCCAAACAACGTGATTTAGTTGCTGGTGAAATTGTTGCACAAGTGATGCACGTTCAAAAAACATTAGATACTTTAGGTAAGGACGAACGTGTTAGTCATATTGTTGTAATGGGAATAGGAGAACCTTTTGATAACTATGATAATGTCATAAAATTTTTATCCGTTGTAAATTCTGACAAAGGATTGGCGATAGGTGCTAGACATATTACCGTTTCTACGAGTGGACTAGCTCCAAAAATTATAGAATTTGCAGATAATGGTTTACAAGTGAACCTCGCCTTATCTTTACACGCACCAGATAATGAAACACGTTCGAGAATTATGCGTATTAATCGTAAATATCCGATTGAAGTTGTCATGGGTGCGATTGATGAATACATTCGTAAAACAAATCGACGTGTGACGTTTGAATACATTATGTTAGATCATGTCAACGACTCTGTTGAACAGGCTCAACAGTTAGTTGATTTATTAAAAGACAAAAAACATCTATCATACGTCAATTTAATTCCATATAACAAAGTAAGAGAGCACGACCAATATGAACGTAGTAGTAAAGAGCGAGTAGTTGCCTTTTACGATGTTTTAAAGAAAAATCGTATTAACTGTGTCGTACGTAAAGAATTTGGACACGATATAGAAGCTGCATGTGGTCAATTACGTTCAAGTCAAATGAAAAAGCAAGCTAATAAAAAAAGTTCTCTAACCTAAAATGGTAGGTTAGAGAACTTTTTTGTTAGGTCTTTTCATCTTTTTGTCTATCTACATAGAAAATTTCTTTATCTTTGCATATAGTATGTATAGTACATGATGTGTCATGTTGATAAAATTTGTAGATAAGGAAGTGAGATATGGACTATTTTTCTTGGTTAGAGCATTTAAAATCTAGTTTAGATGCCAATGTACCATTTGGTATATGTGCAATAATTGTTATTTTTGAATTTATTGGATTTACTTTACATCAAAGGCATGCAAGAAAAAATTTTGATGTGATTATTTTTATTGAGGAGAGAGCAATTATCCGTTTAGAGCGTGTCGTTGACAAAAAAGATGAGATGATTATAAAACTTCAAAGTAAGTTATTTCATAAAAAAGAATTGGAGGAAGATAAATGAACAATGCTAGTTTTTTAATACTATGTATTTTTGTTACTATTGTGTTTTACGTATGGGATATATCTCAGCATCGAAAAACATTGAATAGAGCTATGTTAAAAGTTCACTGGCAACATAAAATTTTTGTAAATATTCACCTGAAACAAATGTGTTCTGTATATCCAATGCTTTCTAAAGTAACGGCTTCATTTAGTCAATCAAAATTACAAGATGATAGCATACAAGAGATAGTAAGTCGTTCAAAATTATTAGACATAATTGATAAACAACAATTAAATAAGGAAATAGATGATTTAATGGAGAACGGTTCTGAAAATGATAAAGATGTTTTTATTTGGTATCTATTAACGTGTCTATGGATACAAGATTATAAGTATCATCACATGAAAGTTATGAATATTGAAAAAGAAACGCAAAAATTAAAGGATGAGAAAAGTGAACGAGATAGAATTTTAAATCGAGGATTTTGCTTAATGTAATAGAATATTTTGAAAAGTGACTAAGTATTGTATAGCCTATAGAAGAAAATATTAGATAATCAGCTGGGTGCATCCTCTATATTTCGAGTTGAGATAATTAGATTACCTAATATATAGAAATATACTACTAGTGCATTGATTAAGTTAGGTGTAATGGTGTTATTAAGTGTCTTAAGTGTCAATGTATACTTTCATAATTTTAATAAAAGGAAAAGACTTCAAAAAAGCTAAAAATTTTTGAAATCTGCTTTTTTCTTGCAGTACATTAGCAAAACGAACAACTGTGTATATTATAGGTAAATGATAGAGATAATTTTTATTTATCAATATAGCAGCCATTAAGAAAGGCATGTACGAATGACGTGCATGCCTTTTTGATTTCATACAAGTTTATCATATATTTATTTTGAAAAATAAACGCCTAGTCTATATTTCCTATTGATAAAGCGAATGGCTTTTATTTTATCCAACTGTTGTTGTGAGATTGCTTGTTTTAACATAGCCATTTTTTCATTTTTGATGATTAAATTGTATATGACAATTTTTTTCTGTTTGTCCTCTCCATATGCTGC
The DNA here is from genome assembly GCA_013874835.1 of Carnobacteriaceae bacterium zg-84. Taxonomy (NCBI): domain Bacteria; kingdom Bacillati; phylum Bacillota; class Bacilli; order Lactobacillales; family Carnobacteriaceae; species Carnobacteriaceae bacterium zg-84. The sequence continues at coordinate 1,701,529 of CP059430.1, read as the reverse complement.
TATGAGTGTAAGAAGAAGTATGATATATAAGAAAAATTTTGTGTCCATCTATCACCACTAAAACAATTATCTTGAATGCCTTTAAACACTAGAATAGTCAAGTATTGATACCTTTCATTTAACGTATTAGTGAATCATAGAAAGAATATCCCAATTTATGACCTGGAGTTTTTCTTGAAATTTCTGAAAAAAATACGCTGACATCTCGTGATAATTCTCGTTTCAAAGCAAGTATTCCTAATTGTGTTTTTAAATCTTCCACAACTTTTCTCTCATACATATTATTTTCTATCTTATTCTTTGCTTCTAATAAAAGTTCTCTTTCTTTATCACTTATAAGATAATTCAATACTAAACGATATATTACAGTTAATAACTCTTGATTTTCATTTTCCCATTTTATTTTCATAATCGTACATCTCCATAATATCTATTTAAACATAAATTGTCCTTATAAAACGATGTGTACATTGGTGTCGCCGGTTTCTTTTCATAAGTATATTATAGACCTCTGTTAGATTAATGTAAATTTATATATCAACATAAAAATGATATAGCATTTATTTTCTGTACTCTCCACCTAAAGCTTTATATCATGTGATGTGACAAATGTCATTTTTTTATGTGACATCTTTTACTAATAAGAGTTGGAAATAGAGATTATACTATATCTATCAAACTAAATACGGAGCATGAGGAGTGTGTTATATGATTGAAGTAAATAAAATATATAAAGCGATAAGTGGACAACATATTTTAAAAGATATTTCTTTTACGATTAATAAAGGAGATTGTGTCGCTTTGATTGGTCCGAATGGAGCAGGAAAAACGACGTTAATGTCCTGCTTAATTGGCGATAAATTTGTTTCAAAGGGTGAAATAACGATTGATAAAATGCCTGTCACACATGCGTCCTTAAAAACAAAAGTCGCCATTTTACCACAGGAAAATGTAGCACCTCAAAATTTAAAAGTATTCGAATTGATTACATTCTTCCAAAAAATTCACAAAAATTCATTATCCACAGAAGAAATTGATGCTTTACTAGGTTTTTCAGCAGAGCAAAAAAATCAAGTTACCGAAAAATTATCGGGTGGGCAAAGACGGTTGATGTCTTTTGTACTAACACTCATTGGTCAACCAAGTATTTTATTTTTAGATGAACCAACAGCAAGTATGGATACGTCGACAAGACAACGGTTTTGGGAAATTATTTCTCAATTAAAAACAAAGGGTGTCACGATTATTTACTCCTCACACTACATCGAAGAAGTAGAACATACGGCAGATAGAATTTTAGTGTTGCATCATGGGCAACTTTTACGTGATACGACACCGCATAAAATGCGTTCGGAGGAACGAGAAAAGCAGTTTAATATACCGATTATATATCAGAAAAGTATCCAAAAACTTGAGATAATTTATGATGTCAAAACATCACGTGATACGATAACGTTTATGACAAAAGAGCCCCAAAAAGTCTTTGAATATCTACAAAATTTAGGGTGTTCGATTGAAGATATGGAAATGTTAAACAAAACATTATTAAATACACTGTTTGATAATACAAAGGAGGAAAAATAATGGGTGCTTTATTAAAAATGGAATTGATTTTAACAAAACGTGATTTGTTTTCATTTGTTTTAGGGATTGGTATGCCCGTTTTGTTTTTCCTGCTTTTTTCATCTATGTTTGATAGTAGTTATGGGGATGTGGCGATACTAACACGCAATTATTTAATTACCATGACCGCTTTTAGTATGAGTAGTTTTGGATTATACGGTTTTCCAATTTTACTGGATACAGATAAGAAAAATAATTGGTTGATACAAATACAGCATTCGCCGATTTCGTTAGCACAATACTATGCGGTAAAAGTGATACGCATGTTTGTATCTTTTGTTATTTCGATTATCATCAATTTTGCTGTAGGTATTTTTATTAAAAATGTAGCAATGAGTGTGGGGCAATGGATTGTGAGTGCTCTATTATTGTTAGTAGGCAGTTTGACGTACTTAGCGATTGGGTTATTATTAACCCTTTTTAAAACAACACAAACCATGAATATCGTTGCGAATATTTTGTATTTTGTTTTGGCTATTTTTGGAGGTTCGTGGATGCCTTATGAAACATTACCACAATGGATGCAGCAAGTAGCTCATATGACGCCAAGTTATTATGCAAATCAGTTGGTCTTGGGGTATTTAAAGAATGATACCGTGAATATCTTAACTTTACTAATTGTTGTTGTGTATGCCATAATAGTAGGAGGAATAGCGTTTATTTTGAGAAAAAAACAGGAGGTAAAATAATGTCGATTTTCAAAAAAATACACCCAATGTATTTTGTATCACTTGTTTATCTTATTTTTCCATTTTACTACATTTTTACGGGAGAATATTCTCTATGGTTTTTACCATTAACAATTCTTTTTGTTGTTTCATACTTATCGCTTATACTGGTTAAACAAGAGAGCATTGAATGGATATTATTTCTTTATCTATGTGTGTACACCATTGTGTTAACGGTATTTGGGAGTGTCACGTCATCACTATTTATTTTCTATATTACCAATATATTGACATGGCATTTTCAAGATGATGCTTTAACAAGTAAACGCTACATTATTTTTTATATGACCTATGCCGTATTGCTTTATTGTATATTCCAAGTAAAAGACATCGAAGTAATTATCTTTTTGGTAATTTTTCATTTAGTAGCGGTTGGTATGATGTATGTGATGAGAAAAAGCGTAAAAGAGGAGCGGTTAAAGAAAATACTTCAAGAAAAAAATGAATCTATCAATTTACTACTAGCGGAAAATGAAAGAAACCGTATTGGACAAGATTTACATGATACATTGGGACATGTCTTTGCCATGTTAAGTGTAAAAAGTGAATTAGCAATAGCGTTCATGGAAAATAAAGAGTATGACAAAGCGAGAAAAGAAATTGAAGAACTTAGAGAAGTGACGACAATTTCCATGAAAGAGGTTAGGCAGATTGTTCAGTCTTTGAAAAAACATACAGTGGAAGAGGAATTGCACATTTTACAAAATATGTTTGCTATGGCACAAATCACATTGAATGTGACAAATCGTGATATGATAAAAGTTTTATCAGAACCGTTACAAGCAGTGATTACGATGATATTAAGAGAATGTGGTAATAATTTAATCAAGCATAGTCAAGCAACCCATTGTCATATAGGATTTGAACGAAAAAGTAAAGAAATGCTAATAACGGTAGAAGATAATGGTGTTGGATTTGATACATGGACAGGGCAAGAGTTGCATTCAATACGAGATAGATTGACAACAATAAAAGGACAGCTAGAAATGACATCACTAAAAGACCCAACACGTTTGATAATGTGGATACCATTGGAGGAGGACTTGATATGAATGTATTAGTTGCAGAAGATCAAGGGATGTTATTAGATGCGATGTGTCAATTACTTACAATGCAAGAGGAAATTCGTCATGTTCACCAAGTATCTAATGGGAAATTAGCCATAGATTGTTTAGAAAAAGAGCAGATTGATGTAGCAATACTAGATATTGAAATGCCCTACATGACAGGACTAGATGTTTTAGAATGGATACGTGAACGACAGTTAAACACGAAAGTGATTATTGTGACAACATTTAAACGTCCGGGATATTTTCAAAGAGCAGTTAGAGCAGGTGTAGATGCTTTCGTATTAAAAGAACGGAGCATTTCAGACTTGATGATAACCATTCAAAGTGTTTTGAAAGGTCAAAAAGAGTATTCCCCAGAACTTATGGAAGTGATGTTTATGCAAGAAAATCCATTGACAGAACAAGAACAAGTATTATTAAAACAAGTATCTTTAGGATTGTCTAATAAAGAAATTTCCCAAAAAATGTTTTTATCTAATGGAACAGTTCGGAACTATATGTCAACGATTTTACTAAAATTAGAAGCAACAAATCGTATTGAAGCAGTAAACATTGCAGAAAAAAATGGCTGGGTTTAAAATTAAAATTTAATGAGAAGTACACAGAATATAGATCGTAAAACAAAAAAATCTATATTTTGTGTATTTTTTAGGGAGGGAGGGTTAGAAAATCCTTTTTTGTAGATAGATAAAAACCTATGTATTAAATAAAAACGCTTTAAAATATATAAAAATTAACGAGGGAGGGCTATTATGGAGAGTTGACGAATAAATATTCAAGCGTTATAATTCGTCTATCACAATAAAAAAGGAGAGAAAAACTTATGACAAGAACAAGTAAGTTAAAGCGGGTTAATCGTGTTGCTTTAGCCATGATGTTACTTGGTGGTGCTTTTGTTCCGGCTGTTCCGTATGCGCAACCTGTTTTTGCAATTAACGGTGTTTCAGCTAGCGTTCCTGATAGAACAACAGTAACCATTGTGAAGTTACAAGCAGATGCGTATAACAGTACTGTTCCTAAAGTAAATGAAAATGGTCAAGCATTGACTAATACAGAAATAGGAGCATTAGGGACAAATGTAAGAACATTATCAAATGTTACCTTCAAATGGTATAAAATTCCAGAGGATAAACTAAATGATCCAGAATGGACAAATGAAAAACTGATGGCTAAAACAGAAGCACAGCTAGATGCGTTAATTACTGGTAATGATAACTCAGGACTGTTAGATCCAACAGCTGAAAATGGAGAAGTGCGATTTATTCGTACAAAAGAACAAAATGGTACATATTGGATTATCGAACATTCAGCACCGTCAGAAGTATCAGCAGGATATGCTGTGCCATTCCGTTTGACAGTACCTTTAAGTGCAAGTGATGGATCAGGCTATTTATCAGAAGCTCATGTGTATCCAAAAAACGTAACAGGTAAATTACCGTCAGTAGACAAGGATGTGAATCAACTTGGTTCAAATGAGGGTAGCTATAATGCTGGTCAAGACATTCAATTCTATTTAAAAGGAACGATTCCGACAAATATTGATACCTATTCTAAATATGACTTTACAGATACATTGGATGAAGCATTAGATTATGTAGGTGTTGGTAAAGTTCAATTTGGTACAACTGAATTGATTAAAGATACAGACTATACAGTAACACCTCCAACAACAGATAATAGAACAGTTACTGTTTCTTTAACATCAGAGGGGTTAGATAAAATCACACGTAGCGTTTCGCTAGATAAACGTAATCATCCAAGTGCTACGGAAATTGGTAATGTGACAGAAAATACAGATGCAAATCCATTTATTCAAGTCGAGTTAAAAGCAAAAATCAATGATAAAGCAATTATGGGTAAAGGGATTAAAAACGAAACGAAAATCGTTTATAAAAACAGTGGCGGTAATCATCATGATCCAAATGATCCACATAAACCAAATACACCACCAAGCACACCACCGGGTACACCAGATACTCCACCAGAAACACCGGAAACACCACCTTCTCCACCGGTATACGTTTATACAGGAGGTAAAAGATTTACAAAAGATGATGCAACAAATGAAAATGTGACATTATCTGGAGCGGAATTTAAACTGTATAATACTGATCAAGATGAAACACCTATGAAATGGACAGACGGATTAATTGCAGCAAATAAAGCAGCGATTGATGCGGGTAAATTTAAACTAGCTGTTGCGGGTGAAGACATTGTATTAGTTTCTGATGAACATGGAGAATTTGAAATTAAAGGGTTAGGATATCTTCCAGATACATCAACCACAGCAATTGGTGACGGTTCAAAACAATATTACTTAAAAGAAACAAAAGCACCAACTGGGTATCAACTATTAACGTCAAAAATTTCGTTTACAGTATCACAAACATCATACTATATAGATCCAACAGCAATAATGTCAGCAACCGAGAACGGAAATGCGACTGCAGATAAAGTGCATAATAACAAACGTCCAACCATTCCAGATACAGGTGGTATTGGTACAGTTATCTTTATTGCTTTAGGATTAGGTTTAATGGGCTTTGCCTTTATTGGTATGAAAAAATCAAAAAAATAAGCAGTAAGTAGAGAACAGGTGTTTATCACCTGTTTTCTCAAACACGATTTAGCGATAAATAAAGGTATGTTCCCATCATATTCTCAATACTTTGTTTGTCGGCGTATGAATAACATACGTTAAGTCGTGTTTGAGAAGATAAGAATGTTCGATACTAGAAAGATATTGAAAAGATATTAAAAAGGAAAGGAAGATAGGATGACATTTTCTAAATTAGTCAAAAGAATATGTGTGTTGATTGCGTTTGTCTGTTTACCATTTTCTAATCATGCGCATGCAAATGATACGGTAACGATTGAAATTATTAGTCCGAATGCTTTTGCCAATAATCAAGATATTCAATATCATCTGTTTAAAATTGGAGCAGACCAGTCTGAAGTAGATTGGGTGAAAACGCAAGATTTGCACACTTTGAAAAATAAATATACTGCATCTGTTGTGTCATTAAATGACCAGTCCTATAAAGTCCAGTTGGAGAGAGGCTTGTATTATGTACTGGCAGTATCTGAAAAAACAGAGCTTGCTATAACAGAAATTGTACCTTTTTTTATTGATTTAACAGGGAATGATTTTGAAAATAAAACGATTCATGCAAAGCAATTTCATCCAACAGGAGAATTACATTTGTTTAAATATGAACAACAAGGAAAAGAGCGAACACCACTAGCGAATGTTGCCTTTTCTTTGTATACAAAAAATAATGAGATTGTACATGTGAAAAACGGCTTAGCAACACTTGATGCAGACGGAGAAACGGTATTAAACACTGATGAAATGGGAAATATTCGTATTTTCGGTCTTGCTGAAGGGGAATATATTATCAAAGAAGTCAAAGCGTTGCCGGGGTATCAACTATTAACAGATACACCAATGATTATGATTAAAGCGAATGACGTGACGAATATTGCGATAGAAAATCACCCAACACATTTTGGAGGGAAACGATTTAAGAAAGTGAATGAACAAACACCCGCTAAGGCTTTACAAGGTGCTGTTTTTGAAGTGTTAGACGCTGACAAAAAACCACTATTAAGAGGTGGACATACATATACTCTTACCTCTGGGGAAAATGGATATTTTGAAGTACAGGATTTGCCTTATGGAAAATATTATTTAAGAGAAGTAAAAGCACCGATTGTCGATAATGTTGAATATGCTGTATTGGGTGTAGATATTGCATTCGAGATTACACCTATATCATATACAGATGATACGCTGACAATTATTGTGAATAGACCTTTACCACCTGATCTTATTGGGCGTTGGTTACCACATACAGGTGAATTGTTGAGTAATGGGTATGTATGGGGCATTGTTTTCGTTATTGTAGGGATATTCTTAAAGAAAAAGAGTGTGAAACATGACAATGAAGAAAACCAAAACTAGAAAAAGTCGTTTCTTTTTTTATCTAGTATTTTTAATTGGTTTAGGTATATTGGCATTCCCTTTAGTTAGTCAGTATTTATATTATCGTGCGTCTATTGTGCAAGTGACGAGTTTTAAAGCAGAAGTGAAAAAATTAGATACAGCAGATATTAAAAGACGTATTTTTTTAGCAAATGCTTATAATGATGCGCTTATATCTAGTAAACATATAGATGTTGAAGATCCTTATTCGGAAAAAGATAGAAAAGAAGGAACAGCAGAATATGCCCGTATGCTAGAAGTAAATGAACAGATTGGGCATGTATCCATTCCGAAAATTGTACAAGACTTACCCATTTATGCAGGGAGTTCGGAGAATGTTTTACAACGAGGTGTTGGGCATTTAGAGGCAACTTCTCTGCCTGTTGGGGGGAATAGTACGCATGCTGTTTTAACAGCACATCGGGGATTACCCACTGCACAATTGTTTACAGATTTAGACAAATTGGAAATTGGCGATAAGTTTTATGTTCATAATATTGGTGGAACATTAGCGTATCAAGTGGATCAAATCAAAGTGGTAGAACCTACTAATATTGAGGATTTACGTATTCAAGAGGGACACGATTATGTGACGTTGTTGACGTGTACACCTTATATGGTTAACACACATCGTTTACTTGTTAGAGGATTTCGTATTGATTATGTGGAAGCGATAGAAGAAAAAGAAACTAGTTATTTTAAAGAGAATGATTTATACAAGCGCTTGTTTTATGGTACGTTTTTTGTATTAGTGATTTTAGTTATTTTATTTGTTAAATTGCACCGAAAATATAGAAAAGAGAACAGATATGCGAAAAAGGGTAGTCGCCAAAAGACGTAAGAGAGGACTTATTATCATCTTTTTACTTGGATTAGGAATAACATTATTTCCCATTGTTAGTCAAACCATGTATTATTTTGCCTCAAAAGTTGTGGTGACAGAATTTGAAAAAAATGCATCGCATATTTCGACAAAAGATGTTGATAAACGCATTGCTTTAGCAAAAGCATATAATGAAACGAGGATTCAAAAAGTTTGGATACAAGATCCATTTACGGATTTACAAAAAGACGGTATCAAAGAGTATGCCCGTATGTTAGAAATAAATGAACAAATTGGATATCTACGTATACCTAAGCTGTTAGAAGAAATTCCAATTTATGCAGGCACATCGGAAAATGTTTTGCAAAAAGGCGTGGGACATTTAGAGTTGACGTCGCTACCCGTTGGTGGAGAAAGTACGCATACCGTTTTATCTGCGCATAGAGGATTACCTACGGCAAAGTTATTCACTGATTTAGATAAAATGGAAATCGGCGATATGTTTTATATTCGCAATATCAAAGAAACATTGGCTTATCGTGTGTTTCAAGTCAAAGTAGTAGAACCTACAGACTTAGGAGCCATTGCTATCCAAACAGGAAAAGATTATGCAACACTATTGACATGCACACCTTATATGATAAATAGTCATCGACTTTTAGTCATGGGAGAACGTGTACCATATGTTGAACAAGAACAAACATTACAAACCAATCAATATCAAACATTGTGGTTATATAGATGGCTATTTTATCTCGCATTGAGTGGAGTCGTTATATTGAGTGGAATAATAATTAGAATGCGAAAGAAGGGAAGGTTGAGTCGTGAAAAAAATTAGACGTATAATCGCCATTAGTTTATTGATTTTATCTCATGTTTTTGGAGGTTTTGTTTATGCGCAAGAAAATGTTTCGGTTTCTACGTCAGATATGAGTATCTCGCAAGCGAATGATGAGCAATCTCAACCAAAAAAAGAAGAAACTGAAACAAGCCGTCAAACAGAGATTCAAACATTAAGTCAAACTGTCACGGAACGTATTGAAGAAACAACGGAAGAAAATGCAGGGTCGGTTATGTTCCGTTCAGCCAATCGAGAGAATCCACTAAGTGACGACACACCAGTAGCAGATTCAACAACTGTTAATAACCCTGACGGTTCTACGACGACAACAACTGTCACACGTTGGTGGGACACGATTAAGCGATTGACATTTGATCTAGGTAAATTTAGTATTCCAATTAAATTGGGAGATTTTGAACAAAAATCAACATTATATAAACAAGATATTGTGACAGATTCACAAGGGCGTTCCAAAATCGTTTGGGTATATAAAACACATATTTCAGGTAATATTAACCATACGGCAAGAGATTTAAAAACATTCTTTACGACAACAAAAGATTGGCTCTATAATAAATCGTGTTGGTGGGAATAATCCACCAACACGATTTTGTATATAAAAGTGGACAAAAAAAGAGAAATACCTGTATGATTAAATCACCACAATTAAACAAGGAGGTATTTCTCATGGATTATTATACAAAAAAATTATTGACATTAACAGATAAATCTTTCATAGCTGATGAACATTGGTTAGAAGAAAAAACAATAAATGGTATTCCACACCACTTTATTAAAGGTACTTGGACAAAGCCTTGCCACACCTGTCCACATTGTCATGCTAAAACACTCATCAAACATGGGACATATCAAACGAAAACATTATTACCAAAGTTTAGACAAATCAAAACTGTTTTACTTCTTAAAAGAACCCGTTATCGCTGTAAAACGTGTCTAAAAACCTGTTCTTCTTCGTGTTCTTTAGTCGATAAACATTGTTGTATTTCTAAAGAATTAAAACAACTTATTGCACTTGATTTAACGAAAAATATTTCAAGAAAACATATCTGCCAAGACCACTTTGTATCTGATGTGACCGTACAACGTGTCTTAGATAAATATACAAAACAAGTTAAACCGTCTTTTCATTATCTACCTAAGGTACTATGTATCGACGAATTTAAGTCTGTGACATCTCATTTAGGGAAGATGAGTTTTATCTGTGTAGACGGATTGACGCACCGTATTATTGATGTGTTACCTAGTCGCCAATTAGACCTTTAATCACTTTTTTAAACAATTTTCTAAAAAAGCAAGACATAGCGTTCGCTATCTTGTTATGGATATGAATGCCAATTATGGCAAACTTATTCAGAAGGTTTTTCCTAATGCCGTTATTGTCACAGATAGATTTCATATCATACAACATATACATCGGAATTTAAATACACTACGTATAAAAGAAATGAACACCTTTAAAAAAGAAGAAAAGGCTTATAAACACTTAAAGAAATACTGGAAATTATTATTAAAAGATGCCTTTGATGTAAATGATACAGACTATCACTATCACCAATCCTTTAAAACATATCTGACACACGCACAAATCCTGGATAGATTATTAGACTATAGTCCTGTTTTAAAACAAGCATATGAGTTTGTACAAGAGTTGAGATATGCTTATAGACAGCGAGATTTTGAGTCATTTATGGAGGTTATTCATCATATTGACCCGTCATTACCAGAGTGGTTTAGAAAGAAATTTGATATTTTTAAAACCTATCAGAATGGTATTTATCAAGCTTTTACCACACCTTATTCAAACGGTATCACAGAAGCTATCAACAATCATATTAAAGTCATCAAACGGATTGCCTATGGCTACAGACGTTTTTCTTATTTTAGATTGCGTATTTTAATCATACAACACCATTCTCAGTGGCAGAAAAAGAATGTGAAAAAGGTAGTGAATGGTTAATGCCATTCACTACCAACATACTCACTATTTCTCTCCACCAACACAATTTGACGAAGAGCCAAAAGATTCCGGTTTAGGTGCACCAGTGATTACCTCTATTAAAAGGGATGATACAGAGATATTAAACGAGCATGAAATAGGAACAACTCAGGCAGATTTAATGTGCTCTACAGAGCATCGGATGGGTACTATCGAAAATGGTGAATATATTTATACGATTGAAACACCAGTTACAGATGTTCGAGATTTTTACGCTTTAGATTTTCATACGACTTTAACTGCTGAATTAAAAAAAGGAGCAGACTTAACGTATGGAGGTACTACAACCGTTTTAGATAGAGATACGGTTTTAGAGGTACCGTCAACAGCAAGACTATTATTACCTGGAGCATTTCATCATGATGACAGTAGCCCTGTTATCAATACGAGTGGAACTGAAGATACGGTAACAGCTGGAGATTATATAACCGATACATCTATTCGTTGGACATCATCAGTTGTAAATAATGGTAATACACCTAAAACGAAAACATTTGATATGACACCAGATGCTTCACAAAATGTAACGAGTGTTAAAGTCTTTTATTATAAACCGTCAAATAATGGATATGTTTTAGAAAGAACAGAAACAAAATCTGTTCATGACACTCAATTTACAGTTTCCGATATACCTACTGGTTATATTGTTCAAACAGAAGTGTTAACCAATATTACAAATGAAAAAGTAAATCATACTATTCCACAAGCCGGTTTAGAGGCACTAAAAGTCGATTTGAAAATTAGAAAATCTTGGGAAGACGGTGCTACACCAGTTGATACACGTTATGAAATACGTGCTGACAATACACTTATTCGCACAGAGGTGTTAAATGCGAATCAAACAGAAAAAGTGGTCGAAAATATTCAAAAATTTAAATTAGATAATTATGGAGAAAGAAAGCGTATTGATTATTCTGTAGAAGAACTTGCACCTTCAGGATATTATTTGTTATATAGTGGTTCAGATGATAAAGCGTTAGATTATTATTTTGTGAATAAACAAAGAAAACAACATCCTGTTGCGAATATTCAATGTAGTGAATACGGTGTCACAAGAATTACAGATTTAACATTAAACTCATTTTCAACGGCTGATTCAGCAGGTTGGGGAGGTATTTATCAATTCCATTTCAAAATACCTGCTAATGCGAAACCGGGAGACTATTTCACGGTGTCTTTACCGGATGACTACGTTATCCAGCACGTGCCTAATTCGAATAAGCGATGGCAGACATTGGATCCGGAAGGTAAACACGGTGCAGTTGATGTATATCATGTGGCAAAAGATAAGTTGAAATTTGTGGTTACGGAAAATGGTGTATCCTCACAAGATTATACAGGATTTTTTGAATTATCTGGTTCTGAAAAGAAAACAGATGCTGAGTTAAATAGTGTCTATTATGTGAATGGTAGACGAATGAGTTTGGAAGAAAAACGAAGAATGCGTGTTTTCTCAGGGATAGAGCCTAGAGCAGGGTTCTTCTACGACCCAGACCATCCTAAATCAACTATTATTTCAAAAGAGGTTGACTACACAGCTGAAAATCACTTTGGGGCAACTGATTCATGTAGTAAAAATTTAACCAATATTGTGACAGCGCATTATGAACCAAATCCAATTTCAGAAACAGCACCGACTATTCGGAAAAATACTATTGATATAGGGGAAGATTATATTACGTGGGAAGTTTTGTTTAATGCTAGAGGAGACAATAGAAATTTTCCTAAAGATAGATATTTAGAAGATCATTTAGGGGACGGGATTGAACTATATCATGGGAATAATCCTAGCTCTTTTGATAAAGATATTGACGTATTTATGGCAGACCCGGGCAATGGGCAAAACTATATGGCAAATACTATTTTGAGAGTACCTAAATCAGAATATACGATTACAGGTAGTCCCCAAGACAAATATTATTATGGCCCAGATGTTGACTATAATTATCGAGGAACAGATAAATTTAGAAGTTTATATCGTCTAGATTTTTCTTTTAATCATCGTACAATCAGTAGAAAAGTAATGGTTATTCGTGTCAAAACAAAGAAAAAAGCATCAGGCCGTCAAGTAAACTTAGCACATGCACGTTCAGGTGGTATTTTTGGAGAAGTGCATAATGTATTAGGTAGACCATTTTTTTATGATACTCGTGTGAGTGCGGAACCAATACATGTGTATCAATATAAATTTAAAAAAGTAGAGAATATAAATGGGACTACTGTTCCAATTAGAGAACCTGCACGGTTTGCTTTATATGGAATCGAACAACATACAAATCAAAAAATTATTTTATCAAATGAAGAATCTGACGATACAGGGACGGTTACGTTTGATCGACTAGAAGCAAATAAAACATACTATTTTAAAGAAATAGAAGCACCAGAGGGATATACGCTTGATGACACCATGCATACCTTGGTTGTTGCTCAAGATGGTAGTATTCGTGTTGACGGAGAACCCTATGATGCAAATCACTTAAAAGAGATTATCAACGTGAAGGCACATACAACATCTACGTCTGTTGAGTTAGAAAAACTAGATAGTCAAACGGGAAATGCACTTACAGGAGCTATCTTTAGACTACAATCAAATACGGGTTATAATGTTGTTTCACGAAATGATGTCAACGCCTCAAGAGTCATATTTCATGCGTTACAAGAAGGGCATTATCGTTTAACCGAAGAAAGTGCACCAAATGGATATATACCATATACACAAGCATTTGAATTTGATGTCGATAGTCAAGGAAATATTAGCAATACATCGCAAGATGATTCTTACTTTACATCAGAATTAGTCAATGAAAATAAAACGATAAAATTAAAAATGAAAAATCATAAAGACCATTTCGATATTCGACTGATGAAACATGATGTAGCAGATGAACAGCATGTATTAAAAGATGCAATTTTTAGACTGTTTTCATCTGATCAAACCACTCAAATTGGCTATGATAAAGTAACAGATGAACGTGGTAATCTACAATTTGAGAATTTATCTCCAGGGACATATTACATTCAAGAAATAACATCTCCAGATGGGTATGAATTGAATACGAAAAAATATGAAGTTATTTTACATGAAGACGGCACAGCTGGAAGTCACAATGCCGATGATGTATTCGTGTTGAAGAATATGGATAATCGGGTGTTAAATATTGTAGCGAAAAATAGAAAAAAAGAGTATCGTGTGAAATTGCAAAAGATTACGGAAGAAGGTACGGGTCTTGATGGCTCGAGATTTGAAATTGTAGATGAAAACGGACAACGTGTAAATGATTATGTGGCTACTTTATCAAGAGATGGGTTTATCTTTGGTGAGGGGCAAATTAGAAAATTGTCTTCGGGAACGTACTATATTAAAGAGTTACTCGCACCAAATGGATATGTGCCTTTATCAGAAAGTATTCCGTTTACACTATCTCCAGACGGTGTATTGAGTGTTCCAGAAAATAAAGCACATCTTGTTGTACTTGGAAATAGTTCTGAGCATGATGATTTAGTATCTATTAAAGTAAAAAACTATAAGCCAGAAATTCGATTAACAAAAGTATCCAAAGATGATACATCTGTTCTTTTAGAGCATGCTCAATTTACACTGTATCAACAAGACGGCGTGACAGAAGTGGCGACGAAAGAAACGGATAGTCAAGGTATGGTGTCATTTAAAGAGTTGGCACTTGGAACGAGTTATTATTTACAAGAAAAACAAGCGCCAATCGGTTATCAAAGGGATGATACTAAATACAAAATTAGTATTGCTCAAAATGGCATCATGACGGTTAAAGTTGCTACGATTGAACAAAACAGAGAAGTGTTGACAGATGTTACTGATACATTGACTGTTCAGCAACAAGAAAATATACTGTCTTTAATGATGAAAAATACACCAATACGTTATATGTTGAAAGTGATAAAAGTTGATGCGAAAACAAATCAGACATTGGCGAATGCACGATTTATTATTAAACAAAGTAAAGATGCGAATGCACCGGCATATAATGGGCAACAAGCGACATTGACAACGGGAGAATTTACGTTTACAAATAGAGATAAAGGGTTTGTACCGGGTGTGTATTATTTAGTCGAAGAAACAGCACCAGAACATTATCAAAAATTACCCGAGCCTGTGATGATTACGATTGGGCAAAATGGAGATGTGACAGTATCAGATACGTTTAAAGATATTGTTCTTATTGAAAAAGAGAGTAACTCAAATATTGTAGGTATTCGTGTGAAAAACTTCAAACCGGGAGAATTTCCAAAAACGGGTGGTATCGGTGTAGAAATCTTTATGATATGTGGTATAAGTATAATGCTTATTTCTGTTTTATATTATCGTAAAAAGCAATAGAAAAAAATCGGAAAAGATGATAGAATAACGATATTCTATCATCTTTTTTTAATTATAGGAGGACATTATGCGATTTGAACAAGTGACAAGAAGTACCCCAGGACAATATATTAGTGAAGCAGGTGCTTTAGTTTATTTATCAGAAAAATTAAAAGCATTTGATAAGCCTTATATTGTTACTGGAGAAAAATCTTATGAAGCGTTTTTAACATTTACACCGGATAAGTTAGAAGGTATTCCTGTTTTAAAATATGATAAAACATCTAGTCATGAGGACGGTGAGCGTCTAGCGGCATTGGCAAAAGATGCTGATGTGATTGTGGCAATCGGTGGTGGAAAGGTTTGTGATACGGCTAAAATTGTTGCAGAACGTTTAAATTGTGACATTATTTCTGTACCAACAGTCGTGGGAACATGTGCTCCTACAACACCGGTAGCGGCGGTATATCACCCAGATAAAACGTTTAAAATGGTGGATTATTTTTCAAGAACAGCGTATTGTTGTATTGTAGATTTAACATTATTAGCACATTCTCCAAAAGCGTATTTTGAAGGTGGTGTTTGTGACACGCTTGTGAAATGGTATGAGGCAGAAAGTATTGTGCGTCATGTTGAGGATACGTTGGAGGCGAATGTTGCGTTAGGATTAGCTGCGGCAAAAGTCACACAAGAAATTTTATTACGTGATACACCTGAAGCGTTAAAAAATTTAGAGAATCATGACGTAACACCTGCTTTCAAACGTGTTGTGGATACAGTCTTTAATGTGGCAGCTGCTGTAGGTTGTTTTGCTTGTGAATATGGGCGTATGTCTGGAGCACATGCTGTACATAATGCTTTATCATTATTTAAAGAAACACATGCTATACAGCACGGTGTTAAAGTGTCTTACGGGCTACTCGTTCAATTAGCAGCAATGAATGAATTAGAGGAATTACAACGATTAATTCTGTTTTATAAAGAGAATGGTTTTATTTATTCATGGCATCAATTAGGCATAGAAGAAACTATGGAAACAGCTGTACCAAAAATGGCATCATTTGCAGCGAGCGATAGGGAAACATTTCGTCTTGCTGTTCCGAATGTTCAAACGGACGATATAGTAAAAGCTGTGCATTTAGTTGAAAAATATGTATAATAAAAATGTATTTTTAACTAAGGGAGCGACTTTATGCTTAAAAAGAAGAAAATATATCAAATTTTATCATTGAGTATCGTGTTAACTAGTATTGTGCTCATTTATTTGTTGTTTTTGCTACCAGCAACAAAACAAGATGTATTTGCATATACTTGGGGAGATGACCTACCTTTAACTGCATCACTTTATTTGGATCATGCCAAACCAGACACACAAGTGGAGATAGATAAGAGCCAGCTTGAAAAAGAGGGATTGCAGACAGTTAATGTTGTTTATGAGGGAAAAACATACCGTGTCAAATTTAATATCAATAAGCCTGATATATCAACGATTGTTGCCTTAGATGCAGCCAATCGAGTATTTTATAAAGGACAAAATTATCAAACGATTTTTAAAGTAAATCCAAAGTATGCTTCTCAAGTGACGTATAATAAGAACAGTCAATCACTGTCAAGTGGCGAAGAACGTGTGTGTGCGACAGCGTATGGACAAGAAAGTTGCCAAGTGCTAACGGTGGCGGATAAACCGGAAGTACTGGAGGGATTGGTTTCTAAATATGATTATGTCAACAAAGATTTGGTTACCATTGTTAGAGAATTTTTAGCCGATAAAAATGTGAGTGAAGAACTTGTGTCGTTTGCGTATAAATCAGTTGATTCAGATGATGTGATTGCAATGAACAAAAATGCACCTATGAAATCAGCAAGTACATATAAACTGCCATTAAATATGTTAGTGTCCGACAAAGTGAAAAGTGGTAATTTATCTTTAGACCAAAAAGTGCCCGTATGTAGCGAATGCTATGAAAGTATTGACGAATACAGAGGATTCCTCAATAATTATGGACAATCCGTAGACGTTAAACTATTACAAGAAGAAAGTATTGTAAATTCAAGTAATGTAGCATCACTTGTTTTATTTAATACACTAGGTGGCGTGACGAAAGTATATGAAGATATTGCTGTTTATGGTCAAGCTGAGGGAGATATTAAAACCATTGCTTCCAGTGATTATAGTTTGACGACAAGTGATTATTTTATACAAGTACTAAATTATTTGTATAAAAACCAAAATACGTATGCAGATATTATTGCCTATATGAAAAAAGCAATGCCGGGTGCATATCTGAAAAAATATGTGACGGATGCGGATATTGCACACAAATATGGAGATTTTGGTGGTGCACATAATGATGTTGCGATTGTGTATGAAAAAACACCTTATCTTTTAGCACTATACACAACAGGAGTTGGTCTTGAAACTTTTGAACAACTTGCATTTGTGATTAATCAGTATCATATCACGCATCAAAAATAGGAAATAATAAAGTTTATTGCTAAGTGAAAGGTAAGAGAGCTAGTTATCTTAAAATAGTAAAATGCTTAACATCGATACATTGATGTTAAGCATTTTTGTTAATATAAATAAAAGAATAGAAGGAACTTCTAGCAGTTCCTCCTATTTTGGTGTATCTATTATTTTTTATGTGCAATACGTAAAACAATTTTACAAATTTCAACAACAGGAACAATCGCAAAGGCTACGCCAACGACCATACCCCATTGAGCAAGTGTTAAGCTTGAAGAACTAAAGAATGTGTTTACACCTGGTACAATCATTACAATCAGTAACATTGCTGCAGAACCGATGGTTGCATAGTTTAACCATTTGTTTGCGAATGGGTTCATACTAAATAGAGATTGGTAAACAGATTTTACATTATATGCGTGGAACAATTGGATTAAACCGAGTGTTGCGAATGCCATTGTTTCGGCAACTGGAACACCAAAGTGGTCTTTTGCATACCAGAAAATTCCTAGTGTAAATAATGATTCTAAAATACCTTGGTAAATAATACTATGTCCAACACCGTTAGATAGGAAGTTAGAGCTTTTTCCACGAGGTTTCATCGTCATAACGCCTTTTTCAGTTTCTTCCAATCCTAGTGCAATAGCAGGGAATACGTCTGTGACTAAGTTAATCCATAAAATATGAATAGGTTCTAAAATAGTCCAACCAAGCATTGTTGCAACGAATAATGTCATCACTTCACCTAAGTTTGCAGACAATAAGTATTGAATAGCTTTTTGAATATTTGCAAAGACTTTCCGTCCTTCTTTCACGGCAGCAACGATTGTTTTGAAATTATCATCAGCTAAAACCATATCAGAAGCACCTTTGGATACTTCCGTACCAGTAATACCCATACCTACACCAATGTCGGCAGCTTTTAAAGACGGAGCATCGTTAACGCCATCACCTGTCATGGCAACAACTTTGTTGTGAGATTGCCATGCTTTCACAATTCTTACTTTATGTTCTGGAGATACACGAGCATAAACAGAATATTGTTCGACGTGTTGGCGTAATGCTTCATCAGACATTGCATCTAATTCAGCACCTGTTAAAACGGCGTGTTCTTGATTTTCTTCAATAATACCTAAACGTTTCGCAATAGCTTGAGCTGTGTCTTTATGGTCACCTGTAATCATAATTGTGCGAATACCTGCTTTTTTGGCAACAGCAATCGCATCAGCAGCTTCTTTACGTTCAGGGTCAATCATACCAACTAGCCCCGCAAATACCATGTTTTGCTCTACATATTCAGTTGTCAATTCACTTGGCACAGCGTCCACTTCTTTATATGCCATGGCTAAAACACGCAATGCTTGAGTCGCCATTTCATGATTTAATCTTGCCAATGTATCTTTGTCAGTGTCAGTAATTGGTCTTACGGCACCGTTATCTAAAATATGTGTGCAACGCGTTAATAAAATATCTGGAGCACCTTTTGTTGCGATAAGGTATGCATTGTTTACTGGGTGAATAGTTGACATCATTTTGCGGTCAGACTCAAATGGTACTTCTGCCACACGTGGATAAGCACTTAAAAATTCTTGTAGGTTTAATTGTTTATCCAATGCGAATTGTACAAGTGCTGTTTCAGTTGGATCGCCGATTAGTTGTCCTTCTTTTGACAGTTTTGTGTCGTTTGCTAGTGTCATCACTTTTAATACAGATAAGTCTAAGTCAATCGGCTCGCTAGCATTATGAATGGTATTGTTATAAACTACTTTTTCAACTGTCATTTGGTTCAGTGTCAATGTTCCTGTTTTATCGGAACAAATAATTTCTGTTCCACCCAATGTTTCAACGGCAGGTAATTTACGAATTAACGCATTTTGTTTTGCCATAGATTGAGTACCTAAAGCTAAAATAATTGTTGAAATAGCAGGTAACCCTTCAGGGATTGCAGCAACAGCGATTGAGATAGCTGTTAATAACATAGCTGTGGCAGGTCTACCTTGGGATAGCCCGATACCAAAAATAATTGCAGCAATCACTAAAATTAAAATAGTCAACCATTTTCCAAGTTGATCTTGATTTTCTTGTAGTGGTGTTTTGCTTTCTTTTTCAGAAACAAGCATATTGGCAATTTTACCAACTTCGGTATCCATACCTGTTGCTACAACAACACCAAGTCCACGTCCATACGTTACGTTTGTACTTGAAAATGCCATATTTGTACGGTCACCGATACCAGACTCCTCACTATTTGGAATAGCTAATGATTTTTCAACGGGAACAGATTCTCCAGTTAGTGCAGACTCTTCAATTTTTAATGTGTTGACTTCTAATAAACGCATATCGGCAGGGACAACATCACCTGCTTCTAATAAAACAATATCTCCAACGACAATTTCTTCACTTTTTAGTGATAATGTATGCCCGTCACGCATCACACGTGCAAGAGGAGATGCCATTTTTTTCAAGGCATTTACAGCTTCTTCGGCTTTTGCTTCTTGAGCAATCCCCAACACCGCATTGATAAGTACCACAATCATTATCATAATCGCATCATGATACTCTGGATGTCCTTCAGCATAAGATACCACAACAGACAACACAGCAGCTGCCATTAAAATAATAATCATGAAATCTTTGAATTGATCTAAAAATTTAGCAAGTAAAGAACGTTTTTCTCCTTCTTGTAACATATTCTCGCCATATTTAGCAAGACGATCGCTTGCCTCTTTGCTAGATAAACCAGCTAATGAACTATCTACATCTTGTAAGACTTCTTCTTGTGATAATAAGAAATAATCTTTCTTTGTCATATTTTTCCTCCTAAAATCATATAGATTGTTTTAGATAAAAGAAAAAGACTTATAGATACAGCTAGCTGTATCTATAAGTCTCACTGTTTAAGATAGCACCAGCAGAAACCTGCTTGTCGTTGTTGATACTATCGCACAATTTTAAATTGTACCAGTTACTCCCTTATAAAAAACATATCACATGCAACATATTATACAAGAATTGAAAAGAAATGCAAGAGAAAAAATTTTCTGAAAAATGTTTATAAATAGGAAAATAGTTACGATTATTTGATAAGTATAAAAAAGATTATCTAGAAAAAAGTGGTATCGTTTACATTTCTTTAGATAATGCTCTACTATTAGTAGAGTAAGGCACGATTTAAGTTAAATATTAAGGTAAGAAGATAGTGAATATGTTTGATGTATATTATTCAATATCAATTGTTCTAATGGTTGTGTATAAAGTATTAGAATGTATATTTTTAATTTTAGGAATTTCTTTTTTCTGGAAACATAGAAAAAATAAACCAATAAGTACGGGGAGAAAATCTATGTTCAAAAATATAGAAGATATTTGGAAAAAAGAGATGTTGCAATATATCTCTTAGCTTAAAAGAAAATGATAAAACACCAATGCTACAAAGTGTTTTGTTGGCTATTCAAAGCACAATTTGCGAGTTGAATGGTAAGCATTGTGGCGGTGGGCAGATAGATTGGCTATCCAGCGATTGATGCAAGATATTCGATTGAAAAAATACGATAAATGGATTATTTTGACAGAAGAACAAATGGCATTATTACAAAAGATACAAGACACTGATGATGGTTCAGTCGGTATCGCTGGTGGTTGGGGTAGGTTTTAAGATGAAAAATAAGAGCTTTTCAATAGATTGTTAAATATGTTTACATCAATATAAAAATGGTGATTGACACTTAAAATGTTAATTCACCATTTTTTATATTAAAGAGATTTTTATAGGGTATTTTGTACCATTTTTCTTTTGATTTTTCGTAATATCCAATAGCAACATAATATATAGATAAACCATAATAGAATATAGAAAACAAAGAGGGAAAAGTCATATCCATAAAATATTGGTAAAAATAAGTCAACGCCTGTTAGTGAGCTAAGGTATATAGAAAAAGGAGTGAAACTAACAAGCCAAATATTGATTTTCCAAAAATGATATTGTTGCTGTTTGGTTATATGAAATAGTTGGATACTTATTTGATGTAATAAAATACTTAAAGTCGTACAAATAATAAAAGCAATAAGGCTTAATATACTGTGTGTAGCATGAAAGATAATAATAGATAAGAAAAAACCTAATGTATTGAGTATCGTTGACAGTATTATGCTTGTTTTTGCATTGAATAAGGATACATGTGTGGTGGTATTTTTTCCAGTTAATAAATAATCTGTTGTGACATGAAAGTAATCACTTAATAAAATAATGTTATCAATATCAGGCGTACTTTGTTGGCTTTCCCATTTTGAGACAGCCTGCCGAGAAATGTGTAATGCCTCGGCTAATTGTTCTTGTGAAAGTCCTTTTTCTTTTCTTAAACGATAAATGCGTTCATGAATTGTCATGATAATGCCCTCCTTTTGTTTATATGTATAGTAACATACAAAATGGTTGCATAGCTGTATTTTGTGCCTCTCTTTTTGTCAACGAGGCGTTGCATAGATAAAACATAGATAAAAATATTGTTCGTTTATATTGCATCATTTTGAAATAGGAAAGAATAGTCCCTTTGACATGCCATATCGTGTAACATAAGCCTTCGTGAGATTTAGGCATTCCCTACCCGATTTATTTGTTGGGGCAAAAAGTAAGTCTAGATTATCATCGAAATCATTTATCAAAAAATAAAATAAGAAAGTAAGCCCCTAACGGTAGATAGCATATTATTGTTGGCATCTCGGTGTCGAGCTGCTTTTGTTTTTACAGTGTTGTATAAGAGAAATGATTAGTAAGTAGAACAAAGGCTCTTTTTTTGCTATAATATAAGGGATTTCTAAATGGAGGTAGACAATGATAAAACTAATAGCAATAGATTTAGACGGCACCTTATTAACAAGTGATAAAACGATTAGTCAAAGAAATAAAGAAGTGATAAAACAAGCAAAAGAACAGGGCATAAAAATTGTATTGTGCACAGGCCGACCAATTATGGGTATTCGAGCATTTTTAGAGGAACTAGATTTGATATCAGAGCATGACCATTGCATTACGTTTAACGGTGGTTTAGTGCAAGTGACGGAAACGGAGGAAATACTCGCACAAAAAGCTCACACAAAAGCAGATGTGGAGCATATTTATGATGTGTGTTTTTCCGTAGGATTACCGATAAATGCTATTGACTTAGAAAAAGTGTATGAACCAATTTATCCACCACATAATCGTTCGCTTTATCCAGATATTATCAATAATCTGTTGTTTGAGCATAGAGATATAGACAGTTTTGATGCAGACCACATGTTTAATAAAGTTGTGTCTTGCTGTCCACAAGATGTATTAGATAGTAAAATAGCTGTATTGCCAGAAACTTTTAAAAATGACTACACATTATTGAAATCTCGTCCAATTTTGTTAGAAATTTTGCCTAAAGACGTTGATAAAGGATATGGGCTGAAATGTTTATGTGAGCTTTTAAATATAAAAGCTGAAGAAGTTTTGGCTTGTGGTGATGAAGAAAATGATTTGGCAATGTTGACGTATGCCGGATATGGTGTTGCAATGGGAAATGCGACACAAGATGTTAAAAATGCTGCCAAATATATAACAGATACAAATGACGCAGACGGTGTGGCAAAAGCCATTGAATTGTATGTGTTGCATAAAGGAGAATAATCATGGGATTTTTTGATCGAATAAAACGTGCGTTTACGGGAGAAGATGAAACACTCATTCAACAAGATACGCAACAAGAAGAAAAGAAAATTATTTTTGAGCAATATGATAAGGGAATGGAGAAAACAAGACGCAGTTTTTCAGAGCGTATCAATGACTTGTTTTCTAGCTTTAAAGGTGTTGATGAAGATTTCTTTGATGAATTGGAAGAAGTGTTTATAACGGCTGACGTAGGCTTTGATATGACGATTGCTTTAACGGACGCATTACGTGAAGACGAAGCTGTATGGCAAGCAAAAAATCCAGAAGCTGTCAAAAAAGCCATTGTCAGACATTTAGTAGCCATTTATGAAAAAGGAGAACAAGTGTCATCTAAATTGGCGAAAAGTGCAGATGATTTAACTGTTATTTTATTTGTGGGTGTTAATGGAGTTGGGAAAACAACAACAATTGGTAAATTAGCTTCTAAATTACAAAAAGAGGGGAATAAAGTGCTATTAGCTGCTGGCGATACGTTCCGTGCAGGTGCGATTGAACAAATCGGTGTGTGGGGAGAGCGTATTGGTGTTCCCGTAGTTGAAGGAGATATGGGTGGAGATCCTGCGTCTGTTGTTTTTGATGCAATCAAAAAAGCCAAAGAGGAGCATGTCGATTATTTATTAGTCGATACGGCAGGACGTTTACAAAATAAAGTAAATTTAATGAACGAGTTGGAAAAAATCAAACGTATTATTTCTCGTGAAATCCCAGGTGGAGCACAGGAGGTTTTACTCGTCCTAGATGCGACAACAGGACAAAATGCCTTAATTCAAGCGAAACAGTTCAATGAAACAACGAATATCACAGGTTTAGTATTGACAAAATTAGACGGAACAGCCAAAGGTGGCGTTGTACTAGCCATTCGTCATGAGTTAGATATTCCTGTTAAATTTGTTGGTCTTGGAGAAGGTGTAGAGGACTTAAGAGAATTTGCACCCGATGAGTATATGTATGGTTTAGTTAAAGATTTGATTGACAAACAATATGAATAAATCAGGAGGCTGTGTGACAAAGGGTGTGTCCCTTTGTCACACAGCCAGTATTGATAAATAGGAGGAATTGTGTGAGAGCATGTGCGATTATTGCAGAATATAATCCTTTTCATAATGGGCATGCTTGGCATATTCAACAAGCAAGAGAGCATAGTCAAGCTGACGTGATGATTGCTGTTATGAGTGGGAATTTTACGCAAAGAGGCGATTTAGCGATTTTAAATAAGTGGAATAGAGCAAAATTAGCCTTATCTCATGGGGTTGATATGGTTGTTGAATTACCAACAGTTGAGGCTGTTCAATCTGCAGATTTTTTTGCTGAAAATGCTGTGAGAATAGCTCATAAATTACAGTGTCAGTTTATATCATGTGGAGTAGAAAGTGGAACATCTCAAGCGTTTCAAGAAATTGCTGAAGCATTAATGAATCTACCAGAAAAGGATTTTACACAGTCTTATCATACGCAAGTGCTGATGTATTTATCGCAACTATTTCCTACTGAAATGGCAACACTTATATCAACGCCTAATAATCAGTTGGCACTATCTTATATGAAAGCAATTATAAAGCATGACTATTCGATGCAGTTATTACCAATTATACGCACGTCTGCCCAGCACTATGATACTCAAGTGGAAAGCAATTCTTGTTTTGCAAGTGGCACAGCAATTCGTCAAAAAGTGCTTTCTCATGAGGACTATATAAGTGTTGTGCCAGAATTATCGTATCGCACGTTACAAAATCATGCAGTACAACTCAAAACAGCGTACGATAAATATTGGGTTATTCTGCAAACCATAATTATGTCTAAGTCACTAGAGGAATTGCGTTGCGTGTATCAAATGGTGGAGGGGATAGAGTATCGTTTGAAAAAATGCGTGTATCATGCGGAAAGTTATGAGCATTTTGTAGAGTTGGTGATGAATAAGCGTTGGAAAAGAGCCAGAGTACAGCGCTTGTGTTTATACATTGTGCTAAATATACAAAGTCAAGAGCGACAAGATAGTGTGCGAGTATTGGCGATAAACAACGTAGGAACGCGATATATGAAGCAATTAAAGCACGTAGATTTTATTACACAATTCAAAAAAAATCATGATGAAAAGTGGCATAGACAAATATCATGTGATAAAATATATCAAACATTATGTGAACAATCTGAACAAAATTTTAGGTGGATAGAAAGAGATGCAAATGAAAAAGTTTAAATATTATCAAGATGTAAGGTCTATCGTTTTATTAACTGCGGCAACGCTGCTACAAGTGTTTACATTACAGGCGATTTTAACACCCGCTAATTTATTACCGAGTGGTTTTTTAGGTATTTCTGTGCTTATTCAAAATATATCTAAAATGTTTTTACCGACACCTATTCCACTAAATATTTCTTCTCTTGTGCTGAATGTTGTCGTTGCATTTTTGTGTTATAAAGGTTTAAGTAAACGATTTGCATTTTTATCTCTTTTTCAAGTCGTATTATCTAGTTTCTTTTTAAGTATCTTTCATTTTCAACCTATCTTGCACGATGTGATGTTAGCTGTATTATTAGGTGGAGCATTGAATGGTATTTATATTGCATTAGCACTATATGCAGACGGCTCCACAGGAGGAACCGACTTTATCGCATTATACGTGTCGAATAAAAAAGGAAAATCTATTTGGGAGTACGTGTTTGTTGGGAATGTCATTTTATTAATTGTTTTTGCCTTAACAAGTAGTTGGGAACAAGCAGGCTTTTCTATTTTATTCCAATTTGTTGCGACGAAAACATTGGAAAATTTCCACCATCGTTATGAACAGTTGACATTACAAATCACAACAGAAACTCCCGAGAAAATTATGGATTATTATTTTGAGAACTATAAGCATGGCATGTCGTGTATAGAGGGTGTTGGTGGTTATACGCATCGGAAAATTTATATTTTATATACCGTTATTTCTTCTTACGAATTAAAAGAAATTACAAAAGGTATTTTAAATTCAGATCCAAAAGCGATTATCAATGTGATGAGTACCGAACAATTTTATGGTAACTTTTATCGGGAGAAACACTAATGACCGAAAAAGAATATTTTATGAGAGAAGCCTTGAAAGAAGCTCAAAAAGCGTATGATTTAGATGAAGTACCTATCGGTGCTGTTGTTGTGTATAAAGGTGAGGTCATTGGTAGAGGATACAACTTACGAGAAAAGGAACAAGATGCGACACTTCATGCAGAAATAAAAGCGATACGTCAAGCAAATGCGCACTTAGGGAATTGGCGTTTAGAAGAGTGTGAGTTATTTGTTACTTTAGAACCGTGTCCAATGTGCAGTGGTGCCATTATTTTATCAAGACTAAAAAAAGTAACCTTTGGTGCTTTTGATCCAAAAGCAGGAACATGCGGTACTTTTATGAATTTAGTTCAAGATAGTCGGTTTAATCATCAAGCCGAGGTGGAAAGTGGCATACTAGAAGAAGAGTGTAAGGCTCTTTTACAGCGGTTTTTTAAAGAACTACGAGAACGTAAAAAACAGATAAATATATAAAAATTGTGTTGGAGTTTTTGTCCCAACACAATTTTTTGGTAAAGTATTTTTTTCTCCCGATACGTTTTATTGAAGTGCGTACTATTCGGTACAAAGTACATCTAGTAAAAATACTACTACTTCTAATTTTTTGTTTAAAAGAATTGTCTACCATTTTATTCTTTTTGCTTGTTTATATTTATGTTGTATTGTAGAATAATTTTAAGAAATAATCTTATTTCTCTAGCAATTCCTAGTAAGATGAGTAGTGTGGCTATTACTTTTTCGTCTACTAGGTTTTTTATTTTGTATAAAGAAATAAAATTTCTTTATATTTTGATAGCATATTTTTTTAAAAATAGGTATACTTAGAACGTTAAAATAGTATAGGAAAGAGGGTTAGTATGAAAAAATTAGGATTATTCTTTGGTAGTATTCTAGCTGCTGTGTCTATTCTTTTTTTTATGAAATTCGCTTTAGAGCAAGAGCGTGCATCTTCTGTTGGTGTAGAAGTTGATGCACAAAAACCGCTGTATATTTTTAACTGGGGCGATTATATTGACCCTGAGTTAATAAAAGAATTTGAGGAAAAAACAGGATATTCCGTTGTTTATGAAACGTTCGATTCTAATGATGCAATGGAAGCTAAATTAAAACAAGGTGGTACACCGTATGATCTTATTTTTCCAAGTGAGTCACGTGTCCCAAAACTATTAGAAGAAAACTTATTAAAACCACTTGATAAGTCTAAAATTATCGGGTTAGAAACACTTTCTCCTGCCTTGATGAATCAAAATTTTGATAGAGATAATCAATACACAATCCCATATTTTTGGGGAACGATTGGTATTATGGTCAATACAGAAATGGTCGATGCTGAAAAAATTACGACTTGGAAAGATTTATGGGATTCAGAATATAAAAATAATATTTTAGTGTTGGACAATTTCCATGAAATGTTAGGGTTGACTTTACAAAGTATGGGATATTCATTGAATACGCAAGATGAAGAGAAAATAAAAGAAGCGACACAACGATTGATTGCATTAAGTCCGAATATACGAGCGGTTTTAACAGATGAGATAAAACCTTTGTTAGTTGCGGGTGAAGCGGCGATTGGAATTGGTTACTCAGGAGATGCAGCTGCTGTTATTGCATCTAATCCAGCCATTACGTACATTATTCCAAAAGATGGTAGTGCTGTTTGGACAGATAATTTTGCTATTCCGCATACAGCAAAAAATATTGAGGGTGCTTATGCGTTTATTAACTTTATGTTAGAGCCTGAGCATGCAGCTAAAAATGCTGAGTATGTTGGGTATACAACACCAAGTCAAGCGGCTAGAGAATTATTACCTGAGGAAATGACAAGCGATACGATGTTCTATCCGTCAGATGATGTATTAAATGAATTGGAACATTATGAACATTTAGGTAAGCATTGGATAGAATTTTATAATGAACAATTTTTAAACTTTAAAATGGAGTTATCATAATGCATTATATTTTAAAAAGCAAAGCGATATTTGATACCGAAAAGAAAGAAACATTTTCTGGTGGTATTGAAATAAAAGATGGTTATATTACAGCTGTTTATCAACAAACTATCCCAACTGATAGAGGGTGCGATATTATTGATTGTGGTAGCCAAATGATTATTCCGTCTTTTATCGATGCACATGTTCATTTTTACTTGGCAAGTTTGGTTTATAACAAACGCTTAACAGTTGTATCTGGTCGTTCTCCCGAAGAAGTTGCTAAACAAGCAGAAACATTACCTATTCAAAATGGGTGGCGTATTGGTATTGGGTGGTATGCGAGTGATTTTGGACAACAAGTTTACCCAACAAGATGGAAATTAGATGCAACAACACACGATGTTCCGACTTTATTGATTTCAGGAGATGCGCATACGATTTGGCTAAACTCAGCTGGTATGAATGCTTTAAATATCACACCAGAAACATTACCGAAAGAGATTACAGGGGAACGTTTTTATGAGAACAATGTGTTAACAGGTGTGTTTTTAGAAGCGATTGCGATTTATTATTTAGCAAAAGTGTTGGAAATATTTCACGAAACAGCAACAGAGGATTGTTTGATGTATATGAAACAATTAAATCAAATGGGAATAACGGCTGTGGGAGATGTTGCTTTAACTGGTGAAAGCCCAGATGATTTAGTATATCCACATTTATATGCACATCAACAAGCAACTGTACGCATCAATTTCTTTCCAGCAATGCGTGAGGAAACACAGCACTTGGATACACTGTCTTCTAAGTATACATCGCCTATGCTCCAAATGTCAGGTGTGAAACAATTTTTTGACGGTGTGACAAGTTCACATACAGCGTTATTAAAAGAACCTTATGCCAATCCCTACCATGCTCATGATGTGGGTATTCCCTTAATTCCTATTGAAAAGATGCGTCGACTAATTCATCTTGCAAATCAAAAGGGTTTCCCAATCCGTATTCACGCCATTGGCGATAAAGCCATTCAGCTCACATTAACATATTTAAAAGAAGCACAAGAAAAATATCCACTTTTAAAAGGCAATAATACGGTTGAACATCTAGAAGTCATGGACTTAGCCGATTTACCATTGGTGACACAGCCAAATTTAGTATTATCTGTTCAACCAAGCCATTTGCTTGTAGGATATGACACGCTCGATGAAGAAGTCGGTCCAATCAGAGCAAAGGATATGTTCCCATTTCAGACCTTTCTTGATGTTGGGGCAACATTAGGATTTGGAACAGATGTGCCGGTGGTTGTTGATGTGACACCATTGGAAAGTCTTTACTATGCTGTTGCCCGTAAAACGACAGACGGTTTACCAGAGGGAGAGGCTTTAATGAGTCATCAAAAAATGAGTATTGCTGATGCATTAGTAGCACATACAAGTGGAGCAGCTGCGGCAATTAGTCGAGATGATGTAGGTACGATTTGCGTCGGTAAGCGAGCCGATTTAGCCGTATTAAGTGATAATATATTGCATCTATCAAATCCACAAGATATTTTAAATGTACAAGTTCTTAAAACCATTCTTAATGGTGACATTGTGTATCAAAAAATATAAAAAAATGATTGAAACAACTTGCAATTTCTGAAAAGAAATGGTTTAATAACAACATAATATTAACATTTATTGATAAAGACACGATTGATTAGTGAGCATTTTAGAGAGAATCGGCTAGGTGAAACGATTTATGTAACTAATGAATTACCACTTTTGAAAAGTTATTTTGAAAAATAACCGCTAGTTGCGTTACAACAAATGAGTGTTCGTCTGTTGACGAATAAAATGGGTGGAACCACGTATCATAGCGTCCCATTTCTAAGCCCCGGCTTAGAAATGGGATTTTTTGTGTTTATCAATAGAAAAAGGAGAATAAGATGATTAAAGTAACATTTCCAGACGGTGCTGTTCGTGAGTACGAGCAAGGCACAACACCTCATAATATTGCCAAAGAAATTAGTTCTGGTTTAGCTAAAAAAATATTGGCTGCTAAATATAACGGAGAATTGATTGATTATAATCGTCCTTTAGAAAGTGACGGTCGTATTGAATTGGTAACACCTGAGCATGAAGATGCATTAGGAATTTTGCGTCATTCAACAGCACATTTATTAGCACATGCCTTAACACGTCTATACCCAAATATCCATTTTGGTGTAGGTCCTGCCATTGAAACAGGATTTTACTATGACACAGATATGGAAGTGCAATTATCTGAAGATGAATTGCCAAAAGTTGAAGCTGAGATGATGAATATTGTGAAAGCTAATTTCCCTATCGAGCGTCGTGTTGTGACAAAAGAGGAAGCTTTAACGATTTTTGCCAAAGACCCTTATAAAGTAGAACTTATTAACGCATTACCAGACAATGAAACAATCACTGTCTATCAACAAGAAAACTTCATTGATTTATGTCGTGGTATTCATGTGCCATCAACTGGTCGCATTCAAGTCTTTAAATTATTGTCACTTGCGGGTGCTTATTGGAGAGGTAATTCTGATAACAAGATGATGCAACGTGTTTATGGAACAGCCTTTTTTGACAAAAAAGATTTGGCCGAGTTTTTGAAAATGCGTGAGGAAGCTAAAGAGCGTGATCACCGTAAATTAGGAAAAGAATTAGACTTGTTTATGGTGTCTCAAAAAGTAGGTTCAGGTCTACCGTTCTGGTTACCAAAAGGTGCGACTATCCGTCGTGCTGTTGAGCGTTATATTGTGGATAAAGAAATTAGCTTAGGATACCAACATGTGTATACACCAGTTATGGCTGATGTTGAGCTATATAAAACATCAGGTCACTGGGCACATTATAAAGATGATATGTTTCCTCCA
The DNA here is from genome assembly GCA_013874835.1 of Carnobacteriaceae bacterium zg-84. Taxonomy (NCBI): domain Bacteria; kingdom Bacillati; phylum Bacillota; class Bacilli; order Lactobacillales; family Carnobacteriaceae; species Carnobacteriaceae bacterium zg-84. The sequence goes on along the minus strand of CP059430.1, from coordinate 1,670,098 downwards.
ATGGACATGGGCGATGGAGAGATGTTAGTATTGCGTCCGATGAACTGTCCGCATCACATGATGGTCTATAAAAACGATATTCATAGTTACCGTGAATTACCAATTCGTATTGCTGAATTGGGTATGATGCACCGTTATGAGAAAAGTGGTGCTTTATCTGGTTTACAACGTGTACGTGAGATGACATTAAACGATGCACATGTGTTCGTACGTCCAGACCAAATTAAAGATGAATTTAAACGTACATTAGAGTTAATTCGTGCTGTATATGAAGATTTTAACATTAAAGACTATCGTTTCCGTCTAAGTTATCGTGATCCAGAAGATAAAGAAAAATACTTTGATGATGATGCTATGTGGAACAAAGCAGAAAGTATGTTAAAAGAAGCAATGGATGAATTAGGATTAACATATTTTGAAGCAACTGGTGAAGCTGCCTTCTATGGACCAAAATTAGACGTTCAGTTCAAAACAGCTATGGGCTTAGAAGAAACAATGTCTACTATTCAGTTGGACTTCTTATTACCTGAGCGTTTTGATTTAACATATGTTGGTGAAGATGGAGAAAATACACATCGTCCAGTCGTTATTCACCGTGGGGTTGTATCGACAATGGAACGCTTTGTTGCCTACTTAATTGAAGAATATAAAGGTGCATTCCCTACATGGTTAGCTCCTGTTCAAGCAACAGTTATTCCAGTTAATTTTGATTTACATGCTGAATATGCACGTCAATTAACAGAACAATTACAACGTATTGGTATGCGTATTGACCTAGATTTACGCTATGAGAAAATGGGTTATAAAATTCGTGCTTCTCAAACACAAAAAATCCCATATCAATTAGTAGTGGGAGATCAAGAAGCGCAAAATCATTCCGTCACTGTTCGTCGCTATGGTTCAAAAGATACAGTGACCATGAGTGTTGATGACTTTATTGCAAAAGTACAACATGAAATTAGCCAATTTAGTCGTCCAGTTGAATAATCAAGAAAAGCCTTGTATACTTTGTGTATGCAAGGTCTTTTTGATAAAAATATTTTATTTTCACCTAAATTTATTTCGTGATGAAAAAACTAGATTAGGGGGTGTCGAAAGAGTATATAAGAAAAAGTAAATGTTAATGTCTGTCATTCATAATTTGAGATGAAAGGGGTACGAAAATGATTACATATAGTATGACAAAAGAAATAACAGATGAGCAATTAAGACAGCTATATACATCTGTCGGGTGGTGTGCCTACACCAATACATTTGATGATTTATCTATTTTATTGGACAAAGCAATACAAGTTATTACAGCATGGGACAATAATAAATTGGTTGGTCTAATACGTACGATAGGCGACGGCGTATATGTAGAAGTGATACAAGATTTGTTGGTGCTTCCAGAATATCAAGGAAACGGAATAGGGAAATATTTATTAACAAGAGCATGTGAGGGAGCAGAAGACAAAAAGCAAGTCTTTTTATTAACAGAAAGTGGTGCTGAAAATAAAAAAGCTTTATCGTTTTATTCAAAGCAGCCTTATTTCAGTGCATTTTCAGACATTTCGATTACTGGTTTTTACAAAACACAGCATATATTAAAATAAAATATGTTGCTACTCTGTACTTTACGATTAGAAATAGATAATTTTTTAGAGTTTATTTAAGGTTACTTTAAGCTAGTATGTTTATACTTATCTTAAATCAAGGATAACCTTGAATAAAAACAATGAAAATTGTTATTCCCTAATAAACACTTTCTTTTCAGAATATCTCTCATAAATATCGAAAAGAAAAATATGTCAGGACATCAACTCTCCCTATTTGATGCCTTGAACATAAATATTTCCCCCTTTTTTAACACCCGTTTTAACGGGTGTTTTTGTTTTGTAATCCTTTTTAATAGAAAAAGTTGACTTCATAGCTAGGTAGCTATATTATTGTAAATGCAAAAGGAGGATTTTTATGAAAAGTATGGAAACAGATGAACAAACTCAAACAAAACCAAAATGGTCTAAAAAAATTATAGCTCTTATTGTATTTTTATTAACGATTTTAACAATGACGATTTATGTTGTTTCACAATCTACGGTACATGCACCTGCACCTGAAACAACAACCACGACCACGACAACGAAGCAAGTATATAAACAAACAGAAGAAGAAAAAGCATTTCTAAAGAAAAAGTTTGAAGAGTTAGCGAATGTGAATAAAGAAGTGATTGCGTATCTTTATTTGCCTGGAACAAAATTAGATGAGCCAGTTGTTCAAACCTCTGATAATTTTACATATTTGGAAAAAACATTCGAAGGAGAACAAGTACCGTTTCTGGGAGCTGTTTTTATGGATACGAATAATCAGAAAGATTTTAGTGATCGTTTAACATGGTTATTTGCACACGCAAGAGGAAGTAAAGTGCCGGACAACCGTATGTTTAATGATGTTAACTATTATGATAAGCAAGAATTTTTTGATGCACATCCATTTGTTGTGGTGGAAACGCCAGAGAAAAAGTTATATTATCAAGCAGTGGCAATGGTCATTGTACCAGAAACAACAGCATTTTATCGTACAACATTTAAAGACGATGATGATTTTTTAACACAATTAGAACAAATTAAAAAAGATGCACAAGTAAAAAATGAATCTATTCAAATTAAAGCAAGTGATAAATACATGGTTTTATCAACATGCCGAGAAGAAGATGATACATTACGTGCCAATTTATATGTACGACAAATACCCGAAGATGAATTACAAGATTTCTTGATGAAAAACAAAGAGAAATTAAAATATGTGAAAACAAGAGAATAATATAAAAATGCACCAAAGCACTGTGTATGCTTTGGTGCATTTGTGTTATTTTGTACCAAATAATCTGTCGCCAGCATCGCCTAAACCTGGTAAAATATAACCATTTTCGTTTAAACGTTCATCTAAACAAGCTGTATAAATATCAATACCTGGATGTGCACTTCTTAATACAGCAACACCTTCTGGTGCAGCTACTAAACAAACGAATTTAATAGAGGATGGTTGAGCACCACGTTTTAATAATGCATCAATCGCAGCTACGGCAGAGCCCCCTGTTGCTAACATTGGGTCTACAACGAATAATTGACGTTCCGCAATATCAGATGGTAGTTTTACAAAGTATTCAACTGGCTCCAAAGTATCATGATCACGGTACATCCCAACATGTCCTACTTTTGCAGCAGGGATAAGTTCTAAAATACCGTCTACCATACCTAACCCAGCACGTAAAATAGGCACAACAGCAACTTTTTTACCTGATAATGTTTTTTGAACAGTTTTCACTAAAGGTGTTTCAATTTCAATGTCCTCTAATGGCAATTCACGAGATACTTCATAAGCCATTAACATTGAAATTTCATTAACAACCTCTCTGAACACTTTTGTTCCACAATCTTTTTCACGAATCATTGTTAATTTGTGTTGAATTAACGGATGATCCAATACCATAAATTTACCCATTGTACTGACCTCTCTTTTCTTATACTTGTTCCATTCTATATGAAATTTTTGATTTTTTCCAGTATTTTTTATAGTATAGTTAAAAGGAGAGATGAACATGACAATATGCGATTGGGCATTGCACAGCACACTTGAAAAAGTCTATCATGACACAGAGTGGGGAATACCGAAAACAGATGATCAAGAATTGTTTGAATTGTTGATATTAGAGGGAATGCAGGCAGGGTTGAGTTGGCATTTAATTTTAAAAAGACGTGAAAATATGCGACAAATACTTGAGCAATTTGATTATCATAAATTGGCGATGTATACAGATGAACAATTAGATATGCTTCTGCAAGACACACGTTTGATACGAAATAAACTAAAAATTTATGCAATTAGAACAAATGCACAATGTTTTCTACAAATACAAAAAGATTACGGTTCATTCGCACGCTATATTTGGAAATTTGTCGATTATCAACCTATCCAAAATAAATGGGCAACTATTGAACAAGTTCCTTGCTTTTCATCTTTATCCGATAAAATTAGTAAAGAGTTGAAAAAACGAGGATTTAAATTTATCGGGACAAAAATCATTTATTCCTTTTTACAAGCGAGTGGAATGATTAACGATCATCTAACAAGTTGTCCTTGTTATTCGTTGAAAAAATATGATAGAATTAACCTTAAAAAACAATAAAAATGGAGTATATCAACATGGAACTATTAAAGCAAATGGTGTTAAAGTATGGAAAAGTATATCCGAATAATGTGTTAAAAGTAGATTCATTTGTTAATCATCAAATTGATGCCCCATTGATGAAACAAGCAGGCGATACTTTTTTTGAACATTTTAAAGAAACAGGCGTGACAAAAGTATTAACGATTGAAGCAAGTGGTATTGCTCCTGCTATTATGACTGCACTATCATTTGGTGTCCCAATGGTATTTGCTAAAAAAACATTGCCAACTACTTTGACGAAAGATACTTTATATAGTACAGAAATTTATAGTTACACAAAGAATATGACGAGTAAAGTTATTTTATCGAAGGAGTATTTAAGTAAAGGCGACAAGGTGTTAATTATTGATGACTTTCTAGCAAATGGTGGAGCTGTTCTCGGATTAGACGATATTGTCAAGCAAGCAGGTGCTGAAACAGTGGGTGTAGGTATTTTGATTGAAAAAGCATTTCAAGATGGTCGTCAAAAACTAGAAGAAGCAGGGTTTGATGTATATTCTTTATGCCGTATTGCCTCTTTAGAAGATGAAAGTATTACATTTTTGTAAAAAACTACGTATTTCTTTAGAAATACGTAGTTTTTTATTGATTATTTTTATAGGAAGCGTTAACATGTAGGTAACTTAATATATTAAGGAGGGGTTTCTGAATGTTTAATACTTTAGAAAGTAAATTTGAAACATTATTTCATACAAAAGAGCATCATAATTTTTTTGCTCCGGGACGTATCAATCTGATTGGTGAACATACCGATTATAATGGAGGATATGTTTTTCCTTGTGCGATTACATTGGGTACATACGCTGTCGCGAGTAAAAGAGAAGACACAAAGTTAATGTTGTATTCCGAAAATTTTTCAGCAGACGGTGTTGTTGAATGTGATTCGACGGATTTAACACATTCGACAACATATACATGGACAAACTACGTTAAAGGTATGATTTTATACTTAAAAGAAGCAGGATATACTATTCGCACAGGTGCCAATATCGTCTTTTATGGAAATATTCCAAATGGTTCAGGGTTATCGTCATCAGCATCGTTTGAATTGTTGATTGGTGTTATTTTTAAAGGGTTATATCAATTAGATATTGAGATGATTGACTTAGTGAAATTGGGCAAAAAAGTAGAAAATGATTTTATCGGTGTTCAATCGGGTATTATGGATCAATTTGCTGTAGGTATGGGTAAAGAAAATCATGCAATAAGATTAGATTGCCAAACACTTGAGTATACATTAGTACCAGTGGACTTAAAAGATAATGTCATTGTCATCATGAATACGAATAAACGTCGTGAATTGGCAGATTCTAAATACAACGAACGTTTCAATGAAACAAGACAAGCGTTAAAAGAATTGCAAACACGGGTATCAATTCAAACATTGGCAGATTTAACGATAGATATTTTTGAAGCAAATAAAGATGTTCTATCATCTGAAGTATTAGTAAAACGTGCAAGACACGCAGTAAGTGAAAATCAACGAACTATTGAAGCTACTGAAAAATTAAGAGCAGGGGATTTAGTTGGGTTTGGAGAATTGATGAAACAGTCGCATTTATCCACAGAATTAGATTATGAAGTAACGGGTAAAGAGTTGGATACATTGGTTCATACAGCATGGGAACAAGAAGGCGTAATCGGTGCAAGAATGACTGGAGCAGGTTTTGGAGGTTGTGCGATTGCCATTGTTCAAAAAGATAAAGTAGATGCTTTTCAACAAGCTGTTGAAGACGTATATGTGAAAGAAATTGGATATAAACCTTCCTTTTACATTGCAGAAATTAGTAATGGGGCTGCACTAAAACAATAATCGTACGAACTCAAAAGATAGTCGTCTTTTGAGTTCTTGTAGTTGTGTAAAAGGAGATATGAATATGGATGTGTATATCAATAAATTTATAAAAAAAGCTGTTCAAGACAATTACATTGACCGATTAGATGAAGTGGTTCAAACGAACCGTTTATTACATGTATTGCAAAAAGATGCTTATGAGCCAATGCATGATGTGCTTTTAGACATGTCTTATCAAGAGCTTTTGGATAAATTCGTTGAAGATGCGATAAAAAGAGGTGTTATTGATACATCATTAGCACAAAAAGAACAGTTAGAAGCAGAGATTATGTCAGTCATAACCCCGCTACCGTCTGTTGTCAATCATGTTTTTTGGGATAAATATATGCAGTCTAAAGAATTAGCAACACGTTATTTTTTCCAGTTAAGTCAAGATAATGATTATATAAAAACAAGGGCTATCCAAAAAAATATATCATTTTCTCATGACAGTCGATACGGCACATTGGAAATAACGATTAACTTATCTAAGCCAGAAAAAGACCCTAAAGATATTGCAAAAGCCAGACAGATGACGCAAGTGACTTATCCCGAGTCGCAATTAACGATGACAAATGAGGGATACTATGGACGAATAAATCATCCTGCACGAAGTAATCATCGTATTATTCGCTTATGTTTAGGAGAGGATAAATGGGGATTCCAGTATTCTCCGTATGCTTATTTTAATGAGCACAGTATTTTTTTAAGTCAAGAGGTACGTCCGATGAATGTGAATAAGACGTGTTTGGCGAATTTATTGCATATTGTAGAAATATTTCCGCATTATTTTGTGGGTTCAAATGCAGGTTTGCCAATTGTGGGAGGTTCAATTTTATCGCATGACCATTATCAAGCAGGTAGACATGAGTTTCCAATGGATAATGCTAGAGAAATACCTATCGAGGAGATAAAAGGTGTAAAAGCCTCACTATTGCACTGGCCTTTATCTGTTATTCGTTTGAAAGATGTATCAATCGACAAATTGATTGATGCAGGTGGGCATATTTTATCTGTTTGGAAAGCATATAGTGATGAAACAGTCGATATAAAAGCAAGTACAAATGGTGTACCGCATAATACCGTCACACCAATCGCACGGTATAAAAACAACATGTATGAGCTGGATATTGTTCTTAGAAATAATCGTACAAGCAGTGAATATCCAGACGGTATTTTCCATCCACATCCCGATGTACAACACATAAAAAAAGAAAATATTGGCTTAATTGAAGTAATGGGTCTAGCCATTTTACCACCAAGATTAAAAGAAGAATTAAAAGTGGTACAAGATTATTTGGATGGAAAAGATGTATGTGTCAATCCAATTCATACGGACTGGGCAATGTTATTGAAAGATAAAGGAATATCGGTTGAGCAAGGTGTTGGACAAGTATTTGAACGTGTTTTAGAAGATGCTGGTGTCTTTAAGCAAACAGTAGTCGGGCAGGAGGCATTTTATCGATTTATAGAAGAAATAAGGAGGTCATAAATGAAACCTTTTAAAAAAGCAGTTATTGGAGAAATAAATGGTGAACCAGTAGATGTCTATACATTGGAAACAAAAAAAGGGCATCGACTTAGTGTGATGTCGTATGGTGCAACTGTTTTAGAGTATACTATGCCGGATAGAAATGGTGTGTTTGAAAATGTTGTTGTACGCTATGATACATTTGAGGAATATATTGACAACGCTATGAAACTTGGTGCAGCAATAGGTCCAGTGGCAGGGCGTATTGCCAATGGAGAGTTTAAACTGAATGGTATGGTGTATCATTTACCTAAAAATAACAATGGTAACCATTTACATGGAGGAAGTACAGGTTTTGATAGTGCCATGTTTAAAGCCGTTCAAGTGTGCGATGATGAAGTTGTTTTTTATTTACACCGTCAACGCAATACGGGTGGGTATCCTGGAGAATTACGTACATGGATTCACTATCGCATATTTGAAGATGGGCAGTGGCGTATCCGCTATGTTGTAAAAACAGATACAGATACTTTAGTGAATCCAACGAATCATAGTTATTTTAATTTAAATGGACGATTAGATATTGGTGTTAGCAATCATCACTTGACAGTGAATGCTACGGGATATACAGAACTAAATGATGTACAAATTCCAACTGGTAAAATAGATAGAGATGCAGATTTTTTAAAAGCGTTACAAAAAGGGGGAAATTTGAGCGTCATTTTTAAAAGTAAACACCCTCAAATTCAAGCTGCTGGAGGATTAGATCATGCGTTTGTATTAAATCCATTAGAAAGGGTAGCTGGTATTATTTCTTGTGAACAAACAGGCAGACAACTTATAATTGAAACAACCTCACCTGCAATGGTTGTATATACAGCAAATGGCTATGATGATAAGACGTTCTTTGGAGGTAAAAAACCTGTAGAGCATGTAGGTATTGCGATTGAAACACAAATATTACCTGATGCTATCAATCAAAAGTCTTTTGGAGATACTATTTTACGTTTAGGGCATACGTTTGAATCAGAAACGACGTATACGCCTTGTGTGTATTAAAAATAGATAAATAACGTGTAATGAGAGATGACTTTTTTACACGTTGTTTTTATTTTCTGTTTTTTTATCTAAAAACACGAATATTTTAAAATTTTTTGGTTAGAAAACATTAAATCTAATTATATTTTTCTTTATGTTATGGTATAATTCTTATAAAAAATAAGATTTTTTATAAGAGATCCTTTTCTAGAAGGGATAAAAGCTTTTTGTTTCTTGAAAAAATAAATTCTTTTTCAGAAAACTCCTAAGTAGATTGTTCAATATATGATGTGGGAGGCTAGGGTTACATTCTTTTTAGTGTATGTGAGGTATTATAAAAGTGAAAGGAGAAATATTTTGAAAGAAAATAGATTTTATAAACGCGTTTGTACAAAAAGTATGGTGGCATTGATGGCTACTTTTGTGATGGCAGGAACCGTATTACAAACACAAAATGCATATGCGGTTAATGGTAACTTAAAAATTACTGGTATACCACTCATTGGGAGTTTGGACATACCTGCAACGATTAATATCAATCAAGAGAAATCTGCTAGTGACACAATTAGTGGTTCACCAATTTTAGAACACCATAATTTTGAAACAGAGAATAAAACAAAACAAGTACTTGTAACGTCACCAACTACTGAAGATAGCTTGTTTAAATTTAATTCGACATTTCAAATGAAACAATCGCAAAGTCTTATTATTGCGACTCTTTGGGGAGCTTTACTTAAACCAGATTTATCGGATGCAGCAACGCTTGCTGAACTAGCTAAAGCTCAACCGGGAGGAGCAACATCTTATGTTGACTTAAAAGTAACGCTGGATGATCGTTTATCTTATACAGATGCAAATGGTTTAATTCAAAAAGCATATTTCACATCAGAAACATGGCGACCAGTATATATATTTGATTCACAATACAATCAATTAGCAGATGTTAAGGATACATATGTTGAGAATGTCGCACGTAAAGAATTTGATATTCCAACACATCATGTTAAGGAATTTATTATTCGTGTTGTCCCTATTGCTAATAAGACTTTTTCGGCAGCACAACAAGATACACCGATGTCATTTGGTTTTGATACAGAGGGCACTAATAATTTTAAAGTAAGTGCACAAGATGCCAATGCGATTGCTGCGAATCGTCGTATGATGACCGATGACGAAAAAACAGAAGAAAAACGTATTGTAGAAAAAGATTTAAATATGGCTGCTAATAAATTAACGCCAACTGAAATTGAAACATTAAGAAAATACAATATTTTCGTAACTGGAGAAATTGGTGGGAAAGTATGGGGGGGAGTGGGACGGCTTATACTCTCAGCAGATGTAAACAATATTTTGCCGCCAGCCGGAGTGGCCGTTACTTTTGCTAATCCAGAAGTGACCTTTATGAAAAATATTGAAACAGATGTAACAAAAGATAAAATTGCTAGTGTGTATGCGGATTACAACAAAACGATTCCAAATGATACGTTGACGGACCAAAATGTACCTGCTAATCCAACACGAGATGGTTATATATTTGTTGGGTGGAGTGAGAATAAAGATTCTAAAACAGCAGATTTTGACCCTGAAACAGCAGTTATTACAGAAAATAAAACGGTCTACGCGATATGGTCTCAAGGTTTTAATGTGACATATAACTTTGAAAAACAACAAGGTGTTACTCTAGAGTTGCCACAAGCGATTCAAGATAGATTAGCTGATAAAAATAAAATAGATGTCTTAATAGGTAGTGAAGTAGACACACAAGGTATTGATACAAGTGAGTATGAAGATAAAGACAATAAAGGGGTGTGGACATTTGTATCTTGGGATAAAGAGAAAGCGACAGTGATGAATGCAGATGTTGTATTTAAGGGTACATGGGACTTCAAATTACATAAATATGAATTGGGGGATCCGGAAACACCAGATAAACCGATTTTAGAAATACGCACGGCAACCTATGTCTTTAAAGAAAAAACAGGAAAAGATTTACCACAAGTATTGAAAGATCGTTTGGCTAATACAAATGTGCTTGGTGTAGATGGACAAGAGGTGAATGTATCAGCGATTGATACCTCAAGTTATACAGATCAATCTGGCACATGGACATTTATTGCTTGGGATAAAGAGAAAGCGGCATTTAACAAAGAGAATCTTGTATTTGTTGGAGAGTGGGTATTTACACCAATAAAAGACGAAACAACCACTACGACAACTATCACACAAAAACCAAAACCTATTATTCCGTCAAAACAAACAACGACAAGTACAACGACAATGACAATGACTGAAAAAGAAAAACCAACTCAATCAACTCTACCACATACAGGAGATGTATCAGGCGTGTCTACTATATTATTTGGGTTAAGTGCTATTTTAAGTGCAATTGGCTTATCTAAAAAATCAGCTCGTAAACGTTAAATATATTTTTGAAAATGAGTGAGTTCATGTGGACTCGCTCATTTTTACTTTAGATGAATTGTGATCAAAGATGAAATCTTTAAAATTAGTGTCTTTAGATTGGAAATCAGTACAAAGACGAACAAAGAAGTTAAATTGTTCTGTTTTTTTAGCGTTTTATTATCATGCAAAATGTCTTAAAAATTTTTTACAGTGATTTTTCTTTTTTTACGTTTTTTTCTTTAGAGTTGTGATATACTTAGAGTGTAGTTGATTATATAATCAAAATTTAGATAGAAAGTTGGCGCATAGATGCAACATCCGCGTGAAGGAGAGTTCATTACGATTAAGAGCTACAAGCATGATGGCAGTTTGCATCGAACATGGCGTGATACAATGGTATTAAAAACAAGTGAGCAATCAATCATTGGATGCAATGATCACACGCTTGTCACAGAATCAGACGGTAGAAGGTGGGTAACAAGAGAACCAGCGTTATTGTATTATCATAAACATTATTGGTTTAATGTGGTTACAATGATACGACCAAAAGGTATTTCTTATTATTGCAATATTGCCTCGCCGTATGTGATTGATTCAGAGGGATTAAAATATATTGATTATGACTTAGATGTCAAAGTCTTTCCCGATGGAGAAAAACGCTTGTTAGATGTAGATGAATATGAATTGCATCGAAGAAAAATGCACTATCCAAAAGAGATAGATCATATTCTGAAAGAAAATGTACGTATTCTTGTTGATTGGATTAACAATGAGAAAGGTCCTTTTTCTCCTGCATACGTCAACTTGTGGTATGAACGATATCGTCAATTATCTCGTAGGCGATAAATGGAAAAATCTTTAGTCGATTAAAGCACTAAAGATTTTTTATATCATAGAATGGAAAAGAAAAATGGATTTATTAAAAGAAAGATTAAGAAAGAATGGAATGAGGCTAACCCCTCAACGTATGGCTGTTTTGGAGTATATCTATGAATCCAAGACGCATCCAACGGCACAGGATATTTACCAGCAAATTAAGGATAAGTTTGATACGTTGAGTTTGTCTACTGTATATAATAATTTGAATGCTTTAATTAAATTAGGTTATGCTATGGAACTAACGTATGGTGATGCAGCAACGAGATATGATTATAAAGAAGATGATGAAGTGCATTATCATGCCATTTGTTTGCAATGTGGGAATGTGATTGATTTTGAGTATTCAGCACTTGAAGATATGTGTCAAAAATTAGAAAAAACATATGGTTTTGACCCTGTATCTCCAAGACTAGAAGTATTTGGCTATTGTAAAGAATGTAAGGGAGTTATGAATAATGAAATCTAAAACTATGAAACTAACACTATATATGATGACAGTGGTGTTGTTGCTTTTATTGGTACTTGCTGGCTATATATTTTATAATGAACAAGCTTTACCAGGTGCGTATCAAAGAGTGTTGAATGAAGCAGGGCAAATCGCACAAAATGAAGCGGGGAATGTTGAGTATGCAGATAAAACATTAAATGACACAACCGCTCTTGGTTATTTTCCAGTAGATAATACAGGAAAACAAGTGGAAGGATTATCTGATTTAGTGAATACATTTATGGATAATCAAATTGTGAAGCAATCCGATCATGATGTAGTATCTTTTTACTATAAAAAAACGGATAGAGGAAATGGGTATATGAGTTATGACTTATATAAAGATGTCTATAAATATGGGTTTGGTAACTACAAAAAAGACACATCCTCTTTATTAGCAACACAATATTATTACGGTGGTAGAAATTTAACATTTGAAGGATTATTTGAATCATTTTCTTTAGAAAAAGATGATATTTTATCTGCTTTAATGTCTACAATCAATCAAGTAACAAATGAAAAAGAAAAACAACTATTACAAGCTTCTCTTTCTGTAGATACATTAAAAACATTAGGTTATATCTATAATCCAGATGGATTTAGTGTTCTTGTGAAACAAGAAGACGGTATGTTGAGTCCGGTAGCTTTGAATATAGATGCTCTCGTACCTTATTTTAAAGAGCACTTATTATTATCAGATGCACATAAATCAATTTATCAATCACGTATCGCAGAAATTAAAGAAAAACGTGAAAAACTAATTGCTAGTCGTCTTGATGAGATTATTGCGACGATTAGAAATAATGGAGCAACGAACAAAGTTGCTTTGACATTTGATGATGGTCCAAGAGCAGATACAACACCAAGAATTTTAGACGTGTTGAAACAATACGATGTTAAAGCGACATTCTTTATTTTAGGACAAAATATTGCGGGAAATGAAAACTTATTAAAACGAGAAGTACAAGAAGGTCATGAGTTAGGTAATCATACATTTACGCATAGAAGTTTACCAACTTTAACGGACGATGAAGTTAAAGAAGAAATTGGTAAAACACAAAAAATGATTGAAGATATTACAGGGGTGAAACCAAAATCATTAAGACCTCCGTATGGAGCGTATAATCAAAAAGTCGCAGAATTGGCTAAATTACCAATTGCTTTATGGAATATTGATAGTGAAGACTGGAAGTCACGTAATGTAAATTCTATCCAACATCAAGTATTAGATACAACGATTGGAGGCTCTATTATTTTAGTGCATGATATTCATGAAGAATCTGCACAATCTGTTGAGAGTTTAATTTTGGGGTTAAGAGAACGTGGCTTTGAATTTGTAACATTCTCAGAATTATATCAAGATGGACAAGTGTTACCAAATGTTGTTTACTTCAGTCACAATGATGCAAGAAAAGCCGATTAAACATAAAGTAATATAAGTTGTTGTTTTTATTGTTTTGATGTAGAATAGAAACAAAGCGAAAAGAGGTGTTATGTATGGAATTTGTTGATGAAACAATGTTATTCAATAAAGAAGATTTTGAAGGAAAAGAACTGGAACGTGCGATTTTATGTGTGTATGATGCTTTAAAAGAAAAAGGGTATCAACCGGTTAATCAAATTGTTGGATACTTAATGTCAGGAGATCCGGCATATATTCCAAGACATAACAATGCACGTAATGTCATTCGACATTACGAGCGTGATGAAATTCTGGAAGAATTATTAAAAGCCTACTTAGCATCGCATGGGAGAGAGGACAAGTGAGAATTTTAGGTTTAGACGTTGGCTCAAAAACAGTTGGTATGGCTGTGAGCGATCCTTTTGGTTGGACAGCTCAAGGAATTGGTATTTTATCAATTGATGAGGAAAAACAACAATTTGGATTAGATGATATTCAAAAAATTATTCAAGAATACAAAGTTGAAAAAATAGTCATAGGTTTACCTAAAAATATGGACAACTCAGAAGGGTTTAGAGCAGAAGCCTCTCGATATTATGCTGCTTTATTAGCAGAGTTAACACATTTACCAGTTGATTTCCAAGATGAACGCTTAACGACAGTTCAAGCGGAGCGTATGTTAATTGATGAGGGTAATGTATCAAGAAAAAAAAGAAAAAAAGTCATCGATAAATTAGCTGCAGTTATTTTGTTGCAAAATTATTTAGATAGACAAAAGTAAGGAGAAAGTTTTATGACTGAACATAATCACGAGCACGATGAAGAATTTATCACAATTGTTGATGAAGATGGAAATGAAGAATTATATCAAATTTTATTTACATTCGACTCAGACGATTTTGGAAAATCTTATGTATTATTATATCCTGCAGGGACAAGTGAAGATGATGAAGTAGAAATTCAAGCATACGCATTTAAAGAAAATGAAGAAGGTGGAGCAGGAGATTTGCTACCAATCGAAACAGACGAAGAATGGGATATGGTTGAAGAAGTATTAAACACGTTTTTAGCAGAAGAAGAAGAATAAAGACTCTTCATCAATTATGTTGGTAAAGAGAATGAGAAAGTTTTTTGGTAGTGAATGGCTGTGCCATTCACTACTTTTTTATAATAAAGAGCATATAAACAAAAAGTTGAAACAACGTCTAAAAACGTTATTTCAACTTATAGTTACTTTTTAGGTGTTATTTTGTAGCACGTCTTACGTATGTACCTTCTGCTGTGTTTACTTCTAAGTATTCACCTGCTTCGATAAAGTCAGGTACATTTACAACTAAACCTGTTTCCATTGTAGCAGGTTTACCTGAACCTGAAACAGTAGCACCTTTGATAGATGGTTGTGTTTCTGAAACTTGTAATACAACAGTTGTTGGTAATGTTACGCCAACCACTTCATCACCGAAGAATTCAATTTTTACATTCATGTTTTCTAAAATATATTTTAATTCTTCTTCAATGCTATCTTGAGGGATTTCATATTGTTCGTATGTTTCTAAATCCATGAATACGGCTGTGCCGTCCATGTTGTATAAGTATTGCACTTCTTTTTTCTCAATATGTGCTTTTTCTACTTTTTCATCTGGACGCATTGTTGTGTCGACTGTTGAACCGTTTCTTACATCACGGATTTTCATACGCATGACAGTATTTCCTTTACCTGGTTTGTGATGACTGATTTCAAGTACTTTCCATAATTTTCCATCAGCCACATAAGTCATACCGGCTTTTAAATCACTTACGTTAATCATTTGTTCTCTCCTTAACTAATTAAATACTATTTAGTTATACCATATTTTCCTCATAACAACAACATTTTTATTAAAACATAGTGTACAATTTCTGTTTGTTTTGTATTTGTTTTTGACGAAAACGGTGTGATGAAACAGTGCTTAAGATTATATAAAATACTGGTATTTTAAAAGATGTATTATAAATATTTTTATGCAAGACACTACTTTTTTATGATGAAAAGTAGGGAATGATTTTCTTGACGGAAAGATAGAGCGTGTTATAATTTTTATGGGATAGTCATATTAAATGAATAGGAGTGTCATACATATGTACGCAGTTGTATTAGCGGCGGATAATCAATATTTGGATAAAGTAGATGTATTGATTAAATCCATTTGTGCCAATAACCAATATATTAAATTTTATCTTCTTCATGAAGATATTCCTAAAGAATGGTTTATTTATATAGAAAGTGTGTTGACACAAGTAAATTGTTCGATTGTCAATATGAACATGGTTGATAAAGATTGTCATTATCAATCACAACATGCACATATTAGTCAAGCAACCTATTTTAGATATTTAATTGGTGATTTAGTTGAAGAAGAAAAAGTATTGTATTTGGATACAGATATTGTTGTGACAGGAGATATTACACATCTATTTGATATTGACCTAGGACATTATTATATTGGAGCTGTAAATGAACCGCATCATGTCAATCAATTTAATGCGGGTGTCATGCTTATCAATAATGCTCTTTGGAAAGAAGAAAATATATCTGAAAAACTGATGCGTTTAACAGAAGAATTTATTCATACAGTGAATAATGGTGATCAAAGTATTTTAAATATGGCATTTAAAGATAATTGGTTATCTTTACCTAGACGCTATAATACAATGATTGGGTTTGATAAGTTGTTGGAAATAGAAAACAAACAGGATTTCATTGAAACTATCCATCCGCTACCAATTATTGTGCATTACGTCACAGCAAAAAAGCCTTGGGGGCAATTCAGTTCCATTCGTTTGCGAGAAATATGGTGGTTTTATTATGCGTTAACTTGGACGGACATCATTGGAAAATGGAAAATTTTCAACTATAATACAGAGATGTTTCTACACTATGGGAACAAAAAACTATTTATTTTAACAAACACACAAGATATCGCTCACATAGAAGAGTTAGTGATTGCTTTACCCAATAGTCAATTTTGTATTGCGGCACCAACCTATTTTTCATCCAAAGTAGTTGCTTTAAGTAAATATCGAAACGTCTTTTTATATCCTAATATTTTATCTTTAACAAGAGATAGACTATTAGAAGAATGTGATATTTATTTAGATATCAATTATTTAGGTGAAGTAGATAATGTTGTCGAGAAAGCAAAAGAAAAGCATAAAATTATTTTTGCTTTTGATGAAACAAAGCACCGTGATGATGCTATTTATGATAAAGTTATTCCTATTCAAAATGTACAAGATATGATAGAAGCCATTAAACGCGTTTAATGGCTTTTGTTATATGTATGTTTTAAGTCATTTAATTGACTACTAATAAATATGATGAGTTCATCTGCATGATAGGCTAAAGGTTCTTTGATTAAACAATAAGATTTAATAAATTTACTTAATGCAGATGCATTGTACATAATAAAAGATTGTTTTAAATAAGGTGTTATGTCAACCTTTTTTTCTTTAATAGCCATTTCAAGAAGATAATGGCATTGTTCTGTGAAAAAATCGTCAAAATTATTTTGTCCTAGAATGAGAAAAACTTTACTATAAAACTCTTGACGTGTGTCAATATATTTGAGTAGTTGTGTGAGTATGATTTTCCAAGTGTAGTTATGCAAATGATGAGTTATTTGTTGTTCTAATTCATTTTCAAAAATCCAAATAATTAAGTCGTACTTATCTTTAAAGTGATTGTAAAAAGTTTGTCGTCGTATGTTGGCGTATGTTGTAATATCTGTTGTGGTTAGTTTTTCAAAATCATTTTTGACCATCAGTTCTTTAAAAGCATCTGCAATTTTCTTTTTAGTGACCATAGATTTTTTCATAGACAATCTCTCCTTTTATAACTATTATACATGATAAAAAGAAAAAATGTGACAAAATATAGTTTTTGTCCCTTAAAAATTGTAAACGCATTCTGTATAATAGTGATATATAAAAAGTGATTTTTATAGAAAAATAATGAATAAACCAAGTTATATTGTCGATGTGGTATTCATAAAAATAGAGAAATAAGGAGAGATAGTATGAGTTCGGAAATGACACAATTCATTGGAGAATTGCTAGGAACGTTTATTTTAGTATTATTAGGGAACGGTGTTGTATGCAGTATTGCATTAAATAAAACAAAAGCACAGAATACAGGTTGGCTCATGGTAACTTTAGGTTGGGCTGTGGCAGTAACTATTGCTGTTTACGCATCTGGATTTTTATGTCCTGCCCATTTAAACCCTGCCGTGACAATTTCACTTGCTGTGATTGGTAGTTTTCCTTGGGCACAAGTGGTACCATTTATCATTGCACAAATGATTGGTGCCATGGCAGCATCTGTTTTGTTATATTTACATTTTTATCCTCACTTCCAAGAAACAGAAGACACTGGCACAGTTTTAGGCTGTTTTTCAACAGCACCAGCTATTCGTCACACATGGTCAAATGTTTTTGGAGAAATGCTAGGAACAGCTGTTTTAATGGTTGGTATTTTAGCTATGGGACAAAATAAATTAAGTGATGGTATGTCACCAATGATTGTTGGTTTAATTATTTTAACTATAGGATTTTCATTAGGGTCTACAACTGGTTATGCGATTAACCCAGCACGTGACTTAGGACCAAGATTGATGCATGCCATTTTACCTTTAAAACATAAAGGTGATTCAGACTGGGGATACGCTTGGATTCCTATTGTAGGTCCAATCCTTGGTGGTATCGTTGGTAGTGTGTTATATAATATGATTATTCAATTAACAATGTAATAGTAGAGATATTTCTAAAATGGATTCCAAATCGACATATAACTAAACCGGGATAAATGATTATCCCGGTTTTAATATGGTTATTTTAATTTTTTAGCTTTTTCTGTATTGGCAAAATGTAATTTAGCATAATAAGATAGTGCGTTTTTATCTTTTTTGAGTAATTGACTTGCCACAACATCAACAGAATGACCTGCACCAGATGGCAAGTTTATACCCGCTTGTTTTGAGAGTTTTTTTAAATTTTCAATAAATTCATATCTTGCGATAATGCTTGCACATGCAACAGCTAAATGATGACTTTCTCCTTTTGTGGCGAAGTACACATCTTTTTTAATTTGAACGGGTTCATCTTTTATGTGTGAAAAATAGGTTTGAGGTAATTCGAATTGGTCAATAAGCAAACCGTCAGGATACTCGGGAGATATTTTTTTTAATAATTTTCCGAGTGCATAATTGTGCAAAATAGCTTTCATTTTCCCTTGGGACATGGTTGGCTGAATGTCATTGTATTTTGGTGGTTCAACGACAAGCAAGCTATAAGGTACTATTTCTTTTAATTGTGTTGCTAAAATAGCAATGCGAGAATCGGATAAATTTTTTGAGTCTTGTACACCAAGTTGCTTTAAAGACGCTAATTGTTCTTTTTTGACATATGTAGCACATACGACAATTGATCCAAAATAACTACCGGTACCTGTTTCGTCACTACCAATAACAGACCATGTTTGGAAATTGGGTGGCAAGTTATTATCCTGTTTTTTTTCATTTGTATCAAAAGTCCCCCACTGTTGTGCTTCTGCTTGTGCATTAGAGCCTTGAAAAAGTACTTTGCCAGATTCATAAGCGGTAATAGTCGTTCCGTCTTTAACAGCAGAAAACAAACTGTATGGTGGGCATGTTGGTTTTAAGTAATCTTGGTAAAAATTTTTTAATTGTTCTATTTGTACTGTGTTCATTTTTATCGTCGTCATGTTAATCTCCTTTATATACAGTGTATCAAAAATAAAAGAAAAACCATAGTCAAAACTATGGTTATAGAGGTTGAACAAAGGCTTGTTTAGCCCCTTTTGATAGTAATATACATCTTAAAGCATCTGCATCTTGTTTTGTTTTTGCTAAAGCAATCATACAGCCACCTAAACCACCACCAGTAAGTTTAGCGCCAAGTGCACCGTGCTCTAAGGATAAGGATACAAGTTGATCCAATAACGGATGCGATACGCCTAATTTTTGTAAAGCGTGATGAGCATGTGTCATGGTCTGTCCTAAAGCATGTAATTGATTGGTTGCCAAATAATGTGTGACACGATGTGTCATATTTGATAATGTGGTCATGATAGATGTATGTGTTTTTGGCGCTACTTTTTTTAAGGTTGCTACTTTTTCAATGGCTTGTTTTGTTTGTCCTGTTAATCCTGTATCTGCAATGACGAGATAACCAGTCGTATTTATGCTGATTTTTTTAAAGGGTTTGCCTTTTTCAAAAAATAAAGGTGTTTCCGTTGAAATAATTGTGGCATCTAAGCCGCTTGGATTACCATGAACGACTTTTTCAGCAATTTGAACAAGATGTATTAGTTCCTTTGTTGTAATCGATTTATTGAAATATTGACATAAACTACGGACAATTGCGCAAGAAACAGCAGCACTAGACCCCATACCTCGCTCTGATGGAATAGAGCTTTCTATACGAATGTGTAGAGGTGTATGTTCTTGGTTTAAGTAGTATAAAGTGGCGTTAATAATTGTTTTCAAACCAGTTAGTAATTCTGGCATATCATCAATTAGTCCTTCATATAAATCACAATATAAATATAAGCCGTTCTTTGCTGGAGAAATATTTACATGTGTTTGGACAGCTGTACAAGGAATGGCGATAGCAGGATGTCCATAAACAGCGGCGTGTTCACCAATTAAAATAATTTTACCACTTGCTGTTCCCGTTGCTGTTTTCTTTTTGGTTATATTCATAATAAACTCCTATGATAGTAAACTCATGATATAGTCTATAAAACATTACTTCAAAAGTAAACAACGTTTAAAAAATTTTAATATTTGAAAATCAAGATTCACAAATTACAATAGTAAGTTAGCCACCTCAGGTAAATCATAAGGACATACATAGTTAAATAATTTACGTGGATAACGATTTATCCATTGTTCAACAGCCGTTACTTCGTTAGGAGTAACGGTTGTTGTGCCTTTTGGAAACCATCGTCTAATCAATCGATTTGCATTTTCGTTACTACCTCGTTCATAAGAAGAGAATGGATGTGCATAATAAATAGGACAGGTGACAGCCTCATCTAATCGTAAAAATTCAGAACCATTATCAGCTGTTAAAGAGCGGATTAAATAGTCTTGTTGAATAGACGTCAAAGCGATGTTCACACTTTGAGCCGTTTTATCAGGAATTAGACGAATAATTTCATAGCGTGTTTTTCTGTCCGTTAATGTCAATAATTGTTGTCCACGTTTCTTGTTTAAAATCACTAAATCTATTTCAAAATGCCCAACTTCTTTTCTCTCGTTAATCTCTTGTGGTCGCTGTTCGATAGAGAGGGCATTAGCCTTTCTTGGTGGTCGTTTTTCATTGGATTTTATCGGTTTATGTTTTCTAGGATAAATCAAATGTTTACGCGAAATACCTGTAATCCATCCTTTGTATACCCATGAGTAAATCGTTGTACAAGAGGGCATATCAGGTAGTTGACTAATCATTTCAGGGGAATATTTATCCATGATTTTTTCTCTGATGAGGGCTTCTTTTTTCTACCGTCCACGTATCTGTTCTACCTACGGCTAAACGTAAACGATGATAATCGTTTTGTGCCTTTTGAGCAGAGTATTCTTTAGTGCCGCCATGAAAAGATAAATCGATAAGTCCACGTTTGATTTCATTATTGATGGTTTGGTGATTTTTTCCTAATAATCTACCGATTTCTCTATTGCTTTTTCCTTCTTTTTTCCATTTTTCGATGAAGTAACGTTCTTTTTCTGTTATATGTTTGCCTTTGGTGTTATAGTATTCTTGCATCTCTTGGTATCCTTTTTTTGTTGTTACTAAAAGTATATCCTATGAGATGCTTTTTTTGTACTACTGGCTAACTTAATTATATAATTTACTAAATCAAGATTTTTTAATAAAATAGTTGACATAAAAAAGTAAAAAGGGTAAGATAAAGAAAGTGAAAAGCTACCAAAGACAGTGGGTGGAGAAATCCTTAATATCCTACCGAGGAAGATAGATATTTAATATAAATTTCTGTGGTTCTCTATGTCTTGGGTGATGTAGGGCTTTTTTATTTAAAAAGTGCTACCCCAAATCTAATGGAGGTGAAATGAATGAGCGAAGCAGCTATTGCTAAAAAAGCAGAGTTAGTTCAAGAAGTTGCTAAAAAAATTGAAGAAGCATCTTCAGTTGTTATTGTTGACTACTTAGGATTAACTGTTGATGAAGTAACAAGATTGCGTGTTCAATTACGTGAAGCAAACGTTGAATTTAAAGTGTTGAAAAACGGTATTGTACGTCGTGCAGTTGCTCAAAACAACTTAGAAGGATTAGACGAAGCTTTAGTTGGACCTACAGCTGTTGCATTCTCAAATGATGATGCAGTAGCACCAGCAAAAATTATTGCTGAGTTTGCTAAAAAAGCAGACGCGTTAGAAATCAAAGCTGGTATCGTTGAAGGTAAAGTATCTTCAAAAGCAGAAATCGAAGCATTGGCTTCTTTACCAAACCGCGATGGAATGCTTTCAATGCTTTTATCAGTATTACAAGCACCAGTTCGCAATACAGCATTGGCTTTCAAAGCTGTTGCAGAACAAAAAGAAGAAGTGGCTTAATTTTATTAACCACACAAAAAGTTGCCTAGTGTAACAAAAATAAAAACATATATAAATCGGAGGAAATTATAATGGCATTAAACATTGAACAAATTATTGCAGATATTAAAGAAGCAACAATTTTAGAATTAAACGACTTAGTAAAAGCTATCGAAGAAGAATTTGGCGTAACAGCAGCAGCTCCAGTAGCAATCGCAGCAGGACCTGCAGCAGCAGCTGAAGAAAAAACAGAATTTGACGTAGAATTAACAAGCGCTGGCGACGGCAAAATTAAAGTAATCAAAGTTGTTCGTGAAGCAACTGGATTAGGCTTGAAAGAAGCTAAAGAATTAGTTGACGGTGCTCCATCTGTTGTTAAAGAAGGCGTATCTAAAGAAGAAGCAGAAGCGTTAAAAGCTCAATTAGAAGAAGTTGGCGCAACTGTAACATTAAAATAATTTTAATGACGTATCAAAATTGGCATCCCGTACGGGATGCCAATTTTTTGTTTTAGTGTGAATCTTTTGGGTTCATAGTATATCAATTTGTCCTTACTATGATAATTAAAAATAAACTATATTTAACAAAAATGAGGATAGAAGTGTTTATTGGTGCGTATCATTGACTATTCCATATAATCTTTATACAATAAAAATAATAGAAAGATATGAGGTGCAAATATGACGATAAAACTAATTGCGACAGATATGGATGGTACTTTTTTAAGAGAGGATAAAACGTATGATAAAGAGCGATTTAACCAAATTGCTGAACAGTTGCGTGAGAAAAATATCGTTGGTGTCATTGCAAGTGGAAATAGTTTTGACCATATTTCAAAACCTTTTGATGATGTATGTCAAGATTGGCTATATTTTGCAGGAGATAACGGGAACCATATTGTGAAACAAGGGGAGTCCATTCATGTATTAGCGATTGCTCAACACATTGTTGAAAAAGTTGTGACATTAGCTGAAAGTTTTGAAGGATGTTATGCGTTATTGAGTACGACAAAAACAGCATACACTTACGAAACGATTTCTGATGAAGCGTTGATGCATTTTCTAAAATATAATATGGAAATTATTAAAATAAAAACATTGTCGGATATTCCAGCTGATGAAGAAGTCGTTAAAATTGCCATCATGAGTAAACGTTCTTTAGAGGAAAATAAACAAATTGCTTTAACAATTCGTGAACAATATAATGTTTCTTCAGCGACAAGTGGAGATATGTGGATTGATGTGTATCATAAAGACGGCGGAAAAGGAGCAGGCATTCGATTTATACAAGAAAAATACGGTATAAAAAAAGAGGAGTGTATCGCATTTGGCGATAATTTAAATGATTTGCCAATGATGAAAGAAGTTAAGTACAGTGTTGCCATGGAAAATGCCGATAATGAATTGAAAAAAGTATGTCGTTATGAGATTGGAACGAATGAAGAACAAGCTGTTCAAAATATTTTAGAACAATTTGTTGCAAATGGAGATATTTCTTTTTTACAGAATAAAGAGAATTAAGTAAAGATTATCTATTAAGAATATGCCAAAGGTGTACGATTATTTTTGTTTTATGTTACAATAAGAAAAGTAGTGAAATCTTGAGAAAATAGGTGAGGATATGTTTTTTTTCAAAAAGAAACAAAATAATGAAGAAAAAATATCGTTTGATGAAAAGCAAGGTGTTCCTAATCATGTGGCCATTATTATGGATGGAAATGGTCGTTGGGCACAACAACGTATGTTACCTCGTGTAGCTGGGCATAAAGAAGGTATGCAAACAGTTAAAACGATTGCATTGCATGCGAAAAAATTAGGTGTTAAAGTATTGTCTTTATATGCTTTTTCAACAGAAAATTGGAAAAGACCTCACGATGAGGTATCTTTTTTAATGAAATTACCGATTGATTTTTTTAGTACATTTATTCCACAATTAAATGAAAATAATATTCGAGTAATGACAACGGGATTTATTGAGCAATTACCCGAAAAGACGCAAAAAGCTGTTTTGGATGCTGTGGAGCAGACAAAGCAGAATGACGGTATGATTTTAAATTTTGCATTAAATTATGGGTCCCGTGCGGAAATAATTGCTGCGATAAAAAAAATAAGTATTGAATATCATGATAAAGTAGAAGAAATTAACGAAGAGATTGTGTCAGATTATTTATGGTCCAAACAATTAGGCGAGTATGCAGAGCCGGATTTGTTAATTCGTACCAGTGGCGAAGAGCGCATTAGTAATTTTATGTTATGGCAAATCGCTTATAGTGAATTTTATTTTACAGATGTATTTTGGCCTGATTTTAAAGAACAAGAATTAGAAAAAGCGTTCGCAATATATCAAAAACGGCATCGACGTTTTGGAGGATTGTAGGAGGAAATGTCTTGAAGTTAAGAATTATAACAGCGCTTGTCATTTTGGCGATAGGTCTGCCATTATTATATTTTGGAGGATTAACGTTCCAGCTTTCTATTGTAGGACTAGCTACTATTTGTTTTATGGAAATTATGCATATGGCAAAAATAAAAATACCTTCTCCGGAAGTGATTATTGGATTGTTGGCAACGATTGGCTTAACCATTCCAATTACTTACTACAATTATTTCCGTATGACACCTTTACTTTGGCTATGTCTATGCTCCTTTGCGTTACTCGTTTTAACCGTTTTTTCTAAAAATGAATTTTCATTTGAAAAAGTAGGTATAGTTTCGCTCGCAGCTTTATATATTGGATTAGGTGCACACCATGTACTTATTCTTAGAGAGTATGGATTTGTTGCGATTTTGTTCATTTTTTCTATTGGCTGGATAACTGATTCAGGTGCGTACTTTGTAGGAAGACGTTTTGGGAAACACCGTTTAGCCCCACATATTAGTCCTAATAAATCGATTGAAGGATCTGTTGGTGGAACGGCACTTGCTGTTTTATATGCACTCATTTTTGTTGCGATACATCAACCATTTGCGACACTTTCACTAGATTTTCTAGGGACGATTTTATTGGCATTTGGTGTTTCGTTAGCAGGACAAATGGGAGATTTAGTTGAGTCTGCTTTAAAACGATTTTACCATGTTAAAGATTCAGGAAATATACTACCCGGTCATGGTGGTGTGTTAGATAGATTTGATAGCACACTTTTTGGGGTGGTAGCGTGTCACATTATTTTAATTTGCTTAATATAAGATAAAAGGAGGTTTTTCATGCAAATTATTGTATTTTTACTTGTTTTTGGGGTGATAGTCACCATTCATGAATTTGGTCATTTTTATTTTGCAAAACGTTCAGGTATTCTTGTTCGAGAATTTGCGATTGGTATGGGACCTAAAATTTTTGCCACAAAGAAAAATGGGACAACATATACTATTCGCGCATTGCCTGTTGGGGGATATGTTCGTTTAGCAGGATATGGTGATGATGTTGAACCCTTAAAAGCAGGACAGTTGATTAGTATTGTACTCAATCAAGACAATATAGTGACATGCATTAATACATGCGCTAAAACAAGATTGGATAAAGCAGTACCTTTTGAAGTGCGTCAAGCCGATTTAGAAAAAGAAATGCTTTTAATAGGTCGTCTAGCAGGGCAAGATACAGATAGTACTTTTTCTGTTTCAAAAGAGGCAACGTATATCGAAGAAAACGGAACTGAAATACAAGTAGCACCACTAGAAAAACAGTTTGAACAAGCAAGTATTTTTCGCCGTATTCTTGTTAATTTTGGTGGACCATTAAACAATTTTATATTAGGTATTTTACTATTTATTTTAGTTGGATTTATGAATGGTGGTATTCCTCATTTATTGAATAAAGTAAATGTTATGGAAAACACACCTGCGTATCAAGCCGGTATTCGTACAGGGGACAGTATCACACAGGTAGATCATCAAGAAACGAAAAATGGGGCAGAATTATACCAAAGACTATCTGAAGCGAAAAAAACACAAACACAAGTTGAATTGATAGTGGAAAAAGAAAATCATGAGATGGTGACATACACTGTACCGTTTCAAAATAATGTCATTGGTGTTACATTCCAACAAGAAAAAGATGCTTCTGTAACGTCAATTTTGGCGTATGGTTTCACAAGAACATGGGAAATTGCTACAGGTATTTGGTCAACTCTAGCTGGATTTTTCAAAACAGGATTTGATATTCAACAATTTGGAGGACCAGTAGCAATTGCTCAAGCAAGTGGGCAAGCCACTCAAGGTGGTATAATGTCTGTTTTAATGTTTATGGCTGCGATTAGTGTGAATTTAGGTGTGATGAACTTATTGCCAATTCCAGCATTAGACGGTGGGAAAATCGTATTGAATATACTAGAATTATTGCGTGGGAAACCAATTAGTAAAGAAAAAGAAACCATGATTACATTGGTATTTGCAGGATTATTAGTATTACTCATGGTTGCCGTAACGTTTAATGATATACAGCGTTGGTTTTTTAAATAATTGTGAGTGTTATTGTAAGTAGTAGATTTATTGAATCATAAGAGTTCTATCATAAGTTGTGTTAAATAGTTGTTAAACTTTTTAAAATATTTTATAAGATAGTATATTATAAATATTTGGCAACTATACACTAACTTAATTATATAATTTACTTATGATCAAATGTGATGTTTTTATCCTTTAATTGTAGTAAGATTTCTGTTATATTAGACATAGGCAATTTCTCCTTATTATTTGGTGGTACTTTTAATTTAAGAGAAAATTGCCTTTTTGTCTACATGAAATTAGGGTTGCTGGCTTATGCCATTAACCCTAAAAATTATACAACCATAATTACTTTTGGTTAAATTTTTAAGCTGAATATGATATAATGATTTTCGTCTAAATAGAAAAAATCTATTATTTGAATAGTACTATCAATATTGTTATTAAAAAATTTTGGTCGTTTTTTGTTTTCTAGTATTGGAAGATAATAAAAATAAAGGATAGTAGTGGAAAATCCAATATTATATATTGTTATTCCTTGTTATAACGAAGAAGCTGTCTTACCTCATACATTTCCGCTTTTTAGTCAGCAATTACACTATTTAATGGATAATGGATATGTTAGTCCTTTAAGTCGTATTTTGTTTGTTGATGATGGAAGTAAAGATAAAACATGGGACTTAATAAGACGGTACTCACAGGAAGAATGGGTAGAAGGGATTTCTCAAAATAGAAATAGGGGACATCAGTCTACCGTTTTGGCAGGTATGATTGAGGCTGCTGACTTTGCCGATATTGTAATTACGATTGACTGTGACGGACAAGATGATATTTGTTGTATGACAGATATGGTTCAAGCATATAAAAATGGAGCCGAAATTGTTTATGGTGTTCGTAAGGATCGATCAACAGATACGTTCTTCAAACGATTTACAGCGGAAAAATTTTATAAACTTTTATCCAAAATGGGTGGTGAAGTTATATATAATCATGCGGATTATCGTTTAATGTCAAAAAAAGCGATACTTGCTCTTTCTGAATTTAAGGAAGTTAATATTTATTTACGAGGATTAGTTCCTTTAATTGGTTTTAATCATGCGGTTGTTGAATACAGCCGTAAAGAAAGAATGGCTGGAGAAAGTCATTATCCTTTAAGCAAGATGCTAGGATTAGCTTTTGACGGTATTACAAGTTTAAGTGTTCGTCCAATTCGTGTTATTACAGTTTTAGGTGTGTTAACGTCTATAATAAGTTTCATCTTTTTGATTTGGAGTATTGTGAGTTATTTTTTTGGTTATACTCTAGTAGGATGGACAAGTATGATATCCATTATGAGTTTTTTAGGCGGTATCCAATTGATTTCCATTGGTATTATTGGAGAATATATTGGGAAAATTTATTTAGAAACGAAGGCAAGACCTCGATATATGATTGATAGAAAAACAAAAGGCATGAGAAAAGAGTCATGTGAAAAATAACAAGAATGTTTTAAAAATCGATGGTATAGTATTTTTGTGACTAAATGGATGATTGACGCCGTTTGTTTTATAGGATAAAGGTTCTGTTTAAATAGAACTAAATAATGCAATTTAACGAAGAACTATTAATTCATGATGAGATTAATTTATCTTATTTGCAAATTTTGTTATATCCATATAAATCAAGTGATATCCGGATATTTTAATGAGGTTTTATAATTTAAGTATAAGAATACTAATTGTAAATCGTTTATTTAAAAACAAGGAAACTGATAGAAAAGAAACATCTGCACTATTAGCTGATCAGGTTGCTTTATTTTGATTACTAACACTATTTGACATAGAACAGTATCATTTTGGTTGCTGTCACAGCTTTTTTTGTTTCTTTGTTTATTAGTATTTGAATATTATTTTCATTGTTTTATAACCTTACTTTGACATCATTACGATCAATGTTATAATATTTTATAATATAAATAAAGGAAAAGTGACGATATGAGAGCCGTTTGTGTGAGTAATTTTAATTATTATGGATTACGGATTCAATACATTCAAACATATTTAGAACAAAAGGGATATGATGTCACGTATGTGACAGGAGATTATGATACGATGAATCGCCAAAAATATACGTTGGCAATTTCTAATATAGTGCAGATTCCTTTGATACAATATAAAAAAAATATTTCGTTTGAACGTATCCATTCGCACTATGCTTTTGCTAAAAAAGTCTATCAACAATTAGAAATGATTCAACCAGATGTTATATATGCTATGGTACCTCCAAATTTTGTGGCACATTTTATTGCGAAATACAAGAAAAAATATCCGAGTGTTCGTGTTATTTTTGATGTGTTTGATATGTGGCCGGAAACGTTTCCGTCAGGTTCTTCAAAAACGCTACTTTCTCTTCCTTTTTATTGTTGGCAAACATTACGGACAAAAGCTTTAAGCAAAGCAGATTATGTTTTTAGTGAGTGTGATTTATTTAAAGAGAGATTAAAAGAAATACAGCCAACATTAAATGTTCAAACATTATATCCTTGTAAAGAAAATTGTGATGAGGATATTGCGTATACACCAGAGGAAGATGTACTGCCTTTATGTTATCTAGGTTCTATCAATAATATTATTGATATTGATAAAATCGAAGAGATGATAAAAGTATTGAGTGAGTATAAACCAATCACACTTCATGTGATTGGTAATGGAGAGAAAAAAGAACAATTTATTGAAAGGTTATCGGTATTTTGTCAACATATTTATGACTATGGGAATGTGTATGATGCAAAGAAAAAACAGGATATTTTTAATCAATGTGCCTTTGGTATCAATATATTAAAACCCACTGTTTTTATCGGATTGACATTAAAAACATTGGATTATTTAAATGGTGGATTGCCATTGTTGAATACTGTATCTGGAGATACCGAGCGTTTAGTGTTTGAGTACAGTATTGGAAAAAACATAAAAAAAGAGAACATTGATAATATTCAATCTTTAACATCAGATGATATATTACAAATGAAATACCGAGCTAAAGATGTGTTTATGCATTATTTTAATCAGCGTGAATATAATCAGCGATTAGATGAGTTGTTGGGCGATGTGTTCACAAAGGAGAACGATAGATGAAATCAGTAGGTATTGTCGTAGCGACATATAAGCCAAATATGACTTATTTAGAGGAACAGTTCAAAAGTCTTGAAGAACAGACGTATCCTAATTATCACATTTATATTAGAGATGATAGTGCAGATGATGATTATTTTAAACAAATCGCCACATTAGCGACAACTATTTTCACAAGACCATTTACGATTGTGCAAAATGACGTCAATATGGGAAGTACAAAGACTTTTGAGTTATTGACAAGTGACTGTCAACAAGAGTATATTGCTTACTGTGATCAAGATGATAGATGGCATCATCAAAAAATAGAAAAATTAGTATACAAACTTGAACAAGAAAAAGCATTACTTGTTTACTCTGACTTAGCGATTATTGATGAAAATGGACAATTTGTGTCGTCGAGTTTTGCTACTGTGAATAAACGTATTTACCATGTATATGGAGATAACACGTTCTCGTTTTTTATTCGAAGAAATTGTATGCCTGGCTGTTCCATGCTAATGTTAACAGAGATTGCTAAAAAAGCGATGCCGTTTTATGAAGAGTATGTGCATGATCATTGGTTAGCTTTAGTCGCTGCAAGCATGGGGCGTATAGCTTTTATAAAAGAACTTTTAATTGATTATCGTTTACATCAGCATAATCAAATTGGTAAAGCTATTCTAAAAGGGATTGATACTGTTGATGATTATATTCCTTTAAAGTTAGTCCCCGAACAAGATAAGTTTCGCGCTTTAGCATTGCGATTTGGTAAGACGTATCAAAAAGAGATTGATAAAGAATTATCGTTTGTCGGTCAACGAATACAAGCATTTCAAACGAGAAAATTCAAAGATATTTGGTCTTTAACAAAGTATTTAAAAGAAGATAAAACGTTAGTATTATTTGAAATAGCGTTAACGATATTACCGAAATATCTTGGTAATAAAATGATACGACGTATAAAATCAGGAGGTTAATAAATGAAAGGAATTATTTTAGCAGGAGGTAGTGGCACACGTTTGTATCCAATTACAAGAGCTGTTTCTAAACAGTTAATGCCTATTTATGACAAACCAATGATTTATTACCCACTATCTGTTTTAATGTTGGCGGGTATTCGTGAAATTTTAATTATTTCCACACCAACAGATACACCACGTTTTGAACAACTTTTTGGAAATGGACACGAACTTGGGTTAGATATTTCATATAAAGTACAAGAAAGTCCAGATGGTTTAGCACAAGCGTTTATTTTGGGAGAGGACTTTATTGGTGATGACTCTGTTTGTTTAATTTTAGGAGATAATATTTATTATGGTGGTGGGCTATCTAAAATGGTTCAACGTGCAGCTTCTAAAAAAGAGGGTGCAACTGTTTTTGGCTACCATGTAAATGATCCGGAACGTTTTGGTGTTGTGGAATTTGATGAAAATATGACAGCTGTGTCTATTGAAGAAAAACCAGAAAAACCAAAAAGTAATTATGCAGTAACAGGCTTATATTTCTATGACAATCAAGTTGTTGATATTGCTAAAAACATCAAACCATCTTCTCGTGACGAATTAGAAATTACAGATGTTAATAAAGCTTATTTAGAAAAAGGGCAATTATCTGTTGAAATTATGGGGCGTGGATTTGCGTGGTTAGATACAGGAACGCATGAATCATTACTTGAAGCATCTACGTTTATTGAAACGATTGAAAAACGTCAAAATTTAAAAGTGGCATGTTTAGAAGAAATTGCTTACCGTATGGGTTATATTACGAAAGAACAAGTTTTAGCATTGGCTGAACCATTGAAAAAAAATGAGTATGGAAAGTATTTACTACGTTTAGTAGAGCATGAATAAGAGGACAAATCATGAAAGTAACGACAACAAAATTACAAGATGTCAAAATTATTGAGCCAGCTGTTTTTGGAGATCATCGTGGATTTTTTACAGAAAGTTTTTCAGAAAAAGATTTTAAAGCAGCGGGTATCAATACGGATTTTGTGCAAGACAATCATTCTTTATCCGCACAAGCAGGTGTTTTAAGAGGATTGCATTTTCAAAAAGGAGAGGCAGCTCAAGCAAAATTAGTTCGTGTGGTAACAGGAGCTGTATTAGATGTTATTGTTGATATTCGGAAAGGAAGTCCTACTTATGGGCAGTGGGAAGGATATATTTTGTCCGAACATAATCATCGTCAATTATACGTGCCAAGAGGATTTGCACATGGTTTTGTCACATTAACACCAAATGTAAATTTCTTGTATAAATGCGATAATTATTATGATGCACAAGCTGATGCAGGTATTGCGTTTGATGATCCTGATTTAGCGATTGATTGGCCAGTAAATATTGAAAAAGCTATTTTATCTGAAAAAGATAAAAAGCACCCAACTTTAAAAGAATTTGAAACAGAAAATCCATTTGTATATGGATAAATATAAGGAGAATAAGATGAAGCATATTATTGTGACAGGTGGTGCCGGATTTATAGGATCAAATTTCGTGCATTATGTTGTAAACAATCATCCAGATATTCATGTAACTGTATTGGATAAATTGACTTATGCCGGAAATCGTGAAAACTTAAAAGGATTACCTGAAGATAGAGTAACACTTATCGTAGGAGATGTTGCAGATGCAACGCTTGTGGATGCATTAGTACAAAAAGTAGATGCTGTCGTACATTATGCAGCAGAATCACATAATGACAATTCCTTGAAAGATCCATTTCCGTTTGTACAAACAAATATTATTGGAACATATACATTGATTGAAGCGTGTCGCAAATATGATGTACGTTATCATCATGTTTCTACCGATGAAGTTTATGGAGATTTGCCTTTACGTGAAGATTTACCTGGACATGGGGACGGTGTTGGAGAAAAATTTACATCTGAAACACCTTATAATCCGTCTAGTCCGTATTCATCAACAAAAGCAGGTTCCGACTTATTAGTTAGAGCATGGGTACGCTCATTTGGGCTAAAAGCAACTATTTCAAATTGTTCAAATAACTATGGACCGTATCAACATATTGAAAAATTTATTCCACGTCAAATTACCAATATATTAAGTGGTATTAAACCTAAATTATATGGAGAAGGAAAAAATGTACGTGATTGGATACATACCAATGACCACTCTAGTGCCGTGTGGACTATTTTAACAAAAGGTCGTCTTGGAGAAACCTATTTAATCGGTGCAGACGGTGAACAAGATAATAAAACAGTCGTTGAATTGATTTTGGAGTTAATGGGACAACCTAAAGATGCTTATGAACATGTAAATGATCGTGCGGGCCATGATTTACGCTATGCGATTGATGCTACAAAATTACGTGAAGAATTAGGCTGGGTACCTCAATATACAGATTTTCGCTCTGGATTAGCAGATACGATTCAATGGTATCAAGAAAATAAAGATTGGTGGAAAGCTGATAAAGAAAGTGTCGAAACAAATTACGCGAAAAATGGGCAATAAGTAAAATTGTGTTGGAAGATTTTTCAACACAATTTTTATCGAATAAAAGACTATATACGGTTGTTTTGTTACTGTAATGAGAGAAAAGGAGTGGGTGTATGACGACTTGGCATGATGTTTTGGCGCAAGAAAAAGAAAAAGAGTATTTTAAACAAGTAATGACATACGTTTCAGAAAGACGGAGAGTAGCAACGGTTTTTCCGACCAAAGAAAATATGTTTCATGCGTTAAAATTAACTGAATATGATAATGTGAAAGTTGTTATTTTAGGACAAGATCCATATCATGGAGAACATCAAGCGCACGGATTAAGTTTTTCCGTTCAAGAAAATATCGACTTTCCTCCGTCGCTACAAAATATTTTTAAAGAATTAGTAGACGATATTGGTTGTTTAATGCCTACTCAAGGAAATTTAACAAAATGGGCACAGCAAGGTGTTTTGTTGTTAAATACCGTATTGACTGTCGAAAAAGGGCAAGCGCACAGCCATAAAGACAAAGGATGGGAAATATTTACGGATAAAGTAATTTCTGTATTAAATGATCGTCAAAAACCAGTCGTTTTTGTGTTGTGGGGACGCCCTGCTCAATCTAAACAAACGCTCATTACAAATCCGCAACATATCATACTAACAGCACCACATCCTAGTCCGTTATCAGCCTATAGAGGCTTTTTTGGGAGCCGACCATTTAGCCGAATCAATGAATATTTACGTGCTTTACATATAGAGCCGATTGACTGGACATTGTCGTAAAAACATAGTATGATAATATTTCCTAAAGAAGAATAAATAAACACGCATAAAAAGATACATGTGTATCTTTTTATGCGTCTATGTGTATGTATAGAGGTTGAAGATGACAAAAATGATTATTGGATTGGGAAATCCTGGAAGAGAATATGAAGGTACGAAGCATAATATCGGTTTTATGGTCTTAGATAAATGGGCAGAAACAGAACGAGTGACATTTCATAAAACAAAACATAAAGCGCTATTTACAGAGTTGTTTATCAATGGTGAAAAAGTCATTCTGGTTAAGCCACAGACATATATGAATTTATCTGGTCAAGCTGTGAAACCTTTAATGGATTATTTTCAGCTTGATGTGGAAGATATTGTGGTCATTTATGATGATATGGATTTACCTATCGGAAAAATTCGATTAAGACAAAAAGGTAGTGCTGGTGGACACAATGGCATTAAAAGTTTAATAAGCAGTTTACAAACACAAGAATTTAACCGTGTTAAAGTAGGTATAGGAAGACCTTTATCTTTTGAAACGGTTACGCAACATGTATTGTCTAAGTTTTTAGGCATTTATCAAACAGAGGTTGAAACCTCAATCGACAAGACCATTCAAGCTATGCGACATTGGATAGAGAAAAAATCTTTTGTGTTGACGATGAATGATTTTAATTAGTGGAGTAAAAGATGGAGTTATTAGAGAAATTAGTCAATCAAACAGAATTATTGGATAATCAATTAGTATTGGGATTATCTGGTGCTGCTAAAAGTTATGTGATTTCTAAAATTAAGGAACGACACAATGTGCCTATTTTATATGTTACATATAATTTATTACAAGCAACGTATGTATATCAAGATTTATTAACATTATTGCCCAATGAATCAGTGTATTTATTTCCAGTTGAGGAAACCATTGCCGCTGAATATGCAACTGCTTCAAAAGATTTAGTGTCACAAAGAGTAGAAGTTTTAGACTTTTTAACAAAACAAAAAAGTGGTGTTGTCGTATTACCATTATCTGCATTAAGACATCGTTTATCGCCTAAAACTTTATTTAAAGAAAGTGTGCTATCTATTTCTGTTGGAGAAGAGTGGCATCTTGATGCGATTATTAAAATATTGCATACAATGGGATATATACGTGAAAAATTAGTAGAATCTCCGGGTCAATTTAGTGTACGTGGAGGTATACTAGATATTTTCCCTTTAACACATGACCAACCATTACGACTTGAGTTTTTTGATACGGAAATTGATTCTATTCGACAATTTGATGCGGAAACACAAAAATCTATCGAGGTGTTGGACAATGTCACAATTTTACCTGCGTCAGATATTTTATTTGATGAAGAAGTGTTAGAAAATGCAGTTTCAACGATTGGAAAAAGTAAACAAAAAGCAATTAAAAAAATAACAGATGAAACACTTGCTGATAGTATACATGTGTTTTTTGACGGGTTGGTTCAAAGGATAGAGCATCATGAACTACCGGAGCATCCTGCGCTGTACATGGACTTAATCTATCCAAATATTAGTATTTTAGATTATTTAGATGAAAAAGGCTTGGTTGTTTTAGATGAGTACGCTCGACTAATCGAGCAAGAAAAAACGAGTTTATCAGAAGAACAAGATTGGTTGTTGCACAAAGTAGAACAAGCCGTGTTACTGCCTACGCAAGAGTTGAAATTAGATTTTAAAGAAATTATCAAAAAAGATACGCATAAAAAGTTATATTTTTCTAATTTGCAAAAAGGATTAGGTCGTATTGCATTTTCTGAAATTTATTCATTCCAATATCGAAGTATGCCACAATTTTTTAGTCAAATGCCGTTGATTAAAAATGAAATGGAACGATTTACTAAACAACAGATGACTGTTGTCGTGTGTGTATCGGATATGAAACGTGCTGAAAAAGTGAGTCAAACATTTTCTGATTTTGATATTCAAAATGTTGTGACAACATTATCCGATCTTCAATTAAGTGCAATCAATATCGTTGTGGGATCTATTCATAGTGGTTTTGAATTACCCATTGAAAAAATCGTCTTTTTAAATGAACGTGAATTATTCAATAAAGTAACAAAGACGATTGCTAAACGTCAAAACTTAACGAATGCCGAAAGATTAAAAAGTTATTCAGAATTAACAGCGGGTGATTTTGTTGTGCATGTCAGTCACGGTGTCGGAAAGTATCAAGGAATGGAAACCTTGGATATTGGCGGCGTTAAACAAGACTACATGTCAATTATTTATCAAGATGATGCCAAATTGTTCATTCCGGTTACTCAAATTCATCTTGTGCAAAAATATGTTGCATCTGACGGTAAAGATCCTAAAGTGAATAAATTAGGTGGAACAGAATGGGCGAAAACAAAGAAAAAAGTAGCTCGAAAAATAGAAGATATTGCAGATGAATTGATTGAGTTATATGCAAAACGTGAAAGTGAAGTCGGTTTTGCATTTAGTAAAGATTCTAAAGAACAGCACGACTTTGAAGAGGCCTTTCCTTATGCGGAAACACCCGATCAGTTGCGTAGTGTTAAAGAAATTAAACACGATATGGAGAAGGCGAAACCAATGGATCGTTTATTGGTTGGAGATGTTGGTTATGGGAAAACAGAAGTTGCGATGCGTGCTATTTTTAAAGCTGTTCAAGACGGCAAGCAAGTTGCTTTTTTGGTACCAACTACCGTTTTAGCACAGCAACATTATATGACGCTTGTACAACGTTTTGAAGATTATCCTATTACCATTGGTTTGTTAAGTCGCTTTAGAACGAAAATGCAACAGGAAGAAACTGTTTCGGGTATAAAAAAAGGGACGGTTGATATTGTTGTTGGAACGCATCGACTTGTTTCTAAAGATGTTGATTTTTCTGACTTGGGCTTATTGGTGATTGATGAAGAACAACGTTTTGGTGTTCGACATAAAGAAAGATTAAAACAATTAAAATCACAAGTAGATGTACTGACCTTAACAGCTACACCAATTCCTAGAACATTACACATGTCTATGTTAGGTGTGCGTGATTTGTCGGTTATTGAAACACCACCGGCAAATCGTTATCCCGTTCAAACGTATGTCATGGAACAAGATGATGCTCTTGTTAGAGATGCTATAGAACGTGAATTGGCACGTAATGGGCAAGTGTTTTATTTGTATAATCGAGTAGAGTCTATTCAAGAAAAAGCAGAGCACATTCGTATGCTCGTACCAGATGCACGTATTGCGATTGCACACGGTCAATTAAGTGAAGTGGATTTAGAAAACACATTATTATCGTTTATGCAAGGAGAATATGATGTATTAGTCACAACAACAATTATTGAAACGGGTGTTGATTTACCTAATGTAAATACGCTCTTTATAGAGGATGCTGATAGAATGGGATTGTCGCAACTCTATCAATTACGTGGGCGTGTAGGACGTACCAATCGCATTGCTTATGCATACTTTATGTATCAGCCACACAAAATGTTAACAGAAACAAGTGAAAAACGTTTAGAAGCTATTAAAGAATTTACGCAACTAGGTGCAGGATTTAAAATTGCCATGCGAGATTTGTCCATTCGTGGAGCAGGGAATTTATTAGGGCAACAACAAAGTGGCTTTATTGATTCTGTAGGGTTTGACTTATTTACAGAAATGTTAAAAGAAGCTGTTGAAGTCAAACGTACTGGAAAAGCAAAAGTTGTGAAGAATGTTGAGATTGATTTAGGAATAACAGCATATATTCCAACCAATTATGTTGAAGACGAACGACAAAAAATTGATTTATATAAACGTATTCGTACAATTGACAGTCTAGAGGATTATCGTCAAATCCAAGATGATTTGATTGATCGTTTTGGTGATTATCCTCAAGAAGTTTCTGATTTGGTAAATATTGGATTATTGAAATATTATGCTGAAAAACAAGATGTGGATAAAATCAAACGTGTTGGGAATAAAGTGTTTGTGACATATTCTAAAGAAAAATCAAGAATGTTAAGTGCACCAACATTATTTGAACAACTAGGAAAAGTGACCCTAAAAGCCCAAATCAATCAAGATAATCAACAATTATCCGTTGTTTTTGATATTACAGGCTTAGAAATATATTTATGGTTAGAAATATTACAAAAATATTTAGAAATCTAAAGTTCTACATCTTATTGTGCTGATAAAGAGAAATCAATATTGTTTTGGTAGTGAATGGCATTAGTCATTCACTGTCTTTTTATGGTGTAAAATATGCTATAATAGTGAAGATAATGTGATAAGGAGTGTTTTATGTTGAAAATAGATATTATAGGTCTAGGTGGAGGCGATTTGGAACAAATGACCGTAGGTGTTTATAAGGTCATTCAAAAAGCGATTGATGACAAACAGATCGTTTATTTGCGAACAAAAGAGCATCCAGTGATTAACACTTTAGAACAACAAGGGCTTTTATATGAAAGTTTTGATGATATATATGAACATACAGATACTTTTGAAGAAACATACGAAAAAATTGTGATGACTTTAAAACAACTGGCAAAAGAGAACGAACATATTTTATATGCTGTTCCGGGGCATCCTATGGTGGCAGAGAAAGTTGTACAGACATTGTTACAAGATAAAGAAATTGAAGTCACAATATTAGGTGGCAAAAGTTTTATTGATGACTTACTTCAAGCTGTTCAAGTAGATATGATTGATGGTTTTCAATTAGTCGATGCACTTGGATTTAAAGTGGATGATTTAGTATTGACACAATCCATTATGATTATGCAAGTATTTAATGAATATGTCGCAAGTGATGTAAAACTAGCCTTAATGGAAAGATATCCTGATGATTACCAAGTGGCATTGGTTCATGGAGCAGGAACGTCAACGGAAAAAGTAGAGTGGCTTCCTTTGTACGAAATAGATAGATTAAAAGGTGTCTACAATTTAACGACATTATTTGTTCCTGCATTAGAAAGAGATGCAGCAACCAAATCATTCCAAACATTACAAGCATATATGGATGATATTGCTAAACATGATATTTGGTTAAAAGAACAAACGCATGAAACATTATTACCGTATTTGCAAGAAGAAGTGAATGAAGTTATAATGGCAGTCGAACAAGATGATATTGATAATCTTATTGAAGAATTAGGTGATGTGTTATGGCAAGTATTGTTTCAAACAAGTGTTGCTGAATACGATGGTTTCTTTAATTTAGAAGATGTATTGGATACATTAAATCGTAAAATTAGACGACGTCATCCTCATGTTTTTGACGGTGTAAAGGTAGAGAGTGTAGAAGAATTAGATGCTTTATGGCAAAAAATAAAACAAAAAGAAAAGGATGAAAATAAATGAGATTAGACAAATTTTTAAAAGTATCCCGTATTATTAAAAGACGAACTGTTGCTAAAGAAGTAGCGGATAAGGGACGTATTTTTTTAAATGGTAATGTTGCAAAATCTAGTAGTACAGTAAAAGTAGGCGATGAATTAGTATTGGAATTTGGAACAAAAACATTGACGGTACGTATTGATAAAATCGTTGAAACAACAAAAAAAGACGAAGCGACAGATATGTATACAGTTATTCAAGAAGTCTATAAAGAAAAAGAACCCTTATTTTAAAAGATTTCTTTGAAAAATGCGGATACGATTCTATAACTAGAAATAGATTCAAAGAGAGCTGTTTGAGGTTGACAGCTTTCTTTTTTTATGTTAATTTAAATGCATGAGCATACATTTAGATAATTGTTTGTATAATGAGGTGGTATTTATGGAAAAAGATGACTGTTTACTCCAATGGTTTGCATTTACAAAAAAACAAAAAGAAGTGGAAGCAATTCTTGAGAAAGAATTAGCAGAAAAACAAAAACTGTCTTTGAAAGAATTTTATGTACTATACTTTTTAAATGAACAAGAAGAGCATAAAATGATCTTACAACAGCTGCAACAACTCGTAGGCTTAAGTCAAAGTGCCATGTCAAGAATGATTGGACGAATGGAAAGTAGTGCATGTTGTGCGTACATTAAGCGTTGTGAGTGTGAAAAAGATAAACGTTCTGTTTATATTTGTTTAACAGAAAAAGGACAACATAAACTAATAAAGACAATAGAAACGGTGACATCAATTTTAGAGGAACAATTTTCTGATACAAAATAGGCGATTGCCTATATTTATGTATATGTATGAGCATACATTTAAAAAGGAGTATGGATATGGAAAACATTGCATTTTTTACTAATTTTTTAAAAATTAGCCAGGGTATCACATTAGTAAGTATTTTTGTATTATTAGGGAGCTTATATTTTTTAAAAGTGTTACAAAAGAAAAAAGTTTCTTTTTCAACACGTATGTTAATTGCTTTAGTTTTAGGTCTTGTTTTAGGATTGGGTATTGATTTATTCGGAAGTACGCAAGGTGTTCATTATACACAGTTTGCACAAAAAGAAATTACTGTATGGTTTTCATTGCTAGGTAGTGGTGTGTTAAAACTTATTCAATTACTTGCTGTACCGATTGTATTTTTATCTATTGTAGACATTGTGACACAAGTAAAAGGAGAAAATATTAAATCATTATCTATCAAAGCATTCACGATGCTACTTGGAACAACGGCTATTTCAGCACTTGTTGCAGTAGGTGTGGTAGAGTTATTACAATTAAGTGCATCTGGTTTTGCAGGAGAATTGACAAAATCAACAGCAGATAGAATGCAAACTATTGCATCGCAAAGTTTCCCTCAATTTTTCTTAGATTTAATTCCAAATAATATTTTTAGTGTGATGACAACGAATAGTCAAATTGTATCCGTTGTTATCGTAGGAACATTAGTTGCGGGTGCCATTCGTTTCTTAAACCAAAAAAATCCAGAAGTTATTCAACCAGCAGTGTCAGTATTAATGGCATTGAAAGAAATTGTGAACAGTATGTTAAAAACAGTATTGAAATGGATGCCGTATGGTATTGTTGCATTAGTATCTAGTACGATTATTCGTAATGGGGTATCCGTTATTTCAAGTACATTTAGTTTTATTGTAGGTTTATATATCGCTGTATTTATCATGTTAGGCATTTACGCTATTATACTAGCTGTAAATGGATTAAATCCTATCACATTTTATAAAAAAGCATTTAGTACTATGGTATTTGCATTTTCTTCTCGTTCAAGTGTTGGTACATTACCGTATACACTAAATACATTAGAAGAGCAAATGGGTGTTTCTAAACAAAATGCTCGTTTTATTGCAACACTAGGAACAACGATTGGAATGAATGGCTGTGCAGGTGTATTTCCAGCGATGCTAGGTGTGTTACTTGCAAAGGCAACAGGGCAAACTCTTGACGTATCATTTATTGTTACACTTATTTTAGTTGTGACAATCGGATCTGTTGGAATTGCGGGTGTTCCAGGAACGGCAACAGTTGCTGCAACAGTAACGTTGAATGGATTAGGTTTGGGTAGTTATATGAACCAAATCGGAGCAGTTTTTGGCATTGACCCAATTGTAGACATGGGAAGAACGATGCTTAATGTAACAGGTGCATTATTGAGTAGTGTTATTGTTGATAAATGGGAAAATAAAATAGATTTAGAAACATATCATAAATAATATTTTAGGTAGCGAATGATAGTATTATTCGCTACCTTTTTAGTATATAAATACCGTGATATAAAAGGAAAAATCGGTATTTTTCTCTATTTTTGTTAAAATATTCACAATAAAAAACGGAAGCGTATACAATTATAATAGCTTTTATTATAGACTTTTTTTGAAATTTAGTATTGATTTTTCATGAAAAACATTGTATCATGTGAATGTATTAACAAATAAAAAATATAAGGAGTTTTGTTTATGGAAAAACACGAAACAACGATTTATTCAGAAATTGATACACTTGTGAAAAAGGGGTTAGAAGCACTAGAACAATTTAAAAAGCTAAACCAAGAAGAAGTTGATTACATTGTTGCAAAAGCATCTGT
Source organism: Carnobacteriaceae bacterium zg-84 (assembly GCA_013874835.1). Lineage (NCBI taxonomy): Bacteria > Bacillati > Bacillota > Bacilli > Lactobacillales > Carnobacteriaceae > Carnobacteriaceae bacterium zg-84. The sequence continues at coordinate 1,628,049 of CP059430.1, read as the reverse complement.
TGCGGCATTGGATCAACATGGTATTCTTGCGATGCATGCTGTTGAAGAAACCGGTAGAGGTGTTTTTGAAGACAAAGCAACTAAAAATTTATTTGCATGTGAGCATGTTGTGAATAATATGCGTCATTTAAAAACAGTTGGTATTATTGATGAAGATGAAGTGACAGGGATTACAGCGATTGCTGATCCAGTTGGTGTTATTTGTGGGATTACACCTACAACAAATCCGACATCAACAACTATTTTTAAAGCATTGATAGCATTAAAAACAAGAAATCCAATTATTTTTGCTTTTCATCCTTCTGCACAACAAAGTTCAGCTCATGCAGCGCGTATTGTGAAAGAAGCAGCCGTTTTAGCTGGGGCACCAAAAGAATGTGTACAATGGATTGAATCACCGTCAGTTGAAGCAACAAACACACTGATGAACCATGAAGGTATTTCAACGATTTTAGCAACAGGCGGAAATGCCATGGTAAAAGCAGCGTACTCTTGTGGTAAACCAGCATTAGGTGTGGGAGCTGGGAATGTACCAGCCTATGTCGAAAAAACAGCAGATGTTAAACAAGCAGCACATGATATTGTAATGAGTAAATCATTCGATAATGGAATGGTGTGTGCTTCTGAACAAGCTGTGATAATTGATAAAGAAATTTATCAAGACATGGTAAACGAATTGAAATCGTATCATACATATTTTGTCAATAAGAAAGAAAAAGCATTATTAGAAGAATTTTGTTTTGGTGTAAAAGCAAATAGTAAAAATTGTGCTGGGGCTAAATTGAATGCAAATATCGTTGGTAAACCAGCAACTTGGATAGCAGAACAAGCAGGATTTACAGTGCCAGAAAACACAAATATTCTTGCGGCAGAATGTTTAGAAGTTGGTGAAAAAGAACCATTAACTCGTGAAAAATTATCCCCAATTTTAGCTGTTTTAAAATCAGAAAATCAAGAAGATGGTCTGACAAAAGCAGAACAAATGGTAGAATTTCATGGGTTAGGACATTCGGCAGCTATTCATACAAAAGATGAAGCGTTAGCGAAAAATTTTGGAAAACGTGTCAAAGCAATTCGTGTCATTTGGAATGCTCCATCGACTTTTGGAGGTATTGGAGATGTTTACAATGCATTTTTACCATCATTAACATTAGGATGTGGATCTTATGGACATAACTCTGTGGGGGACAATGTTAGTGCTGTGAACTTGCTTAATATTAAAAAAGTAGGGAGACGTCGTAATAATATGCAATGGTTTAAAGTACCTTCTAAAATTTATTTTGAAAGAGATTCAATTCAATATTTACAAAAAATGAAAGATGTTGAACGTGTGATGATTGTAACCGATCATGCTATGGTAGAATTAGGGTTCTTAGATAGAGTGATTGAACAATTAAACTTGCGTCGTAATAAAGTAACGTATCAAATTTTTGCTGATGTTGAACCAGATCCAGACATTACAACAGTTGAAAAAGGTGCTGAATTGATGAAACAATTCCAACCAGATACGATTATTGCCTTGGGTGGTGGTTCACCAATGGATGCAGCAAAAATTATGTGGATGTTCTATGAACAACCAGACATTGATTTTAGAGATTTAGTTCAAAAATTCATGGATATTAGAAAACGTGCATTCCGTTTCCCTGAATTAGGTAAAAAAGCAAAATACGTAGGTATTCCAACCACATCTGGTACAGGTTCTGAAGTGACACCATTTGCTGTTATTTCTGACAAGCAAAATAATCGTAAATACCCAATTGCAGATTATTCATTAACACCAACCATTGCAATTGTCGACCCAGCGTTAGTGATGACAGTGCCAGCACATGTTACAGCAGATACAGGTATGGACGTTTTAACACATGCAACAGAAGCTTATGTATCAACAGTTGCGAATGACTATACAGACGGATTGGCGCTACAAGCGATTAAACTTGTTTTTGAAAGTTTAGAAAGCTCTGTGAAAAATGCTGATTTTGAATCACGTGAAAAAATGCATAACGCTTCAACGATTGCTGGTATGGCGTTTGCAAATGCATTCCTAGGTATTTCACATTCTATGGCACATAAAATTGGTGGACGATTCCATACTGTTCATGGACGTACAAATGCTATCTTATTACCGTATGTTATTCGTTACAATGGTACACGCCCTGCTAAAACATCAACATGGCCAAAATACAATTACTACAAAGCTGATGTGAAGTATCAAGACATTGCTCGTATGTTAGGATTGCCATGTAGTACACCAGAAGAAGGTGTTGCATCTTATGCAAAAGCCGTTTATGAATTAGGTGAAAAAATTGGTATTAACATGAGCTTTAAAGGACAAGGCGTTGACCATAAAGAATGGCAAGCTCATACCAAAGAAATTGCGCTATTAGCTTATGAAGATCAATGTACACCTGCAAACCCACGTTTAGCTATGGTATCTGATATGCAAGAAATTTTAGAAGATGCTTACTTTGGTTATGACGAAAGACCAGGAAGAATAAAATAGTGTTAAACTAGAAAAAGATAGTGACCCGTTTAAAAGGTCACTATCTTTTTTAGTTATTGCTGTTATGACATTATTTTAAATAGAACAAATATAACGTGATTGTAGGGAAAACGATTAACACGATGTAGGCTTATATCTTATGATAGATTGTTATATAAACGTTTTACAACATTTAACATATAATGTTAATATATACATATAACATATTGGATAACATTAAAATACTTTTGCTATGATAACAAGTCGGTTTAAAAGGAGGAATAAAAATGAAGAAGATACTAACTAGCTTATTGTTTGTTATGTCTATCTTTTTATGTGTAATGTTTATGCTCCACCAACAAACAATGGACCATAGAAAAATGGATGAACAATTTAATGGAGTAGATGCAAATGCTTTTCACGTCTATCACTCATCAGTCGATGTTGAAGAAATGATAAAGAAACTAGAAGAATTGTCACAGACATATAAAGTGAGTTTTTTAAGAACAGATATAGTATTTGAAAATAATGTGGATATGATGTATAAATCAGGGGTTTTTCGTGAAGACTATTTCAATGCATTAGATATTGATATGTTGTCCGGTGAAAAAGTAATCAAAAACAATCAAATTATCGCTACTTATGATACAAATATGTCAAATCAAATTGGAATCATTCGGGACTTGTTTAATGATGATAAATTGCAACTATTAACACTAGATAATCTTTATCAACAACATAAATTGATTTCTAGTGATGGTGAGTATCAATTTATAGGCAAAGTAGCGGATAAAGAAATGATTTATCAGGAATTAGCCAACGTATTCGGTGTATCAAAAGATAGCTTGTTGAAACCTTTGTATGAAAAAGGATATGATGAGGGGACATTATTTATTATTGGAGCCTTTTTATTAGTCATTGCTTTTGCGATATTTAGTTTAGTTAGTGTTTTCTATCCGATTTCTCGTTTACGTGAAATTGGAATGATGAAACTTCTTGGTGTGAAATCAATTCATATTTGGTTAGAGCTAAATAAAAGAGTAGTGTTATTTTCTATTGTGAATATTTTTACGGTATCAACCATAGCAATTATACTTATTCCAAATAGCAGTTTCAAACATTTTATAGCATTATTATGCTGGCAATTTTGTTTATTGTTTAGTTGTATGTGTCTTTCGGGAGTATCATTTATCTTAATCAGAAAAATAAGTATTTCACGTTTATTGAAAAATTTCTTGCATTTTAAATTGTCTATCCGATTTAGTTATCTTTTGAAGTTTTTTGTTTTTATAGGTTTAATAGCATTATTGCCATCAATGGTTTCTCATATAAAACAACTTTATCATGATATTCAAATTAGACAGGTGTATGAACAACAACAGCAATACATGACATTATCAAACTATACTTTTGTTTCATCAGAATTTCAAGATAGATTACAAGGGAATGACACATTAGGAGAGAAACTAGGTCAGTTATTTGTTGAATTAGAGAAAACAGCTAATGCGGAATATATCAGAATGGGTCGTATAAAATTAGACAATCAAACAGGGGAATACGTAAATATAGGAACAATCAATGAACATTATATGAAGCGGCTACCTTTTTCGATAGAAAATGAGGAAAATATTTTTACTACTCAACGTATTAGTGTTTTAGTACCAGAAATACTAAAACAAAAAGAAGAAAAAGTATTATCTCTTCTTCATTTACAATTAAAAGATTTACCAGTTCAAATAATATACTATCCAGAAAATAAAAAGCCAATTTTTTCAGAAAATATTGAAATGGAAAGGTATAACAATGGTTTTGTGATGAATCCTATCTTGATTTGTTTACAAGATAAATATGTGAATAAAGAGAGTATATTTTTAGGGAACAGTGCTATTAGTAATCCTATTAGAGTTTTAGACAATGAAAAAAATAAACAAGCTATTCAAGAGGCAATTAAACATCATCATCTTGAATTAAATCAAATCGAGTTCGCCAATGTTTTAACAACAGGTTTTTCTGATAGATTGGCTATCTCTAGTTCTTCTGTTTTTGTTTGGGTAATAGGGTCGTTTTTAGCAATAGTTGTCAGTAGTTTAGCATCTTATTTTATTCTTCTTATTATTTTAATGTCTAAGAAAAAAGAGATTTTAGTATCTAGGCTTTTAGGATATACACTCATAGATAGATATAAATTAGAATTTATATATTTTGGCTTGATATATATATTTGCTTTTGTTGAATTGATATTATTATCGTTTAGCGTTGTTACTTTACTCGTTTATAGTGTATTGGTTTTATTAGATATATTGATGATTTTATCATTGATTAAAAAAGGCGAGGGAAAAGCATTAACTTTAGCGTTGAAAGGAGAGGAATAACATGACAACATTGATAAAATTAAATCATTTAACAAAGACATTTAAACATAAAACAATTTTTGATTCATTTTCTTTAAAGATACAAAAAGGAGAAATGGTTGCTATTATTGGGAAAAGTGGTTCTGGAAAGACAACATTACTAAATATGATAGGATTGATTGAGGAGATAGATTCAGGCACCTATTTTTTGAATGGGAACAAAGCACCAAAACCAAATACGAAACAGGCTACTCAAATTATACGTGAACAAATTTCTTATTTGTTCCAAAATTTTGCTTTAGTAGATTACTTAACAGTAGAACATAATTTGATGATGGCATTAAAATATGTGAAACTATCTTTAAACGAAAAGAAAAAAATTATTCATGAAGCTTTAGAAAAAGTTGGATTACTAGATTATGAATCTTTGAAAATTTTTGAAATTTCTGGTGGAGAACAGCAAAGGGTTGCGATTGCTAGGGCAATGATTAAACCAAGTACGATTATTTTAGCCGATGAACCTACTGGCTCGTTGGATGATGAAAATAGAGATGATGTGTTAACTATTTTAAGAGAACTAAATCATTTAGGTAAAACAGTGATTATTGTCACGCACGATTCGGTGGTTGCTAAAGCCTGTGATAGAGTGATTACATTAGATTCTTTGCCGTATTAACTAAATACTACACAAGAGGTAGTATTGATATATTTATTTTGTCGTGTAAAAGGAGGATAAAAATGGTGTTTTGACACCTTAAAATGTCAAAACACCATTTTTTCATTTTTCAATGATTCTGTGATTATCTCACAACGGATTGTGCCATTTTGAAGTAAGTATGACGCTTACCGCGTACAGCGATGCTTAAAGCCATAATGTTCTCTGGCAATGGCATACGACCATATCCTCCATCGCCAATATGATGAATATCTGCTCCAATACGTTTGTTGCTTAAACCGAATGAACGTATCGTTTGTTCGTCGGCACTTTCCTGACTAGTTCCAATGGTGGACATAACCAAGCCACCTAGTTTTTTGATTTCTTGACTTGCGGCAAATGCCAATGATTCTGTGACAAATGGAACTGTTGAAACACTTGGAATTAAAATACCGTCTGCTCCAGCATGAATAAATGCTGTTAGCATATCTACATCAATAATGTTTTCCGATAATCCTGCACCATGCATTTTTCCTGCGAAAATCAAACCGTTAAAATGGTCTTTGGCAAGTACAATAGCTTTTTTAATAGCTTCCATTGAAACAGCAGTTGAAGGATTTCCTGTTAACATAATAAAATCAACACCCAATTCATTTGCTTTTTTGAACGTATCAATGCTTGCTTTACGCCCTTTCGCAATAACGATTTTCTCGTCCAAAACATCTAATGTTTCATCCACGGGTTCTAAGTTAATTCCGATAGGTCGACCTGTTAATTTCTTGATTTCTGCAATAGGATTTTCACAAGGATAAAATCCATTTATAAATTGTGTGTAGACATCGAATTCGTTTAAAACAATTAAATCTGCACCGAAAGTTGCCATTACTTCGGTATTGCTGACGCCTTCTAATAAAGGTGCAGCGGTTACAACCGTTTCAGCTAAAATGGTTCTTCCTTCGCTTGAAGATATGGCTATTTTTAAGTCTTCTTTAGAAATATTTTTTAAATCACTTGCATAACAACTAATTAAACGTTTCATGTATCCGCCTCCTCATAATATGTGTATATTTTACCATAAAAAAAGCGAGATGTATGACTTTTTTTGTCTTTTTTGGTATGCTTAATAGCATAAGAAGAGGTGCTGTGATGAATGTTATATTGACAAATATGTGTATGATTCAAGATACACATACGAAACAAGTATTGGTGCAAAATCGAGTAAAAACGTGGACTGGATTAGCGTTTCCAGGAGGCCACGTGGAACCGTTTGAAAGTATGCACGATTCTGTCGTCAGAGAAGTCAAAGAAGAAACAGGATTAGATATTTCTGATGTCGTATTATGTGGTGTCAAAGACTATGTTGATAAAAAAGGAAATTTACAAGTTGTTTTATGCTATAAAACAAGTTCTTTTTCAGGTGAATTGGTTCAAAATGAACAAGAAGGACAAGTATCTTGGATGAATTTAGAGCATTTAACACTAGAAAACACGCCGAGAGGTTTTTTAGATATGCTACCTTTGTTTTTATCGGAAAAAACAGAGTGCCACTATACATTGAATGGAGAACATATACTATATTAGAAAGTAGGTGAGATAATGGGCAAAATTCAAGAATTATCTGTTTTACTCACAAATCAGATTGCAGCGGGAGAAGTTGTCGAACGTCCCTCATCAGTTGTTAAGGAATTGATTGAAAATGCCATTGATGCCAATAGTACAAAAATTGACGTGCATATTTCTGAAGGTGGTTTGTCTAAGATACAAGTGATTGATAATGGTGATGGTATCGAACAAGAAGATGCTTTACTAGCGTTTAAACGGCACGCAACAAGTAAACTTTATACAAAAGAGGACTTATTTCGTATTAAAACATTAGGCTTCAGAGGAGAAGCTTTACCAAGTATTGCTTCTGTGTCGTATATTACGTTGGATACGTCAACAGGTGAACATTCAGGGACACATTTGGTGTTAAAAGCAGGAGAAGTCATTGAACATACGTACTCATCTTCCAGAAAAGGAACAAGTATTACTGTTGAACAATTATTTTTTAATACACCAGCACGATTAAAATTTGTAGCAACACTACAACGGGAAACAGCACATATTGCTGATTTAATCAATCGCTTAGCACTTAGTCACCCACATATTGCGTTTACATTGATAAGTGACGGGAACCAAATGTTAAAAACGATTGGAAATGGACAGTTACAACAAACGATTGCAGGTGTATATAGTCCAACAATAGCTAGACAAATGAAATATTTTGAAGCAGAAGATTTGGACTTTAAAGTCAAAGGGTATACGACTTTACCAGAAGTCACTCGATCTAATCGGAATTATATGTCTATTTTTGTCAATGGAAGATATATTAAAAATTATGCCATTTCCAATGCCATTATTGAAGGATATGAGTCCAAATTAATGATAGGCAGATTCCCTATTTCTGTTATAGATATTACAATGGATTATGCTTTGGTTGATGTTAATGTTCACCCGACGAAACAACAAGTGAGAATTAGTAAAGAAAAAGAGCTAGGGCTATTAATTAAGCAAGCTATTAGTCAAGTGATGAATGATACAGTACGTATTCCGTCAAGTATACCAAAACGATTTGTACAAGATAGTGAGCAAACGGATATTGATATTGCACCACTCATGCTAGAAACGCAAAAACCGGTAGATGATGTTCAAGAAATACCTTATGTATCATACGACAACGTACAAGATGATAGTATTTCTATTTCAAAAAATGGAAAAGACGAATTACCCGTTTTTGTCGATAATTCTCAATCCACTCATATAGAAATGGTTGAGGAAACACAAGCGTCTTATAAAACGTTAGAGAGTAAGAATCGTTTTCCAGAATTGCATTATTTTGGGCAGATGCATGGGACGTATTTGTTTGCTGAAAATCAAGATGGTCTGTATATGATTGATCAACATGCAGCACAAGAGCGTATTAAATATGAGTATTACCGTGAAAAAATTGGTGAATTGGGACAAGAAAAGCAAGGTATGTTAATGCCGTTAGTGTTAAATTACCCAATGAATGATTATTTAATGATTAAAGAAAAACAGTTGGTATTAGAAGAAGTTGGTATTACGCTCCAACCTTTTGGGCAAACAAGTTTTATTTTAGAAGAGCATCCAATGTGGATAAAAGAAGAGCAACTTGAAGATACCATTCGGGACTTGATTGCGATGTTATTGGAAAAAGGGAACGTATCTATTGCTAAGTTTAGAGAAGATACAGCGATTATGATGAGTTGTAAAAAATCAATAAAAGCAAATTATTATTTAAATGAGGAACAAGCGAGAGCGTTGTTAGTCGATTTAGCTAAATGTGACAATCCGTACAATTGTCCGCACGGTAGACCAGTATTAATTCATTTAAGTCATACCGATTTAGAAAAAATGTTTAAACGTATTCAAGATAGATAAGAGATAGAGAAGAAAAGAGGAGAAAAAATGGAAGTTTACACACATTTAACATGTTCAACGGCAAAACGTGCATTGAAATGGTTGGACAGCCAAGGGTATACGTATCATACACACAATATTAAAGAAGAAACTCCGGATAGAGCGTTTTTTGAGTATGTGTTAAAAGAAAAAGGAATGCCTGTTAAAAAAGTATTAAATACATCAGGTGAAAAATATAAAGCGCTTGGATTAAAAGACAAATTAGATACTTTATCAATTGATGAAGTAATTGATTTATTAGTCAGTGACGGTATGTTGATTAAACGCCCAGTTATTATTGAGGGGGCTTTGTTCTCGTTTGGTGCAAAAGAAGTAACGTTAGAAGAAGCATGGGGAAAGTAGGACTTTAAGATGAAATATAGTGAAAATGGTTTTTGGGTAGAAAAAATAGACACACACTATTGGTTTGGCTTATCTGAAAAAGGACAAGATGATTTGGGTGACATCGCATTTTTAGAATTTTTAAGTAAAGATACCATTAGTACGGAAGAATCTTTTATGGGTGTTGAAGCATCTAAGGCTGTGACAGAATTGACAGGGCCATTAAATGCACATGTTTTAAAATGGCATGAAGCACTAGAAAAACATCCAGAATTATTAAATAGTCAATCAAAAGATGATAATTGGATTGCGTATATTGATCAGGTTGATGATGAAGCATATCAATCTTTAAAAGATACCAGTGGTTTATCTTAAAAAGACGAAATAAAGATACCGTTTAATTTATGCGAGAAGGTATACTAATGTTCTTCATTGATAAACATAAAGACAAAAGTAGATTTATTATTAAAAATAAATGAATTTAAAAAAAGGTATTGCCAAGTATAAAAAAATAGTATAGAATATTCGAGTATTGTGTTTGAGAGCAACGGGGAGATAGCGAAGTGGCTAAACGCGGCGGACTGTAAATCCGCTCCTTAGGGTTCGGCAGTTCGAATCTGCCTCTCCCCATTTTTCAATACAATAATGATTGGGGTATAGCCAAGCGGTAAGGCAACGGACTTTGACTCCGTCATTCGTTGGTTCGAATCCAGCTACCCCAGTTTTGACTTGTGCAATCGTACAGGTCTTTTTTTGTGTTTATTTTGGCTTATAGTATTTGGTGTTGGTGGCTTCCAAAAGGAAGTCACCAACACCTTTTCGTTTGTAGGCTTTATGCCGAATCATTTTGGTACAGAGAAATAGTGAGCATATAGGTAGTGAATGGTACTCGTTGTTTTTTATGATGTACTAGGAAAATGTGGTTCTTTGTTAAATGATGGGTTTTACAGTAAATAGTGTTGGTAAATAGAAATTATCCGTATGATTTTGTTTTTCGTTAAAAATAAAAGCAGAGTGTATCGTGAATATGGTGCAACACCACGAATTTGTGGTGCTGCACCATAGTGGTTTTTTGTAGGTTTATTTGTATAAAAATAGCTTGGTCATAAGTGTTTAAAAGCTTGAATATGAATATTTCTACAACGATTGGGTTAAAATGTGGTATACTGTATATGATATTTTTCAAGGAGTGGCGAGTGTGGATATAAATAATTTATTATCTTTAAGTAATTTATCTTATGTCATTGATGTTGTTATTGTGACGTATTTGATTTATTTGTTAATTACATTTTCTAAAAACACACGAACAATCAATGTTTTAAAAGGTGTGTTAGTCATTGTTTTAATTAAGTTTGTAAGTAATTTATTACATCTTTTGATGATGAGTTGGATTATTGATCAAGTCATTACATGGGGTGTGATTACAGTTGTGATTATTTTCCAACCGGAAATCAGACGAGCATTAGAACAACTGGGGCAAAACAATTTTTTCAAAAAGAAAAAACAAGATGCACAGTCAGAAACGCTGTATGTGATTGATGCACTAGAAGAAGCAACACAATATTTAGCTAAGCGGAGCATTGGTGCGTTAATTAGTATTGAGAAACAAAGTTCATTACATCCGTATATTCAATCTGGTGTCAGCGTAGATGCACATATTTCTAGTCAACTGTTAATCAATCTATTTATTCCAAATACACCACTACACGACGGAGCAGTTATTATTAAAGAAAATCGAATTGTTGCGGCAAGTTGTGTGCTACCACTATCTGAAAATCCAAATATTCCACAAGAATTAGGGACAAGGCATCGTGCAGCTATTGGCTTAAGTGAAGTGAGTGATGCTCTAACACTTATTGTTTCTGAAGAAACGGGACATATTAGTGTTACACATCATCAAGATATTCATCGGAACTTGACAAAAGAAGAATTACGACGTATTTTAGAAAGTCATTTGAATCATGAACAAATTGGCATAGCTAGTGCAAAAGGGCACTTCCTTAAAAAAATAATGGAATTTTTAAAAGGGGGAGAACACTAGTATGGAAAAATGGTTGAAAAATAAATATATTGTGGTATTCGTTTCTTTTTTACTATCTGTTCTTTTAGCTAGCTTTATTTATTCAAGACATGATGCTTTAACGACAAATATTGATAGTTCAGCGAGTGTCACAACACAAAAAATTATTACAAATGTACCAATTCGTATTAAAGATTCTTCAAATAGTAAATATATCTCTGGATTACCGGAACATGTTGTCGTTTCTTTAGAAGGTCCACGAAATATTCTTTCTCAATTAAGTAATCAAACGATTAATGTTGAAACGGAAGATTTAGCCACTGTGGAAAACGGGAGTACAACTATTCGGTATAAATTAACAGATTTACCGAATGGTGTTATTGGGACTATTCAACCCTATGAATCAAATATTATTGTGAGTAAACGTATGACAAAAACATTTCCGGTAACGCCTTTGGTCGATAAAAGTATTGTGTCGGATGGCTATGTGATGGGAGCTGTTGAAGTATCGCCGTCTACTGTATTCATTACAGGAAGTGAAGATACGATTTTGAAAATAGATACGGTGACAGCAACGATTACAGTATCATCTACAAAAACAGAGACATTTACACAAGATAATGTGTCTGTTGTTGTTAAAGATAAAAATGGCAATATTTTAGATGTAAAAGTTGATAAAAATGTGTCAATTACTGTACCAATTTATAAAAAAGGACAAACAGTACCAGTTGATATCACACTGGCAGGACAAAGAGAAGGCTATACGTATACCGTTGAAAGTCAAAATGTGTCTGAGTTGACGTTATTAGGAACAGCCGATAAATTAAAAGACATTACGAGAATTTCTGCGACTATAAATGTTAGTGACTTAACAGAAACAAAAACATTAGAAGCAACAGTATTAGTGCCTATTGGTGTAACAATTAGTAATCCTCAGCCGATTACAGCAACGATAAAAGTAGAAAAACAATAGTCTATACAAAATGAAACATAAGGAGAAGAAAATGGGTAAATATTTTGGGACAGATGGTGTTAGAGGTTTAGCAAACAGTGAGTTGACACCTGAATTAGCCTTTAAATTAGGAAGATGTGGAGGATATGTTTTATTACAGCATGCTTCACAAGAAACACACCCACGTGTATTAGTAGGAAGAGATCCTCGTATTTCAGGGCAAATGTTAGAACAAGCACTGATTTCTGGTTTATTATCAGTAGGTATTGAAGTATTGCAATTAGGTGTCATTTCAACACCTGCTGTAGCATATTTAACACGTGTGCAAAACGTTGCTGCAGGTGTGATGATTTCTGCTTCTCATAATCCAGCAGAAGATAATGGTATTAAGTTTTTTGGTTCAGACGGTTTTAAATTATCAGATGAACAAGAACTTGAAATTGAAGCGTTACTAGATAAGCAAGAAGACACATTGCCTAGACCAAGTGCAGACGGATTAGGTACCGTAGAGCAATATCTAGAAGGTAGTATGAAGTATACACAATTTGTTGCGTCAACTATTGAAGGAGATTTATCTGGTTTACGTGTTTGTTTGGATGCTGCAAATGGAGCAACAACACCTTTAGTAGCTAATTTATTTGCTGATTTAGAAACAGAATTCTTTGTCATGGGAAATAAACCAAATGGTATTAATATAAATAATCATGTTGGTTCTACACATCCACAAGCTTTACAACAATTCGTCTTGGATAATCAAGCAGATGTTGGGTTAGCATTTGACGGAGATGGTGACCGTTTGATTGCCGTAGATGAGTTGGGACAAATTGTTGATGGAGATAAAATTATGTTTATTTGTGGTAAGTTTTTATATGAAAGAGGCTTATTAAAACAAAATACCGTTGTATCAACAGTCATGAGTAATTTAGGTTTCCATAAAGCTATTGAAGAAGCTGGTATGAACACAGTAAAAACAGCCGTTGGCGATAGATATGTCGTTGAAGCAATGCGTGCCAACGACTATAATTTAGGTGGCGAACAATCTGGGCATATTGTCTTCTTAGATTTAAATACGACTGGAGATGGTATTTTAACGGGTGTCCAATTATTAAATGTCATGAAACAAACTGGTAAAACTTTATCTGAATTAGCATCGGAAGTTGCAACATATCCACAATTATTAGTCAATATTCGTGTATCAAATAAACATGAAGCGATGTCTGTACCAGCCATTAAAGAAATTGTAGAACAAGTTGAGTCAGAAATGAATGGAGAGGGACGCATTTTAGTACGTCCGTCGGGGACTGAACCTTTATTACGTATTATGGCAGAGGCACCAACGCAGGAGCTTTGTGATGACTATGTGCACCGTATTGCAGAAGTGGTAGAAAGAGAGATTGGATTGTCAAATGAGTAGACGACATGCAAGAAAAAGTAAATTACCAATAATGATGTCTATCAGTGTTTTAGTAATCTTAAGTGGCGTTATAGCAATATGGTTTTTATGGCAAAAACCAAGTGTTAAAATGGAGCAATCAAGCCAAAGTATGTCTGAAACGACAAAAGCATCTAGTACAAATGTATCGAATACGACAACAACAGTTGCCCAAGAACAAGGTGTAACAATTGTGAATGGCATTTTAGTCGTGAATAAAAAGCACCCATTACCTAGCACGTATAATAAAGGTGAAGATCCACAAGCAAAAGCAGCATTAGAACGTTTAAAAGCGGATATGAAAGCTCAAGGATTTTCTATTTCTGACCAATATAGTGGTTTTAGAAGTTATGAATATCAACAAGAAGTATATGGTAATTATGTAAAACGTGATGGTGTAGAAATGGCAGACACCTATTCTGCACGTCCGGGATATAGTGAACATCAATCAGGGTTGGCATTCGATATTTTAAATGGTAGCGGACAATTACTAGGTGACTCTCCAGATGATACACAAGCGGTTGAGTGGTTAGCAACCCATGCACATGAATATGGTTTCATTATTCGATTTCAAAAAGGAAAAGAAGCATTCACAGGGTACCAAGCTGAACCTTGGCATATTCGTTACGTGGGAGAGCAAGCTGGTGAAATTTACGAATCAGGTAAGTCTTTAGAAGAATACTTGAATGTGTCAGGTGGGAATTACGAATAATCAATAAAAAGTCTTGTTCTATATAGACGATGTCGCCTATAATAGATACAAGGCTTTTTGTAAATAAAGATATAATATCAAGTGAATGATGTAAGGAATGAAGCATGATGAAAAAAATAGGTATTCTCCCAAAATTGATTGTACTCATGGTTTCTGTTGTGGCAGTTTCTTTATTTATGACCTCCTTGTTTATGCGTGAATACATTTATACACGCGAAAATGATGTCATTGCCGAAGAAATCAAATCAACAGCAAAATTAGTTTCAAAAAATGATAAAATAAAAGATATTATTAAATCAAGAAAACAAGATATATTTGTTCAAGAATATGCTTTAGATGTGATGAAATTAACTCAAGTTGATTTTATTGTTGTCATGGATATTGATTTCATTCGTTATTCGCATCCGACCTCTGATTTAGTTGGAGGTGTTTTTTCAAATGTTGAAGATGCTAGTGCAACATTAACACTTGGTGATCATTATAGCGAACAAAAAGGAACGCTGGGAGAAGGTATTCGATTTTTTACGTCTATTTATGATGACGACGGTACAATTATTGGTGTTGTTTGTGTAGGCTATACTAAGAAAACTGTGTCCGCTCAAATTTGGAAAGCACAACTTCAATTATTAACAGCACTTTGTATAGGATTATTTGTTGCGGTGATTTTGGCAGTACTCTTTGCAAAATGGTTAAAAAAAGTGTTGTTAAATTTAGAACCCGAAGAAATTGCTCAATCGGTTATTGAAAAAGAACTTATTTCAGAGCATGTTACCGAAGGGATTATAGGAATAGGGCTGGATAAACGTATTATTTTTGCCAATAGTAGTGCCAATGCATTATTAAAAAAAGCCAATATAAAAGTGTCTTTAGAAGTAGGAAAAACATTACCAGAAGATTTATACGACTTATTTTTTAAAAATGCTTTAGAAAAAGAGCTAGTTAAACACGATATGCAAATGATTGTGAATGATACAGAATTTTTAATGAATAGCAATCCTATTTATTTACATAGAAAATTATATGGAGCTGTTGTCACATTAAGGGACCAATCTGATATGCAACAACTCATTACAGAATTAAGTGGAACAGAAAAATATAATGATAGCCTAAGAGCTCAAAATCATCATTTTATGAATCAAATGCATGTTTTGCAAGGCTTGATTGATTTAGGATTATTTGATGAAGTTGAAAGCTACATTAGCTATTTAAAACAAGATTATCATGCACAAATAGGGCATATATCAGACACAATAAAAGTACCTGCTATTACTGGTTTATTGCTTGGTAAATCAAGAGAAGCAAGTCAACAACATATTACGTTTACGATTGACTCTGATTCAGCGATTGAGCAAAAAGCAGGAAGAGATACTTTATATCATGATTTAACAATTATTTTAGGTGTTCTTATTGATAATGCTATGGAAGCTGTACAATCAACCCCAACAAAAACGATTGAAGTTTATTTGATGGCTAATGATGACGAGCGTGTTGTATTATGTACCGTCACAGATACTGGAGTAGGTATTCCGGAGACATTAAAACAGATTATTTTTGAAAGGGGTTATTCAACAAAAGGGGCAAATAGAGGATATGGGTTAGAAGCTGTCGCAACAATTGTTCAAAAATATGGTGGAACGATTGATGTGATTAGTCAAGTAGATAAAGGAACACGAATAAATATTGAGTTACCAATAACGGAGGAATAAGCATGCGTATATTGATTATTGAAGATGACCCAATGGTAGCGATGATTCATCAAGAATATGTGAAACGATTAGATGAAAAATATGATGTCAAACATGTGAAAACATTAAAAGAAGCGAAACGGGAATTAGAAAACTATCTATTCGATATTGTTTTATTAGATAATTATTTACCAGATGGACAAGGGGTGTCTTTTTTAGAACATTGTAAAGGGTTAGCAGTCATCATGATTACAGCAGCTAATGATAGTATGACTGTAAAAACAGCACTTTCTAGTGGCATTGTCGATTATTTAGTAAAGCCCTTTGTGTTTGAACGGTTTTCACAAGCGATTGAAAAGGCAAAAGTGTACTGTGGTTTGTTATCTAAGGAAAAAATTAGTCAAGACAATATTGATAAATACTTTAATTTTGAAAAAGAAACAATAACATTAGATTCTCTTCCAAAAGGATTAGCAAAAATTACATTAGCAAAAGTCATTGCTCAAATTCTGACACATCAAAGTGGATTTACGACACAAGAAATTGCAGATGAATTGGATATTTCTAGAATTACCATAAAAAAATATTTGAACTATTTAGTAGACGTAGAGGCTTTATTAGAAGATGTTAATTATTTAACCTTAGGCAGACCGGTATCTATTTACACAATAAAAAACATGGATATATTAGAAAATCTATAAATTGTGTTAGGTGTCCCGCTGTTAGCAAAAACATTGATATAATGTTGTTTATAAGCTGTTGTAAATGGTTGTTTTTTAATAAATCACATTTTCATTTACATAACTTACATAAGTTTAAATACTTTTTTATAATTGAATATTCTTTCACAAATGGGTATAGTAGTTCTTGTCAGTATTATGTGAAAAAACGTACATACTAGATATATTATGATAAAGGAGTTTATTATGGAAAACGGAAATATTATTGATATATTCGTCAAAACATTAGCGACAGAAAAAATCAATACAGCTATCATTTCAAGTATTGCAATTATTTTATTAGGTTACTACTGTCGTAAAAGAAATCTTTTCTCTGAAAATACAGGTAAAGTGTTAACAAATGTTGTACTAACAGTATCATTACCAGCATTAGCTTTTAACTCATTTTTAGCAGATATTGATCAAAAGAAATTAACACAAGGTATCAACATTTTGATTTGGGGTATTTTAGTTTATATTCTATTGATTGTTGTATCAAAACCATTATTTGCGAAATTTAAAGGTGATCAACAAGATACAATGCGTGTGTTATCAATTTTTGGTTCAACAACATTCTTTGGTATCCCTATTGTTACAGCGATTTATGGTCCAACTGGAACATTATATGCATCAATTTTTAACATTGGTTATCGTATTTTCTTGTATTCTTATGGATACATTAAAATGAGTGGCTTGAAAATGACAAGCAAAAACATTAAAACAATGTTCTTAAATCCAATCGTTATTGCGACATTCTTAGGTTTATTCATTTGGTTATTCCAAGCGTATTTACCACAAGTAGCAGTGGCTGTGAAAGATGCAAAAACAGGCGAAATGGTTATGAAAAACTACGCATTCTTACGTTTTGACCACACATTGCCACAATTTAAACAAATTTTAACATATTTAGCAGGTTTATGTTCTCCACTAGCATGGTTGGCTATCGGTTCAACTTTAGGTTCAGTAGACTTCAAAGAAGCTTTAGCAGACAAACCAACATGGTACTACACTCTTGTTAAATTGATGATTATTCCTGCACTTAACGTTGCTATTTTAGCTGTATTAACAATGACAGGTATTCTACCAGTTGACTTGACAGCTTTAGGTACAGTTGTTGTCATGATGGCAACACCACCAGCAACAGTAGCAGCAGCTTATGCAATTAGCTTTGATAAAGATGCGGTATTAGCTTCAAACGCTTCTTTATTAGCAACATTAGGAGCTGTTGTATTAACACCAATCTGGATTGTTATTGTACAACTTATTGGTTCAACAGGTTTATTTAAATAAAGTATGTGAAAAAAGTATTTTGAAGCTCTTGCTTTTGAAATACTTTTTTTTCAATCACAAAATGATATAATAGACAATGCGAGGGATTAAAAAATTCGCATTATTAACGATTTGAAATTAAAGGAGAATAATTATGGCATTTAAAGTAGTATGTTATGGCGTACGTCCAAACGAAGTACCTTATTTTGAAAAATTAAATAAATACAACTATGATTTAGTATTAGTTGAAGACTTATTAACAGCAAACAATGCAGAAGAGGCAAAAGGTATGGATGCTGTGATTTTACGTGGAAACTGTTTAGGTAACCGTGCAAACTTAGAAAAATTTGCAAGTTATGGTATTAAATACGTATTTACACGTACTGTTGGATTTAACCATATTGATTTGCAAGCAGCTGCAGATTTAGGATTAAAAGTTGCACGTGTACCAGGTTATTCACCAAATGCTATTGCAGAATTAGCTTTAACATTAGCTATGTCATTATTGCGTCATGTGTCACATACTGTTAATAAAACATCAAACTATGATTTCCGTGTGGATAGTACAATGTTCAGTAAAGAAATCCGTAACTGTAAAGTGGGTATTATCGGAACAGGTAAAATTGGTTTAACAGAAGCATCATTATTTAAAGGCTTGGGTGCAGACGTTTATGGATACGATGTATTCCAAAGTGATGCTGCAAAACAAGTGGTTAAATTTGTTGAATTAGATGAATTATTAAACCAATGTGATATTGTAAGTATTCATGTGCCATATTTCCCAGGACAAAACGACAATATGGTAAATGCAGAATTTATTTCAAAAATGAAAGACGGTGCTATTTTAATCAATACAGCCCGTGGCGAATTACAAGACAACAAAGCGATTTTAGAAGCTTTGAAATCTGGTAAATTAGACGGATTTGGAACGGACGTATTCGCCGATGAAGCACGATTCTTCTTCAAATCATTTGAAAACGGAAGCGATATTCCAGATGAAACAGTTCGTGAGTTAGTTGATATGTATCCACGTGTGTTAGTAACACCACACGTTGGTTCAAACACAGACGAAGCATTATCAAATATGATTGAAATCAGTTTTGATAACTTAAATGATGTGTTAACAAAAGGTGAAACAGTAAACGCTGTTCAATTACCTGAAGCAAAATAATCAAAAAAGCAAAAACAGAAAAACCATTCTTACAAATGCAAGAATGGTTTTTCTATTTTTATCTATTTTTAGGAGCTCTTTTTAATGAGCGCTAATTGTTTTATCCAAAGAAATTTCAATAAAATAAGAGCAAGTTAACACTTCAAGACGCTTGTCATCTTTTGTCGTTTTGAATAATTTATTTAAAACAAAATCAATTTCAGATTCTTTAATTTTTCGTTGTTTATTGATAATCACAAGATTATTGTGTTTTTTTGCTTCTGTATAAATAACAGTTGTTTGACCAAGTGAATAAATTTCAACCAATTGTGCATCGGTATGTGCTAATTGTTCATTGACAAGTTGAGGATGACTATTGGTAATGTTAACAAGCCTCATAAAAAACACCTCTTTTATTTTATATAATTCTATTATATACTAAAATGTGAAAATATAAAGGTTTTTTGTGAAATCGGGTGGAAAAATGTATGATTTTTTTGAAAATTTAAGGCATCAAACAATTTTATCCTTTGTTCCTTTTCAACAAGAACATCTTTTATATGCTGTTACAGCTAAAGAACAAGAAAAAGTGATTGGGACAGGGGTTATAGGACGTAATCCCTATCATCCTTATTGTGATGAGATATTTATCTTTGTTGAAAATGCACATAGAAGAAAAGGTGTTGGTACATCATTATTGAAGCGTTTGGAAAAGTATTCTTCACAAACATTAAAATGTTCGGTGTATTCTGATGAAGATGTTGCTGTTTCGTTTTTACAAAAAAATGGATTTAAACGCAGACGGCAATGTTTTGAATATGACACATCGCTAGCCTTGTTATGTTTAAGTCCAAAGGTTGATATTGTATCATGTGGTTCTGCCATTCCTGCTATTTTATTAGAACAACTTTACATAGATTATAGTAAAAATCATGAGCAAGTAAGTCCTATGAGCAATCTAATAACGAAACAAGACTGGTACGATGTATTTCTTAAAGATGTAACGACCCACTACTGTTATTATACTCTTGACACATCAGCCTATGTGATTGCTGAACAGGTAGATGAAAAAACCATTGCCATTTGTTATATAGGCGGAACATTAAGCAAACCAGATATGCTTGATTTTATTGAAACTGTCTTATACACATACCAACAAACATTCGATGTACTATTTGTTGAAATAGATAGTACTGATATGCGTGCTTTATTATTGCAACAATTTGTCGGATATTCCACGCAACCGAGCTATGATGCATATTTAAAAAATACTAAAAATAAAGTATAATAGAAAAGATTTGAGTGAATAGAAGAAATAGGAGAAGAAAATGAGTTTAACGAGTGAAATACAAAAACGTCGCACATTTGCCATTATATCGCATCCAGATGCAGGGAAAACGACGATTACTGAACAATTACTACTATACGGTGGAGCGATTCGTCAAGCCGGAACAGTTAAAGGAAAGAAAACAGGAAAATTTGCTAAGTCTGACTGGATGGAGATTGAAAAGCAACGTGGTATTTCTGTGACAAGTTCTGTCATGCAAGTGGATTATGACGGAAAACGCGTTAATATTGTCGATACACCAGGGCATGAAGATTTTTCGGAAGATACGTACCGTACGTTAATGGCTGTGGACAGCGCCGTTATGGTTATTGATTCGGCTAAAGGGATTGAACCACAAACAAAAAAACTATTTAAAGTTTGCCGTATGAGAGGTATTCCGATTTTTACATTTATCAATAAATTAGACCGTGACGGGCGTGAACCATTAGAATTAGTTGCTGAATTAGAAGATGTCTTAGACATACACGCCTATCCAATGAACTGGCCAATGGGAATGGGGAAAAACTTTTTAGGATTGTATGACCGCTACAATAAACGTGTCGAGCTTACTCATCCAGAAGAAAATGGAGGCAATGATTATTTACCACTGAATGATAGTGGTGAAGTTGACGGTGACTATGCATTCAAAACATCATCTATTTATGATCAAACATTAGAGGATATTTTATTATTAGATGAAGCAGGAAATGCCTTTTCTAAGGAAGCTATCGAACAAGGTGAATTAACACCTGTATTTTTTGGATCAGCCTTAACAGGTTTTGGCGTTCAAACATTCTTAGATGCATATGTTGACTTTGCACCAGAACCTCAACCAACAAAAACGGAGACAGGAGATGCTGTTGAGCCAAATACACCTGAATTTACAGGATTTATTTTTAAAATCCAAGCGAATATGAATCCTGCTCACCGCGATAGAATAGCATTCGTACGTATTTGTTCAGGGGAATTTACACCAGGAATGGATGTTGTGGTGAATCGTACCAATAAAAAAATGAAACTATCGCATACAACACAATTTATGGCAGACTCTAGAGAAACAGTCCAAACAGCTGTTGCAGGTGATATTATTGGTCTATACGATACAGGAAATTTCCAAATTGGAGATACCATTTATACAGGTAAAAAGGCAGTGCAATTTGAAGCCTTACCACAATTTACACCAGAGATTTTTATGAAAGTAACAGCTAAAAATGTTATGAAACAGAAATCATTCCATAAAGGCGTTGAACAACTCGTTCAAGAGGGGGCTATTCAATTATACAAAACTTATCATACAGAAGATTATATTTTAGGAGCAGTTGGGCAATTACAATTTGAAGTGTTCCAATATCGCTTATTAAACGAATATAATTCCGAAGTAGTCATGACACCAATGGGAAATAAAATTGCAAGATGGATTAAAGAGGAAGACTTAGATCCAAATATGTCATCGAGTCGGAATTTACTAGCAAGGGATAGATTTGGAAATCCAGTATTTTTATTTGAAAATAGTTTTGCAGAACGTTGGTTTATAGATAAATATCCAGATATTGAATTGATGACATTATTATAATAACAAGAAAGTACACATTGATTTGTGTACTTTTTTGTCATTTTTAGCAATAAAAAGAGAAATTCCGTATTATTTTTTTTTGAAAAGTGCTTTTTTTATTGAAAAACTATTTTCATTCGGGGGGGGTATGGTATAATTCGGTTAATGTTTATTTTACGAATAAAAGGTAAGTGAAAATAAAGATTCTATATAGTAAGAAAGGATACGACAAGTCGTTTATGAAAAAAAAGAAAATTTATGATGGAGAATTTGTTGAAACAGACCGTGTCACGCGTTTTGCATTGCATAAATCAGGCAAAAATTGGATTCGAATTGCTCTATCAAAAATAGGGTTGTTTAGGCTGTTTCGTGGTGCCAAAGCAGAAGTACTAATGGATACTACGTCCTTAGAAATTGATGAATTAGACACACAAAAAACAAATGCCAATTTATTAAAAGGGCTAACTACAGCTGGTGCTTTACTTGGTGGAACTGCCATTGTGACATCAACACAAGCATATGCCCAAGATGATACAACTTATATCGAAAAAGTAGCTGAAACAGAAAATGTTATTGCGAATAAAGAGAAAGTTGTATTAACAACAGAAAAGAATACGGAAGATAGTGCATCTTCTGAAAAAGATGCATCATTGTCTGATTCTGAAAGTGTATCATTATCTCAAAGTACCTCAGAATCACTAAGTACATCTGATTCTGAAGTGATAGCTCACTCAGAAGTACTCTTAAATGAGAAAGATACAACATTAACGGAAACTGTCAATAATGAATTAGTAGACATTCGTCCTGCCATGTTTCGTTCTGCACTTCAAGGGCAACCAATCCCTGCTGGAACATCATTTAGAACAGGTGAAACTGTCGATAGTAAAAGCTTATCATTAAGCACAAGCGAAAGCTTGTCAACAAGTCAGTCATTAAGCACAAGCGAAAGCTTGTCAACAAGTCAGTCATTAAGCACAAGTGAAAGCTTGTCAACAAGTCAATCACTAAGCACAAGCGAAAGCTTGTCAACAAGCCAATCCTTAAGTACAAGTGAAAGCTTATCGACAAGTCAGTCATTAAGCACAAGTGAAAGCTTATCGACAAGTCAATCCTTAAGTACAAGTGAAAGCTTGTCAACAAGCCAATCATTGAGCACAAGCGAAAGCTTGTCAACAAGTCAATCACTAAGTACAAGCGAAAGCTTGTCAACAAGCCAATCCTTAAGTACAAGTGAAAGCTTATCGACAAGTCAATCCTTAAGTACAAGCGAAAGCTTGTCAACAAGTCAATCACTAAGCACAAGTGAAAGCTTATCGACAAGCCAATCCTTAAGTACAAGTGAAAGCTTATCGACAAGTCAGTCATTAAGCACAAGTGAAAGCTTATCGACAAGTCAATCCTTAAGTACAAGTGAAAGCTTGTCAACAAGTCAATCACTAAGTACAAGCGAAAGCTTGTCAACAAGCCAATCCTTAAGTACAAGTGAAAGCTTATCGACAAGTCAATCCTTAAGTACAAGCGAAAGCTTGTCAACAAGTCAATCACTAAGCACAAGTGAAAGCTTATCGACAAGCCAATCCTTAAGTACAAGTGAAAGCTTATCGACAAGTCAATCACTAAGCACAAGTGAAAGCTTGTCAACAAGCCAATCCTTAAGTACAAGTGAAAGCTTGTCAACAAGTCAGTCACTAAGTACAAGTGAAAGCTTATCAACAAGTCAGTCATTAAGCACAAGTGAAAGCTTATCGACAAGCCAATCCTTAAGTACAAGTGAAAGCTTGTCAACAAGTCAGTCACTAAGCACAAGTGAAAGCTTGTCAACAAGCCAATCCTTAAGTACAAGTGAAAGCTTATCGACAAGTCAATCCTTAAGTACAAGTGAAAGCTTGTCAACAAGCCAATCATTAAGTACAAGTGAAAGCTTATCGACAAGTCAATCCTTAAGTACAAGCGAAAGCTTGTCAACAAGTCAATCACTAAGCACAAGTGAAAGCTTGTCAACAAGCCAATCCTTAAGTACAAGTGAAAGCTTATCAACAAGTGAGTCACTAAGCACAAGTGAAAGCTTATCAACGAGTGAGTCACTAAGCACAAGTGAAAGCTTGTCAACAAGCCAATCCTTAAGTACAAGTGAAAGCTTATCGACAAGTCAATCCTTAAGTACAAGTGAAAGCTTGTCAACAAGCCAATCCTTAAGTACAAGTGAAAGCTTATCGACAAGTCAATCCTTAAGTACAAGCGAAAGCTTGTCAACAAGTCAATCACTAAGCACAAGTGAAAGCTTGTCAACAAGCCAATCCTTAAGTACAAGTGAAAGCTTATCAACAAGTGAGTCACTAAGTACAAGTGAAAGCTTGTCAACAAGCCAATCCTTAAGTACAAGTGAAAGCTTATCGACAAGTCAATCCTTAAGTACAAGTGAAAGCTTGTCAACAAGCCAATCATTAAGTACAAGTGAAAGCTTATCGACAAGTCAATCCTTAAGTACAAGCGAAAGCTTGTCAACAAGTCAATCACTAAGCACAAGTGAAAGCTTGTCAACAAGCCAATCCTTAAGTACAAGTGAAAGCTTATCAACAAGTGAGTCACTAAGCACAAGTGAAAGCTTATCAACGAGTGAGTCACTAAGCACAAGTGAAAGCTTGTCAACAAGCCAATCCTTAAGTACAAGTGAAAGCTTATCGACAAGTCAATCCTTAAGTACAAGTGAAAGCTTGTCAACAAGCCAATCCTTAAGTACAAGTGAAAGCTTATCGACAAGTCAATCCTTAAGTACAAGCGAAAGCTTGTCAACAAGTCAATCACTAAGCACAAGTGAAAGCTTGTCAACAAGCCAATCATTAAGTACAAGTGAAAGCTTATCAACAAGTGAGTCACTAAGTACAAGTGAAAGCTTGTCAACAAGTGAGTCATTGAGCACAAGCGAAAGCCTATCAACAAGTCAGTCATTAAGTACAAGTGAAAGCTTGTCAACAAGTCAGTCACTAAGCACAAGTGAAAGTCTGTCAATGAGTGAAATATCAGGGGGTAATAACCATAACACAGATATTATTCCAGGTATTTCAGATAAACCTCTATTGATTTTAGTCGGATCAGAAACTCCAGAGAATGCAGATGGTGCTTCAAGTATGTTAGATAATAGTGGTACTACAACTATGTCAGAAATGGCTGATAAAGTACAACAAGTATTACCTCATACGGGACAAAAAGATCAAAGTGCTGGATTATTAGGTGTAGGTATGTTACTTGGTGGTGCAGGTTTAATCGCTGCTAAAAAGAAAAGAGAAGCAGAGGAACCTTTAGATTAAAAATGTCATAAAAGAGAGTAGGTAGGCCTACTCTCTTTTTAAGTAAATATAAGACATTATCTGAAAAATGTGTTACAGTATTTTTATGATAATATACAGAAGATAATGAGAAGGAGATAAAATATGAGAGTTCATATAACAAGTTTGCACGGGCATGCCAGTATTAGTACTGCTCAAAATGCACAACAAATGATAGCATCGGTTGCAAGAGATATGGGGTTTAATGAATTATCTATTTATGCTTATCCTGTTTCTGTTGATTCAGAATCAGAATTAAGCAAACGATTGGATGGGATTGTGGCAGGTATTTCTCATCAAGATATCGTATTCGTCCAATTTCCAACTTGGAATGGTATGGAATTTGATAAAAAATTGATTTATAAATTAAAATTATATAATCGCTTAAAATTGATTATTTTTGTTCATGATGTCATTCCATTGATGTTTGACGGCAATTATTATTTAATGGATGAAACAATAGAATTATTCAATTTAGCCGATGCATTGATTTTACCAACTGCTAAAATGTACGAACGTTTAAAAGAAGCTGGATTAAAAAATGAACGTGTTATTTTCCAACAAATATGGGATTTTACACACCATTTAACATTGAATAAACCTAGTTTTAAGAAAATTGTTCATTTTGCAGGACAAGCACGTAAGTTTGAGTTTTGTAATAACTGGCATTTAGACTATGTTTTGCGGTTATATGGCTCTGATGCCGAATTAAAAGAGGGTGTTAATGTTCAATTTAGAGGATGGCATAATCGGGATCAACTATTATTAGCTTTATCTGAAGGTGGGTTTGGTTTAGTATGGTCTGAAAATAACTTTTGGAGTCAATATATGACAATGAATGTATCATATAAAATAAGCACATATTTATCTGCTGGGATCCCGATTATTGCTAGAAAAGGTATTTCTAATCAACAACTTATCGAAGAGAATGGATTGGGGATTATTGTGGATTCCCTAGAAGAATTAAATCATGTTCTTTCGGAAATGACGGAGCAACGTTATCAAGAATTAGTGACGAATGTTGAACAATTTAGCTATTTATTACAAAATGGCTATTTTACAAAAAAAATATTTGTTGATGCAATTCATGCTGTTCAAAAAAAATAACCGTGCATACGGTTATTTTTGGTTCTATAATCAATCTTATTAGCGGAAGTAGAGTCCCACCAATAAGATTTGACGAAGAGCCTATTTTTTTTGGTTTTTATATAGACTAGCAATACGTTTATTTGATTTGAATAATGCATCAATAATAAAAATAGCTAAAGCAATTAACGTCGCAATTTGAATGGTTTCTGATAAATATTGATTAAATTTTATAGCATTTCCACTGATGTAAAAATAAACACATCTAAAAATAGCTAGTCCAGGTACTATTGGTAAAAAACCTGGAATAAAAAACATTGTTACAGGTGTTTTGTAAACACGAGCCATGAGTTGACTGTATAGTGCAACGAGTAAACTGGCATAGAAGTTGGCTAGCATACCAGTTATTGGGAGTAATAAAAAATATGCAATCCAACAAATAAGTCCACCTATTCCTGCAGGGATAAGAAATTTTTTAGGAGCATTAATCATGATAGCTCCCGCATATACAGCAACAAAGGACGATATAATTGCAACAATTAACGACATCATGAAATTAAGTTCCCTCCTCCTGATAAAATAAGCCCTACGGCTACTCCTAACGCAATAGAAAGAGCAATGATGACAGCTTCTGCACATCTTGCAAAGCCAGATAAATAATCACCGTGGAATGTATCTCGAATGGCATTTGTAATAATTGTTCCTGGTACCATTGGCATGATACTACCTACCATGATGGCGTCTAATGACAAATGATGAGGAAATTGTTTCACGAAAATAGTCCCAATAATTGCGGCAATAATAGAGGCAATCACGTTTGAGAAAAAAGTTGTAGATTTTAAAAAACGCCCCACTCTAAAAATAAGAACAAGAAAAATTGCATTTAATAATGTTACAGTACTGTCATATATATTTCCACCTAACATAATAGTAAATCCAATGGCTAAAATCAATGTCGCAATATCTATTGATAACTGACTATATTCTTGTTCATCAAGTGTTGTTAATTGTTCATAAGCATCCTCGATTGATAATCTATTTGCGCATAAATTTCTAGAAATATCGTTTACTTTATGGATTTTCCTTAAATCAGTTGTTCTTGTTTTCACCCTATGTATCAATGAAATAGCCTTAATACTTGTATCATCTAATGTAATCATAATGCCAGTAGGTAGAACAAATGCTTCAGTATGTTCTAATAACGACAGTTTTAAAATATGTTCGACTGTTTCTTCAACACGATATGTTTCAGCATTGCTCTCTAACATGATTTTTCCAGCTAATAATGCTATATCTGCAATTTTTTTATAGTCCACGATGCAAGCCTCTCTAGTTTTTTTCTTTATTATAAAGTGGTTCACACATGTCGTCAATGAAGAACAAAGATAAAGATCAGTTAAATGAAGAGTATATATCATACAGAATAAGGATTATATACGCTTGTAGAGAAATTGAAAATAACGAGATGAACTGATTGTTTGTGGAATCAATCAGTTCATCTCGTTTAAATTATTTTGAGGGTAGTTCTATAATCTTTATTTCACTAATTTTATTAAGAAGTAATGCTTTTTACCACGACGAATAATAATAAATTTTTCTTCAAAAGAATATTCACCTGTAATAGTAAAGTCAATATCGGTTATTTTTTCACCATTCAAGGTAATCGCACCATTTTTAATATCTTCACGTGATTGACGACGACTAGGTTCGATACCAATATCAACTAACCACTCTGCAAAATTAGCATTAGGTGTAGTCGTTTCAAATGTAGGCATATTTTTAAAACCTTGTTCAATTTCTGAAGCATTTAATGTTTTAATATCTCCAGAAAATAGAGCTTGTGAAATTTTTAAGGCGTCTTTTAAAGCTTGCTCTCCATGAACGAAGAGTGTGACTTCTTCAGCCAAACGTTTTTGAGCTTCTCTTTTATGAGGTTCTGTTTCAACACAATGTTCCAATGTTTCAATTTCTTCTTTAGACAGGAAAGTGAAGTATTTTAAATATTTGATAACATCACGGTCATCTTGATTTAACCAAAATTGATAAAATTCATAAGGAGTTGTTTTTTCGGGATCTAACCATACAGCACCACCAGCTGTTTTTCCAAATTTAGTACCGTCAGATTTTAACATTAAAGGAATAGTTAATCCATATGCTTGAGCTTCATGACCTTTTTTCTTACGAATCAATTCAAGTCCTGCTGTAATATTTCCCCATTGATCTGCACCACCAATTTGTAGTTGGACATTCTCATGTTCAAATAGATGTAAAAAGTCCATAGATTGTAAAATTTGGTACGAAAATTCAGTAAATGAAATCCCAGTTTCTAAACGACTTGCCACAATATCTTTAGAAAGCATTGTATTCACATTAAAATGTTTACCGAAATCACGTAAAAAATCTAGTAATGATAAATCTTTTGTCCAATCATGATTATTAACGAACTTAACAGCTGATTTATCTTCATCAGATGTTACAAATAATTTTTTCATTTGAGCTGTTAATTTTTCAACATTTTTTTGTACAGTTTCCATAGACTGTAACTGACGTTCGCTCGTACGACCACTAGGATCACCAATAGAACCAGTTGCACCACCAATTAAAATAACGGGTTGATGTCCTGCTAATTGAAAGCGACGTAAAATCATAAATGGAATTAAGTGACCAATATGCATGCTATCACCTGTCGGATCGACACCGCAATAAACAGCAATTTTTTGTTTATTCGTAAGCTCTTCTAAACCTTTCTCATCTGTTTGTTGATTGATAGCACCTCTCCATGCTAAATCTTGAATAATTGACATATAAAAACCTCCTAAAACATAAATAAACGTCCCTAATCCAAAGGACTAGGGACGATTAATACCGTGTTACCACCCAAATTATTTGTTTATAAAACAAATCACTCGTACAATTATCGCTTGTTAAACGCTTGTTCACACAAGTAGCTCCAAAGTGTACTTCACTTATTGATTGTATTAGCTTTCACCCAACGCTAACTCTCTTCAAGACACGATCAATAAACTACTATCTTTTTCATCGCTTATAATATTGACACGATTATAACAAAGCGATAAAAGTGTGTCAAGAAAAATTCTTGCTCTACAACTGTATTAAGTATATAATACAGTTGTAGGAGGGTTATATGTCTAGTAAAAAAAGGATATTTTTTAAATTATTTTTAGTATGTACTTGCGTTATTTATATCATTTCTTCGCTTTCAATCACATTGGCACATCAACAGATTTCTTTGGTAGATATTGTTAAACAAGAAGGTCTGACATCGCAACAAGTACCCGTATCTGCACTTGTTGTAGATGCAGATACGGGACAAATTTTGTTTGAAGAAAATTCTGAAAAAATTTGGGAAACAGCGAGTTTAGCTAAATTGATGACCGTTTATTTAGTGTTAGATGCAATGAAGAGTGGACAATTCACAAAAGACACCATTCTTTATGCAACAGAAGAAGATGAAAAAATAAGTCAAATTTATTTATTAAGTAATACAACAATCGTCAAAAATCGAGCATATAGTATTGAAGATTTACTATTCATGTCTTTAATGAGTTCCTCTAATGTTGCTACGATTATGCTAGCAAAAGCTGTCACAAATAATGATATATCATTGTTCATTGATCAAATGAATCAAAAAGCAAAAAAATTAGGTATGGTAAAGACTTCTTTTACAAATCCTACTGGAGCTATTACACACGATTTTCAAGGCTTTATTCATACCCCGCATTACGATGAATCAATGCCTAGTCAATCTACGGCGCAAGATTTAGCACGTTTATGTTTTTCTTTATTGCAAGAGCATGAAGAGATTTTAGAATATACGAAGTATTATGAAGTTATCGTTAATGAGAAAACACCTTATGCAGAGTTGTTAACAAATACAAATGTGTCATTACAACAAGGAGGAACTTTTTTTGAAGGTGTAGACGGCTTAAAAACAGGTTCTAGTCCGGGAGCACAATTAAATTATATTCAAACAGTTAAACGTGGAAACAAACGATTGATTGAAGTCGTATTAGGTGTAGGAAAGTGGGATAATGAAGAAGATAAATATGCACGGCACAAAATAGCAAATGCTCTAGCAAGCCACGTGTATCGTGACTATGAAGAAACAGAATTATTACCAGTAGGAACACACACCATTCACAATACAAAAATAGAATTGGATAAATCGTTTAGTGTATTTGTCAAAAAAGATAGGCTAGGAAATATTTATTTAAAGGAGAATACAGTCGTCTATGATGCTCCGTTAGGATATATTGGTGAACCAATCCGTTTTCCAATGAAACAAGTAGGTTTTGTGCAAGAGATTATCGAGCAACCACTCGATATACTATTTATTTTATTCGTAAGTATTTTAGTACTTATTTTAGTTGTTGTTATAATCATAAAGAAATTCCTTTGATAAATCAATAATTGACAAATCAATTATTGTTTGGTAAACTACATAAAAGAGGTGATGTGATGTCATTAAGAGAAATGAGTCAGTTGTTTTATCAAATTAAATTACTCGATCAAAAAATAACGCAATTATTTGAACACGTAACAGGTTTTAGTTTGACAAGATACGAAATGATTATGGAAATTAGCCAAAATAATGGTTGTTCACAAAATAGACTTCAAGAACATTTACAAATTGATTCAGCCGCCGTTACACGACATTTGAAAGTGTTAGAGGAAAAAGGTTATGTCACTAGAAAAAGAAATCCTGAAAATAACCGAGAAGTTTTAGTGTATTTAACAGATAAAGCAAGAAAAAGCATTGAAAAATGTCATGAGCATCAAACTCTATTACAAAAAGCTATTGATGAAAGTTTTACACAATCTGATCTTCATCAAACAGTAGATTTATTAAGGAAACTTGATGATAGCTTAAATACTATAACGGAGGAATAGCATGTCTATTTTATCAATCATTTTAGTTGTTTTAACGGCCCTAGAATGTTTTTATATTATGTATTTAGAAACGATTGTGACAGATTCTAAAAATACATCTCGTGTATTCAATATTTCACAGGAGGAATTAAAAGGAAGTACAGTTAAGACATTGTTTAAAAATCAAGGTATTTATAACGGATTACTTGGAGTCGTTTTATTATACGCTACTTTATTTTCTGAAAATGCTATTGAAATCAGTGCCATTATTCTTGTGTATATCTTTATATGTGCCCTTTATGGAGGATTTACTTCACAAAAATCCATTATATTAAAGCAAGGCGGACTACCTATACTTGCTTTATTAAGTTTATTCTTTTAAATACATCAAAAGAGATAAATCGATAACAGATTTATCTCTTTTGATATACAATTACCCACGTTTTACGGAGTATTTTGAAAAGTCCCAAATATCTGTGATAAGTCCTTCGTAAAACTCTGGTTCATGACACACCATTAAAATACTTCCTTTATATTCTTTTAATGCTCGTTTTAATTCTTCTTTAGCATCTACATCTAAGTGATTGGTTGGTTCATCTAAAATGAGTACATTACTTTCTTGATTTTGTAGTTTACATAAGCGCACTTTTGCTTGTTCTCCCCCACTTAAAACACGTACTTGACTTTCGATGTGTTTTGTTGTTAAGCCACATTTTGCAAGAGCAGCTCTCACTTCAGCTTGATTTAAATAAGGGAATGTGTCCCATATCTCATTTAGGCATGTTTTAGATAAATCTCCAGACATTTCTTGTTCAAAGTAACCTATCTCTAAAAATTCTCCTTTTTCAACTTTCCCCTCAAGAGTTTGGATAAGCCCTAACAAACTTTTTAACAAAGTTGTTTTCCCGATACCATTTGAACCAATAATTGCAATTTTTTGTCCACGTTCCATTGTTAAGTTTAAAGGCTGTGTTAAAGGTGTATCGTAGCCGATAACAAGATTTTCTGCTTGAAAAATAAAACGTCCAGGAGTTCTAGCGGGTAGGAAATGAAAAGACGGTTTTGGTTTTTCTTGAACTAGTTCGATTTTATCCATTTTATCTAATTTTTTTTGACGCGACATAGCCATGTTACGTGTCGATACGCGTGCTTTATTACGTGCAACAAAATCTTTTAAGTCTGCAATTTCTTTTTGTTGACGATTATAGGCTGCCTCAATTTGTGCTTTTTTCATAGCATATACTTCTTGGAATTTATCATAATCTCCGATATAACGTGTTAAAGACTGGTTGTCCATGTGATAAATTAAATTGATAACACTATTTAAAAATGGAATATCATGAGAAATTAAAATAAACGCATTTTCGTATTCTTGTAAATATCTACGGAGCCATTCAATATGCTCGGCATCTAAATAGTTTGTAGGCTCGTCTAATAATAAAATATCAGGTTTTTCCAAAAGTAATTTTGCCAGCAAAATTTTTGTACGTTGACCACCACTTAGTTCTGTTACATCAGAGTCTAAACCGAATGCACTAATGCCAAGAGCACGAGCAACTTCTTCAACTTTTGCATCAATAATATAAAAATCATGATGCTCTAGTAACTCTTGAAGTTCACCTACTTCTTCCATTAAGCTATCCATGTCAGCATTCTCATTTGCCATTTCCATATAGATGTCGTTTATTCTTGTTTCAATGTCATACAAGTGTTCAAATGCGCTTTGTAGTACTTGACGAATACTCATTCCCTGTTCTAAAACAGTATGCTGGTCTAAATAACCAACACGTACACGCTTTGACCATTCGACTTTTCCTTCATCGGGTTGTAATTTTCCCGTGATAATATTCATAAATGTAGATTTTCCTTCTCCATTCGCACCTATTAGACCAATATGTTCCCCTTTTAATAATCGAAATGATACATCATCAAAAATAGCACGATCCCCAAAACCATGTGTTAAATGTTCAACGTTTAATATACTCATGGATAACTCCTTTTCTTTACTCAATATGCGTATTATATAAAAATGAAAAAACTCTCGCAAGAAAAAATACTAAGAAATCTATTTTTCTATTAGACATCGACGTGTTTACTAGTATTACCCTATGAATTTTGGTATACTTTTTAGAAGAATATAGTCTTATGACAAAGGATAGATAGATGAGTAAATTACTTGAAAAAATGAACGAACGTCAAAAAGAAGCTGTTCAACATACAGAAGGACCATTACTGATTATGGCGGGTGCTGGTAGCGGAAAAACACGTGTTTTAACACATCGTATTGCCTATTTGGTGGAAGAAAAGCATGTCAATCCGTGGAATATTTTAGCCATTACATTCACAAATAAAGCCGCAAAAGAAATGAAAGAGAGATTAGAGTTATTAGTAGGTCATGTGACCCGTGATATGTGGGTATCGACATTTCACTCCATGTGCGTACGTATTTTAAGACGAGAAGCAGAACTGATTGGTTATTCTCGTCAATTTTCTATTGCCGATACAAGTGAACAAAAAACATTGATGAAGCGTGTTATCAAAGAAAGAGGATACGATCCAAAAAAGGTAAATGAAAAAGTATTACTTTCTGTTATTAGTGATGCAAAAAACCAATTATTAACACCCGAAAGTATGAAAGAGGAAGCATCTACGTGGTTTGAGGATGTTATTGCAGACTGTTATCAAGATTATCAAAACTTGCTGATGAAAAATCAGTTGTTTGATTTTGATGACCTAATTATGAAAACTGTGGAATTATTTGAACAATATCCTGATGTATTGAGCTATTATCAACAAAAATTCCACTATATTCATGTTGACGAGTATCAAGATACGAATAAAACACAGTATACATTAGTTAGACAATTAAGCCGTTATTTTAAAAATATTTGTGTCGTTGGGGATGCCGATCAAAGTATTTATGGTTGGCGTGGTGCTGACATGAGCAATATTTTAAATTTTGAAAAAGACTTTCCAAATGCAAAAACAGTTTTACTGGAACAAAATTATCGTTCCACTAAAACCATTTTAAATGCAGCGAATAATGTAATAGATAATAATCAAGAGCGTGTCGCTAAAACATTATGGACACAAAATGATACAGGAGATACGATTACACTTTACAATGCCTTTTCAGAAAAAGATGAAGCGAGTTATGTTGCTCAAAAAATTAAGCAATTACAAACAGAAAAAGTGTATGTATCAAAATATAATGATATAGCTGTATTATATCGTACCAATGCACAATCTCGTTCTCTTGAAGAAGCATTTATGCAATACGCTATACCTTATAAAATTTACGGGGGATTACGATTCTATGATAGATTAGAAATCAAAGATATTTTAGCGTATTTACGTTTGATTGATAATCCAAAAGACGATTTGAGTTTTGAGAGAGTTGTGAATGTACCTAAGCGTAGTGTTGGAAAAACAAGCTTGGAAAAATTAGCTAGTTTTGCAAGAGAACGTAATTATTCTCTTTTTGAAGCAACAGAGCACTTAGAAGAAACTGGTTTAGGAACAAAGGCAAAAAATGGGATTTTATCTTTTGTAGCGCTTATTAAAAAATGCCAAATAGCATTGGAAGAATCGACGATAACACAATTATTAGATATGTTACTAGAAAAATCAGGATATACTGAATGTCTTGAAATGGAAGGGACATTAGAAGCTCAAGCAAGACTAGAAAATATTCAAGAATTTAAGTCTGTTACCAAAACATTTGATGAACAATTACAAACAGAAAATTTAGAAGATATAGAAGAAGTAATTTCTCCATTAACGCGTTTCTTGTCCGATTTTGCTTTGGACGGAACGCTTGAAGAAGATGAAACAAATGAGCATTATGTCACATTGATGACACTACATGCAGCCAAAGGATTAGAATTTCCAGTTGTGTTTATAGTGGGTATGGAAGAAACTATTTTTCCTTCAAGTAGAAGTGTGTTTGAAGAAGATATAGAGGAAGAAAGACGCTTGATGTATGTTGGGATGACTCGGGCAGAGAAAAAATTATTTCTGACACATGCCAGTTCTAGATTGCTATATGGTGATGTTAAACGAAATAGAGCTTCACGCTTTTTAGAAGAGATTAGCGATGTGTATGTTGATGTACCTGAAAATATAACACCACAAACAACGATAACAAAACCATTTAAAGTACCTTTTGTACAAAAGAAAGTTGTGACGCAAGAGAACCGACAATTTAGTGTTGGTGATAAAGTAAAACATACAAAATGGGGTATTGGTAGAGTTGTGCGAATTAGTGGTAAAGATGTAGATACAACAATAGATATTGCATTTGAAAACCAAGGCATTAAGACACTGTTAGCAGCATTTGCACCAGTTGAAAAAATCTAAA